>JAFTID010000036.1 GCA_017457085.1 Phascolarctobacterium sp.
CAATTTGTCGCAGTCAGCGCCTTTAGCCATAGCTTTTGCTACGATTTGAGCCATTTCATAACGGGTCATCAATTTGTCGCCGTCAAATGCGCCATCAGCATAGCCATCAACTACGCCAGCAGCAGCCAATTTAGCTACGGAATCATATGCCCAGTGGCCAGCGGGAACGTCGGAGAACGGGTTAGCAGCGTATGCGGAAGCAGTTACGCCAAGAGCCATTGCCATTGCAAGTACTAAGGATTTTTTCATAATGTTTTCCTCCTCTTTATTAAGAGATTTTTATTTATTATAAAATCCCTATACGGAGAAAATAAAAACGAGCAAATTCCTGTAAGAGTTGCCTTGTTTCCTCTACACTTTGCCCGTAAATACACTTCTGCCAATATAGAAATTTTATAAACGGGGTGGTTATGGTAAATGCCTTATGAATATTACCGCCTTAATTGTAACATTCTTTACCATAATTGAATTATAACGTGTTCAAAAATTTTTTGCAAGGATTTTTCTTAAAATTTTAGTCCTTTACTGTGTATTGAACACATTCTCTTTTTTTAGGTAGCTTATTCAAAAATTATGTAACTTGTCAATTAAGCACAAACGCTCTTAAAAATTACCACCGCAAAACAAAAACGCACCAGATTTCTCTGATGCGCTATCTTTAATGTTGGCGGAGTGGGTGGGTTTCGAACCCACGCACGCTTTGACACGTCTAACGATTTAGCAAAACATTATCTGCAAAAACTTACCGTTTTTTAGGTGTTTTTCGGCAGATAAATCCAAAAAATTAAGTCAAACCGCACTTCTAGTTTCATGTTTTTATTACTTCCAATACATTTAGCACCTAATTGGCACCTACTGCCTTAGAAACATAACACTTAACATGAGTTCTTCTTGTCGCTCACCAAGAGCATTATAACATTATTTTCTTGTAATTTCACTAATTTTTGCTTGAAACACATCATATCTAGCAATTCTAAAAAAAAATATGTTTTGATTTTTCCCCGACCAACAATAGTTAGATTTTAGTCCTAACTTTTGATGGTCGGGTTATGTTTTACCTACTTTATAAACGATATAATTTACTAATCTATACCTTCCTTAAATCTTGCCGATTAAATTTTCTACTAGTTTAACCTTCTCGCTCCACTCCTTATTTAATTCCCCAAAGAAATACTTAACCGAACCGTTCACCAAATTTTCTGCCATTGTATCTAATTCCAAATGACATTGGAAGTTAATATCTTTTGCCAATTCTCTACATACATCTCTTAACTTAAAGCAGTATCTATCTTCTTCCTCATATGTATCATCACCAAACCAATGAGACTTTCTAACATATTCTGTCGTATCATCCACATCCACCCATGTACGATATTCTGATAATGAATCAAGACCATCAGCTATGCTTGATGCCCATCCTTGGTCAATTGCATAAGTCTCAAATAGCTTAAACATATCTTTTTGAGACTTCCCTTCTCTAACTTTAAAGTCATAGAAGTTTTTAGGTAATGCTAATTTTCTGCCAGTCTTCTCTTCTATTTCTGCTACATATGCTTTCATTTTAGTGACGGCTTCATTAATTGCACCATAATAATAATTGCCCTTTTTGTTTTCTAATCTTACATAGGGCAACAATATATCATTTTTGTATTTTATTACAACCTGTTGAATCAATGCCACTCTTTGTGAATACATTATACGATTAAACTCATCCAATCCAGCTGAAACAGCAGAATCATAGGATTTATAAATGTATCTATGTTCATTCGGACTGTAAGGAATAGGAATCTCCACATTATTAAATTTATAAAAATCTGCAGAAGGCAATTTATAATCCAGCGGTTTCCTCATAATTCCTAATAATTCTTTTACACCTTTTGTTCCACTACTTTTTACATACTCAAAGTTCTCTACTTTGAGGGCATTAACAGGACAATTATTAATCACTTCCTGCAATTTATTCATTGTTACATTAGCTGGAAGAATACCATTATTTTCAACAACAGCCTTTCCGTCGTTTCCTTCTTTAAGGAAATCAAAACAACCAAAACACAGTCCACATGCCGTACATTCCCTAGATACAACTAATTTTTTCATAATACATTCCTCCTAAATTTTCTTTAAATTTTCAACGTATTTTTCTCCTATATCTAACGCTCGACGAGCCTGTTCCGTAATTTCGCCGCAATCATTGAATATAGGTGCATCAATTATTTTTTTAATTGCGTCAGCCATGTTTAAACAAGTCATAATACATTCATAGTCATGATTATTATAGAGATCCATATTGTTTTTCTTTTCAGTTATTATTTTATCAATCACATTAATACTTCTATAAAATAATTGATTTAACTTTGTCAACAAATCCGCAATTCTATCTGCCTTGTCTCCAATGGCCTTTAACGCTATAACATTGGTTTCTGCCTGTGAAGCAATTACATCTGCTTGCCTTTCCCTCATTCTCGCAACACTTAAAGCTCTTTCAGAGTCATAAACGATAGACTTTGTAATACTTAAACACAATAAACAATGAACTATTTCCGAACTACTCCCCTGCATACCAGCAACAGAAATAGATTGGTTTAGAACTTTTACTGTTTCATTCATAACAGGAGCAGTTATTAGCTCATAAATATCCTTTTTTTGTACAAATCTAACTTCTTGTAATAAAGTGTATATATCTAAAAATTTTTTAATACTTGTATTAATTATTCCCTTCTTTCTATTTGCTAATCTAAGCAAACTCTCTTGTACAGCGTGTTGTGTTTCTAACAATTCAGTCTGTGCATCAGCCATTTTATTAAAAGCTCTAGCATTTTTCTTCATTGCTCGTTCATTATTAGAGTCAACAGTACGCATGTTAGAAACAGCTCTAGAACCTATGTATCCACCTATACCACATAATCCATAAAAAACAATAGGAGCGACCAAAACCTCTACCACCTCTTTTTCAACCCATTAAAAAACAAAAACTTCTTTATTCAAAATAGAAGTTTTTACTTCCATACTACTTTTAAATCTCACGTTTTCTCCAAACAAGCCAAGTATCTTGTCTATCCCCTCAGTTAAACCAGTTATGTCATTACTAAAAACAGAAGTCTGAATATTTTCAAATGCCTCTTTGGTTACTCTATCCCACTCGCTAAACTCTTCCGAAACCAAATTATTTAAAATATTTCTTTGTTTTTCCATTTCCAACAAAGCTTCATCCGCCAATGCGTTAGCAAATCTCACTCTTCTACGCATTAAATTTTGCTCTTCTTTGAAGTTTTGTAAATTAGAAATAAAATAATTACAAACGGTTGAGATAAGTATAGAACCAACAACTACAGCGACCATTCCAGGTCCCAAACTAAGCCCAGCAGCCAAACTTTGTATTGATGAATTTAATGCTAACGCACCACCGTTAAGCAACGAGTGCTGAACAAATTCTTGCGCAGTTATTTCCCCATTAACAAAATCTATGGCTGCATCACCAACTGTTACTGCTAAAGTAACTAACATAGCAGCATTACTACTTTTTAAAAATCTAGTTGTCTTCAGCAATCCAGATACCTTATTGGGTGGCATTTCTTTTATCATACTCCCCAATCCATCAGCAGCGATATTTTGAATTGCACTACTCCCAGCTAATTTGGTTCCTAGTGCTATCATATCCTTTCCAGCTTCTTTAATATCTTTTCTTCCTTGAGCAACAGCTACTAGTTCTTCCGTTGCCTTCACACTAAGACTAACTGCTATATTAGCTCTATTATTATAAATACCTGCCAATCCACTTTGAGCGACATTTTTAGCAGTTAGACCCACTGCATATACATCTTGTATTGCACTTGAAAGGATTTGATCAGAAACCATCTTAACAGCCTGCTTTGTAGTAATATCACCCTTATTTATGAACCTATTACTAACATATTCAATATTTGTCTTGTTTAACTTAGAATTATTTACCGTTTTAGATATAACTTTTAAATTTGTTTTTAGGTTAGCAATTTCTTTTATATCCTCATTCTTCAGAAAAGGATTCCCTTTATACCTACTATGCACTTTTTCTATGGGAACAATATGATCAGGTTCAGCTATATGCCTATTTCTAACGCTTGCACTATTGGTATGGTACTTTCTATTCATAGCGACCTTGTCAGAATGCATCAAACTGCCAGTATAATCACATTCCAAAGTTTTATTTTCAAAAGCCTCATTCATCGCAACTCTTTTAGCTCTAGAGCTATCATATAAACGGCGATCATAAATATCGCTTACTCCTAATTCATTCCCACTTTTAAAAACATCTTTCCAATACTTTTCCTTCCTCAACTCAACATTTTCCATTTTTTCACCTCTTGCATCGATAACATTTGCATATTTAACTTTACCATTCTATGAAGCCACAATTTGACATTCTTAAAAAAAAAAAGCGCATTAATTATTAACTGATTAATACGCTTACCTCACCTCTCAAATATCTCAATTTATCTTCTTTTACTAATATTTTATTGATACTTCTAATGATGTAACACCTTTGAATATCGTCTCAACTACTCTTCCAACAGCTCGTTTGAATCTACCCCTAAAGCTGCGGCAATAATCCATAGCGTGGTCATGGGCAAATTAGAATACAACCCATGCTCTATCTTTGACAAGTATGATGGTGAAATATTTGCCTTCTCTGCAAGCTGTTCTTGAGTAAGACCCTGTAATCGTCGATTATATAAAATTTTTGCACCAATTTTCTTATATCTTGTAGCAAACATATTCACACTCTCCTATAAATATTATGCTACTAAACGAAAAACAATATATTGACTGTTGGGAATATAATTTCCTGTTAGTCAATATATTGCTCATTTGTTAGATTTTTTGATAAATCAAACTAGAAATTTCAGTATTGTTTTACTCAACAATCGTTTATCTGCTATCCTCATCTTCTTTAAGGAACCCAACTCTTTTGTAAGCTCCAGAATCTCCTTTTCATCCATAGTTCTCAAAAACCTACGCAACCTTGAAATCATGATGTTGGCAATACGTTCTATGACCACTATGTTTCGTAAGTCGTTGTTCTCTTGCAACAGCTCTGATATGAGTTTATCGCTCATACTCATCATATCTCTTAGCATATGCTTATCTAAAACACTTAGTGGTTTCATATCATGCTGCCTTTCTACTTGCTTTTTGACAATCTCTGCATAAGGGTTGGTTATAGAATCTTACTGAATATTGAACGACCCGTTCATCAGTTATTGTCACACCACAACCAGAACAAACTGCTACACCATCTTCCTGCTTCCTATTATCAGTAACATTAGGTTTAATTGTAGACCTTTTTAGACTAAATTTCTCATTGCCTTCTTCATCTACAACTGTAAACTCTGTGTATTTAGAGTTTTCTTTATCATATACCATAGATTTTACACTGAAATTCTTATAAGTTTTAATCACATTTCCTTCTTTGATAAATTCACCAGCTTCAAGCTTGATACGAATCTTAGGTGCATTATACAGTTCTCTACCAATTCCCCAGTTTACTCCTGACCGTTTGAAGCTATCACTAGCTTGCCCTTTTTCTGTTTCACTGTAGCTTTCTTTACCGGCATCTTCTTTTTCAACCCATTGTTTCTTATCAGCATCCCAAACACTTATTGCACAATACATAGCATTACCAATTAGTTTATGCTTCCTTTGCCAGTTCATAGGGCCAAATGCTTCGTCTAGTATATCCATATCTGTACGAGCATCTTTATATACCAAGAGAGTTACAAAAACACCTTTCTTAGTTTCTGTTATCTGTTTGATTCTCAACTCGACATCATTTGCTGTCAGTAATCTAATAGCACCATTCGGCATAACAACTCATTCCTTTCACCAAATTAAGCAAAATATTAAATTTTTAACGTAAAAGATTTTAATGTTTCGTCGCAATACTTCCACACTATTCACCCTTTCGGATAATCATATGTCGAAGAATTTCATCGGTGCTAATCTTCATAACTCTGTCAAGCTCATGCACACACTTCGATTCAGCCAAAAATGTTACAAGCACATACAATCCTTCCTTTAGATTTTGAATCTCATAGGCAAGGCGTTTCTTGCCCCAGCGGTCTACTTTTTCGATGATACCACCATTATTAGTTATCAGTGTGTTGAATTTGCTGACGATGGTTTCAAACGCATCATCTTCCATAGGTTTGACGATATACATGATTTCATAACTTTTCATTACATTTACCTCCATAATAAAATAGACGAAAGCACAATGTTTTTGGCTATCTTATAGTTTATTTCTAATTCACGCAGCTTTCAGATTAATTTCTTTAACCATTTTCCCGTAATCGCAATTATCTGCAACTGCACAATAATCCAAACATTTACGGTCTTTCCAACGTTCTTTTACAGTGCATACCGGTGGAAGCTCCTTTGTTTCCAAGGCTCTTTTCAGGCATTTTGCTTTAGTTTCCATGTAAAGCTTAATCCAATGGTCGGAAATCTTGTTGATGTTGATGATATAAAGAGGACTTGTTATATTACGCTCTGCAGCAATACGCAGGCTAAAGTCTCTACAAAATGCTTGTATCTTCATATCTTTAACTTCAAAACCTCTTTGTTCCAATAGAATACGATAATAGTTGAGCTGGATAGCCCAGTCTAAAATATGGCGTACACCATCTGTACGCCATTCTTTTTTAGTCTTGGGCTGACCTTTCTTCAAGCCTGTTTTATATACTTCACCAGTAGGAACATCAACTTTGTAATATCCTAATACTCTCATGAGCTTATAGGAACTAGTGATTTTATAATCACCAAGAGTATTATCTCCATAACTAATTATTTGCCCATATAAGTCGAACTTACCGCTGGTTATATCATCAGCCAATCGTTCTTCGCTTAGTATATTCCCATCAGTAAATCCTTCATTAATGGTATGCACAGCACTACCATGTAAGGCATAGAGCTGTTGTACTGGATCGACTGCATAATCAGTTGTTTTCTTGAGATAGGTTTCCCTCGTACCACAAAGAAGTTCAGTGACAGTAGGTTCCTTAATCTTTCGGTCTAAAGATTTTGCTACAGCTCTAAGGGTGGGAAGAAACATACATCTTTCGCTACCAATGCAGTTTTCAAGGCAGAAACCTATAGGTATCTTGTTACCACTAGGGCAGATAAATTCTGTTGCACCCATACTAATACTTCCTTTCATTCTTCACTATATTCGTACAGATTGAAATAATCATCTGGTTTATCTATAAGCCAGTTCTGCACTCTATCGTTTATTTCGTCAACAGAATCATAGTTAGAAAATTCCATTTCCGGAATCTTTTCTCTAAGCACCTCTACAACTTCTTTGAATATTGAATAGTATTCCATAACGTACTCACCATTGATGCAGAAGTCTAAATGATACTGGTCTGAAAAGAATCTTCCATTTGTATCTGTGTTGACATAAATTTCAGATCCAGGTTCAACAGAACAATATACAAAATCTATTTGGTTACTGTAACGTTCCTCTAATATTTTGCTGAATGCTTCAACATTTGGTGTCCCAGCAGACTCTGTTTGAATGATGAAATAATATGAAGTATCATCTCTGTTCACGACGTCGGAAACTTCAACGAAAGTATCTCTGCCGTCTGTAAATCTAAAGGTTTCCTCTTCTGAGTAACCACACTTCATAGCAAAATCACGAATGAACTCACACTTATCATCCATTAGCGTTCTAAAATTCTCTAATTTATCTAAATCATTGCCATAAAAAGCAATGCAGTTACTACAATGATTAGCCATATATCCACCTCACTTATGCAACAAATATGTTAGTAGTTTCTGCCATTTCAATTACCTTGCCGTAAGAAGCACAGTTGCCGTGTTTGGCTTCATTGAAGCTTCTTTCACTCATCTGCATTTCATTCTGCAGAGCATCTACTGTCATCCGAGCAGTAGTCTCGTCATAAGAATCAACGATAAATACTTTTGTTTCTACAACTTGAAATCTCATCATAAATTCCTCCAAACCAAAACAGGCAACCCGCTGGGGTTGCCTGCGTAAGTTTTAAATACTGTATATTCTTTTCAGATACTTATCAAACTGCGGTACCGTAAAGCTTATTTCGCCACGACTAGTTGCATAGATGAATCCTTTGTGGATGAGCTGTGCCCTAATCGGTGCTATCTGGTTATAGCTACTCTTCATTATTGACGCAACTTGATTGGTTTGGCAGGGAAGTTCTCCGCATTTCACCATAGCCTTCATAAATTCCAGTTCCTTTTCACTTGCCCTGTCATGACGTACCTTAAAGAAACCTTCATCCAGTGCATTTATGAAATTAGGATATGCATTGAGCGTGCCTTCGTGGCTTATTCTTCTACTATTCTCATCAATCTGTTTCCAAACTTGCTGACCATATTCTTGTAAAAAATACGGATAGCACTCTGTTTGCTTCAAGATTTCTTGCATTGCTTCGTCATCATATTTGACATTGAATCTTTCAGCAGGTTCGGTAAGTGCAAGTTTTGCGTCCTCAGCTTCAAGTTTATCTATGGGAACAAATCGGAAAAGCCTTTCGGCATAAGATTTGATGTCACCGGCAATCTTAGCGATTTTTGGAAGTCCAGCAGCAAAGACTACCAAGGGAAGTCCTAATTGATTACAACGATGAATAGCAGCCATAAGTGCTTCAAATTCATCATCTTTAAGATACTGCACTTCATCAATGAAAAGAGCAGCACCCATACCAATCTTTTGACCAACTCTGCCTAAATGGACTAAAAGTTCCGTAAGGTCATTCTGAAGATTACCTGTATCTGCAACACCGACTCCTTTTACCATCTCAGGATTAACACCTACGCTTGCTTCGCCCTCTTTGTTATAAAATACTTGGAAGGCAGCAGCTACGCTGAAAGCGGTATCAATATATTGCTTTGCTTTTTCTACGATGCTCATCTTGCGGAGCACCTTATTTACGTAGAGGGAAATACTAGACATAAAGGAACCGTTTTCCATAGCTTCAATATGTTCATAGTAAATTTTATTTTCGGCAGCAATATTTTCTATTTCGGTAAGCAGTACTGTTTTGCCAACACCGCGTAAGCCATAATATACAACAGACCTAGTTGCATAACCATTAGCAATATAAGCCAATGTATCCTTTGCATCTTCCAGTATATCTTCACGTCCTGCTAAATATCTCGGAACCATACCAGCTCCAGGTGTATATGGATTAACTTTAAGATTCAGTACCATTACATCACCCCATAACATGTTTCTATGTTTTTATTATACACTAAGAAGCACTTGTGTAAACACATTTCAACAAGCTTCAACAAAATTTTCCCTATTATTTCTTTAAGCTGCTTGTGGTAACATCAATATTTTACTTTTAGGTTCTGCCTTTTCAATTCCTTCTTCAAGAAGTACACCACCAATACGTTCAAGTTCTGTGGCTCTGTTGTAATCCTTTACATCTTGAGAAGCACGGGTTACTGCATTGACAAGACCGAAGTGAGATAAATCCCCACCTTTCATAAAATGCATAAGGATAGAAGCATTTTCCTGTCTGTTAAGAATATATCTATCACATAACAAATCTACAGTTTTAATGGGGTCGTCACCAGTACTGATGCTTTTAGCTTTACGCATCTTGTCTACGGTAAGTTGGAATTTTGCTTCATCAACTGCGCAACTAACAATATCCTGCACTTTCATGAAGTAAGCTTTGTCATCCGCAGCAAGGGTTGCATCAGAATAAAGTTCATAAGCATTATCAGTATTCTCAATTTGTCTGCCGGTATGATATTTCTTGTGGGAATAGTCCTTGCTAATCATGCCGTTCTTGCATACCAGACGATAAACAAGTGGTTCAATCTTGAGTGCTCCTAAACCAATCTCACTATTGGAAATAACAAAACCAGCCTGCACAACATCACCTGTAGAGATTTCTGCCTTCAAGGTTTTGTTGATTACCTTTAAGTAAAGATGTGTTTCCGTAATGTCTTGGCTTATTACCTCACAACCTTTCATCTGTGCAATTACAGGCAGAATGTGATCCACAAGTTCCAGATTATCCAGTCTACGGTAACGGTCACTGAGAAATGCTCTAAGCTTACCATCCAATGTGCGAAGCATACGTTTTTGAGGATTGCTCATAAGCCAGCAGTTCACGTTCATATCCAGAAGTTGTGGTTGTTCGTTGAGCATTCTCTCATAGTATTTGAAGGGAATGTTGAGATAATCTGCTAACTGACGATGGGCAATATCAGATACATAGTAAGATAATACATCGTTGTCTGTATTAACGCTAATAACGCTATTGCCTTTAATACTGTTAAAAGTAAGTAGGGAAGTGTCGGCAGACAAATCCTGCCTAGCTTCACGTTGACGAATGAGTTCCTCATAGAGCTTTTCGATACTTTTGATTCCTTGTTTCATGATATACATCTCCTTGATTTTAGATTTGGTTTTATATGTAAATAACGCTAGCAACACTAGCCAGAGTTAGGATTTTAGACATAAAAAATCCTCAATGCTAAAAGCATTGAGGATTAACGCTATCTATGTTCCTATGTTCCGTTGCAAGGGCTTATGGTATAGCCATAAGCTTGCAAGTTCTTATCTATAATATACAATTTAAAACCATTATGTTTACAGAATCAGTTCGAATGGCTACTAATAAATATCCCCTTTGGGGATATTTATTAGTATGTTATGTGTCATTGAAAAATACTGTTTAATTTTCCAAGGTGTGCAATATTGTTAAATAAGTTTATTAGAGCATTAACATATCAATAAAAGAAAGGGGGATACCTATGAAAGTATGTGCTGAAATAAACAAAATGTTATTAACTATGACAGAAGCAGCAACTTTATGTAATTGCAGTTACAGTACAATACAAAAATTGGTAAGAGTTAGAAAATTACCTGTAATAAAACGTGGTAAAACTTATCTTATAACAGTGGATACCTTGTCTAATTATATTGGTTCATTACTTACCAAATAAAGTATTTTATCAATATATGCAATGAACAAATTCTTAATCCTAATAATGTTAAAGGGTCAACCTCAAATAGACATAATCAATAATAATCAAATGAAAGGAGATTTAACGATGCTTAACGAATATGGAGACGTTTTAACAGTAGAAGATGTTATGGAAATTTTAGGTATAGGTAAAAATACTACCTATGAGCTATTACGCACTGGAGAAATTAAATGTTTCCGAATAAAAGGGAAATGGAAAATACCAAAACAATCAATCATAGGCTATATTAACGAACAAGCTAACAGAACATAAAATTATCCCCTAGCATAACCGCTAGGGGATGATTAGTCGCTTGAACCTAATGTCAAACCATAAAAAATAAAGGTCGTTTTTAAACAGACCTTATTAAAATAATACATCAGCCCAGGATACCGTTTTGTATTACAACATCTGTATTACATCAACTGCATTACAATATACCCTCTAAAGCTTGCACAGCTTGTTCCTGCATAGCCTTGGTTACATGAGAATATATGTCAAGCGTAATGCGTATACTCTTATGCCCCAGACGCTCAGAAACAATTTTTATATTCACTCCCTTTTCGATTAACCAGGTAGCATGTGTATGTCTACAATCATGCATACGAAATTTATCAGAAATGGCTGCGTCTCTCAACAACTGCTTTTTAAATACTTTATCTGTAAAATAAGAAGGATTACAAAAACTTCCATCCATATTTTCAATAATAAAATCATTTCCATCTACACGACCATTATATTTCTTTTGAATGTCGTGTATTTTTTTGTACTTTGCTAATTCATCTATCAATGCTTTCTCAACTTTAATAGTGCGTAAACTAGTATCATTCTTGGCTAATTGCTGAAGCTGTTTTCCGTGATTTGTTGAAATAACAGTTTGCCTAACCCTTAAAGTATTAGCTAAAAAGTCAACATCTTTGTATTCCAGTCCAAATATCTCACCTATTCTAAAACCCGTCGCAAATGCAATTCTTATAACCAAATATGCTTTGATGCTATGTCGTCTAGCAACAGCCAGTAGCATTTTGTATTGCGATTCAGTAAATACGTTAATAATAGTCTTCTCCGTCTTTTTAGGTTTTGTTAAGTCCACCGGATTCCTTGCTATTAATTCATCAGCAACAGCAGCATCAAAAGCCGCATGCAGTAAATTTCTAATACTATTTACGGTTCTTGCCGCTAAAGGCTTACCATCTTTACGCTTTAACCCTGCAAAAAACTCTTGTAGCACTAACCTATTTATATCTTTAAGGTTCCTTGCTCCAATATTAGGAGCTATATGGCATCGAAAGTTACTCTCATATCTTTCATATGTTTTTTGTCTTATAGTCGGCTTAACAGTATTTTTAAGCCAATTATGCATATAACTTTCTAGTACATTAACCTTAAAAGAATCCTGCTTTTCCTCAAGTTCTTTTTTATTTTGCTCACAAAAAGCTTTACCTGCAGCTATCACGTCTGACTTCTTTATACCAGTAATCTTTTTGCGTTTCTTTTCTCCTGTTTCAGGGTCAATATAACGAAATTGACCGACATACCTGTTTAATTTTTCATCTTTATATATACTACCCTCATTATTAGAACGTCTCCCCATATCAATGCACCTCCTTTCTATTTTTGAGAAAGCCGCCTAGATTTACTAGGCGGCTTGTACATCAGGATCGCCTGCTATAAATATACTCAAGTATATCTCCACCCAAATAAGTAACTCTTCCGCAGAAATCTACACAAGGTACTGATTTGAGTTCGCTATACAGCTTGCTTTTGCTGACAGGAATGAAATCCAAAAGTTCCTTCACTGTGTACAGTCGATCCTTTTTCAATTCATCCAAGCCACGCATTACCCGAGCCATACGTCACCACCACCTTATCAATATAATATATAATCAAATTCTTTTGCGTTTACGATTTGGTTGACAGGAGAAGCACAAAGTATCCCAGCCTTTGGATTCACAAAAGGAATGTACTTTTTCATTCACCTTGGCACCACATTTCACGCAAGTATGGTTATACTCGCTATCAATAACTTTTACCTTATGATAAGGAACTGCCATCTCATTTCTGGTAGGATTGAAGAACTTACTGTTTTTAATAAAGTCATCAGCTTCGCCTACAAGCACATCATTTCTTTGAAGATAGTGTTGAGCACATTCTTCAAGTCTTCCAGCGTCAAAATCAGCATTGTTAATAAATACTTTTACATTTTTATTAACATCCACTGCCATACCATTTGCAGCCTCAATACGTCCATCCAAAATTAAGCAATATCCTTTGAAAAAAATTCTTTCTTCGTTTTTCATTAATAATTACCTCATTTCTTATAAAATTCAGGATAGAAAAAGCGATGTGCTCCTTGAAAGTCCCTTATATCCCAATTACGCATAAATTCAAGTCCTGATTGTGCTACCATAGGTGGTACTTCAATAGGTTTGTCTTTCTCGTAATGAAAGGCTAATCCTCTATCACTTGTTTCATTACACGTTTCAACTGTATATGCCTGCTTGGGTATCGGCAAAATTCTTTCTTCCCTAGAGCCATTTCCAGTATATTTACATAAGTTTTGTTTACGCATGCCTTGCAACAGTTTCGGTATCCCATTTTGTTCCAATACATCGTTGATATGTTCAACCAGCTTACGAAACTCTTGAGGACCTTCAGATAACTTTTTCTCGGTAGCCACATTGAATGTGTCTATAAGAATGTGAGCATGCGGACGATTCGGAATATTATCATGTACGACAGCAATTGTTTGGTAGGTATTTCCATAGAAACTAGCAATTTGCTTTGTCACATTGAGATAGTTTTCCCAAGGTAACTTAACACCACCGAAAGAAATAACCAAATGTTTCAGCGGTCTTCCTTCCTCTTTTGCAGCAGCCTTAGCAAAATATCCAAAACTACCTTTAATATCTCTTCGGTTAATGCCATTCATATGAATAAGGCCTTTTTTACACGCCTCTTGACGAAGCACATAATCTATAGTCTTTTCACGGACCTGTAAATTTTCCTTAGCTGTACTTGCCTTAGTATTGATAAGGCGCATCACACTTAGTTTTTTACTAACCAAATCAATCGACCTACTTCCCTTTGTAAAGCCTCTTTATTCATAGGCTCAAAATTTAATAACAAATCTATTTTCTTACAACTTTCTACCAATAATTCATTTTGGGGTGGAACGGATTTCCCATTTACATATGCTTCTAGGAGGTTCACCAGTATATCTGTTTGAGTTTTTCCTTCAGCAACTGCTTGTTTCTCTAATTTTTCCTTGAGTACTCGACTCAAGTTAAGACTAATCTTCACATTACCTTCCTTAGTCAACATCCTCACCTCCTTTCAATCGTAATCCTGCAAACCCTTGAACACTGCTACCGCAAAGTACTTCCGGATCACGAACCTTCTTCTTCACACCAGCAGTACCGAAAGCAAGCAAGATAGCTTGGTATAAATAGTGTGGACTTTTCGCTACAAAAGCATTTTCTTTGCAGAACGAACGGTAAGCATCAAGAATCCTATTCGCAGCTAAATTACTACCAGGAGAGAGTTCTATATGTGTTTTTATGAATTGCTCTTCATTGTTCGCCTCTTCAAGGAGCCTGTTTAAAAGTGCTTCTGCCTTATTATCCATAGTGAACTCTCCTTTGTTTTGTACTACCTTAGAAAATTCTGCCAATGCCAGAGAAAAAATTATATCCCTCTCTTGCCAAAGTTTGCTTTCAAGGTCAGTATCACGTTTACTACTACTAATGGTATTTTCAAATACTATCAGATGCATTCTATCAATGATTGGTGCGAGATTGCCCGCCTCAAAAAGCGGAAGCGAATTACTAGCGATAGCTAGCTTAACTGATGCCTTCACTTCCACATCACTCTGGTACTTGCGTTCACCGCTTAATCTCCCACCAGCAACCAGCAGTTTAAATACTTCTAATTGAATTTTGGAAACATTATCCAATTCCTCAACTATATTCAGCTTGGAAGTTGCCACAGAAGCCATCGTAAAACTTTTGGTTAATTGACGAAAATTATATGCTGACACCGTTGTAGTTGGAGTCATAACCCTAGCTAAAAGGTGAAGAATAGTACTTTTGCCACTAGCAGGTGGTCCCATCAGAAATACTGCTTTACGAAAAGAACCAACATTTGATAAGAGATAGCCCATTCCCTGTAACAAAGATGTCAACTTTTGCTCATTCGCATGGACTCTACCATTTTCTTCAAATACGGTTCCCAAGGATTCCTCACAGAATCTAGCAAAAACAGGTGCTTCCTGTTTCACGTTTATATCTTTGCCTTTAAAAGAAAAGTCTAATTGACTGTCAAAGATAAGCGCCTCATCACTTTCTTCCTTTAAAGTCAGATCACTTAAATCAAGTACGCCATTTTGCAGATTGACAATAGTTGTGTTTTTCATTCTTTGGCTATCGAACCAAAGTTTAGGAATAGCTACAATATCTTTCAGGGCATTTTCAAGTCGTTTAATATCCAAAACAGCGATTACATCATCATCAAATAATTCAGCACGCACTTTAGATACTGCTTTATTGCCTGCGACTCCGATATTCTCAACTATTCTTTTCTCCTTATCAAAGAAGAAAAGGTTATTAAAATCAGAATACAATCTGCCAGAAGAAATTAATGCTTTCCTCACCTTAGCTTCATCTACACGTCTCTCTTTTTTAGAGAAAATAGTGATGTCATTCAGAGTAATCTTGCTCATATACTTCACCTCATCTTTATATGATTTGCAAACATCTTCCTGTTGCGTCTTAATAGTACTCCTCTGTTATTTCCCTACAAGCATTTTTTGAAAAAAATTTTTTATTAGGCTACAAACCATTTCTTACTGCTTTGTACTTAAAACTTTTGAAACTGTTTTATTAGGCTACAAGCCATTTCTGACTGTTTTGCACATAAAACTTTTGAAAATTTTTTATTAGGACACAAGCCATTTCTAACCGTTCTGTACATAAAACTCTTGAAAATTTTTGAAAACAAGAAAAAAAAAAGCCATGATGCATTTAACACCATGACTTAACCTAAATTCATTTACCATCTGAGATGTTTATATATTCCCTTAACCAATTCTTATTTTTTCTTATGATTTCCCATAGCCGCTTTTTTTCATTAACATTTAAAGAATCTACACTATTAGGTAACAATATATCTTTTAATGAACTACCATAATCTTTTATAAAAGGCTTAACTAATGTAAATCCCATTTCAGATTTAACTTCTTGTCTGCCAATATTCATATCTAGTAAATAGTCATACGAAACATTTAACAGCTTTGCAAGATATTTCAACTTTCTTTTCGAAAAAGCCTTCTTATTTTCAATGTCGCGTTTCAGATTCTTTATACCCATTATAGACTCTATCTCTCGCCAAGTAACATTAGCTTTCTCCACTGCACTTGAAATACTTTTAATCTGTTCTTCCTTTAATTCTATAATTTCTTCTGAGCTCACCTCAATCCTATATACGCCTTTTTGCAACAAATCTAATAATCCCACATCTTCAATTACCACTCTTTTGAGAGCAACAACAAAATCATCAAACAGGTTTTGATATAGTAACAGTTCCCTAAGATTTGGAAATCTTTTTTTAATTTCTTCATCTCTCAACTTCCCATACTCATTATCACAATCATCATCATAACGAGCATAATCAATAAACTTAAAATATGTCTCTATTTGCTCAAACACACTGTAAGTAAGTGCATCTTTTGATATATGCCTACGTCTGAAATCCACATTAGGAATTATAGAAGCTATATCTTGATACAACATATAATACAGTACCGTATATACAGGTTGTGGTAACAACCAAAAGAAGTCATTCTTTTTCACATAATCTGTAACCTCTTTTTCAAACAAACTCCAGAATCTATTCTCACCATCAAAGTCAAATCTTTTCTCTACTGATATGAGCTTTTCGTTTTCATCGATTATCTTTTTAATCAAATAAATGGTATTTTCATTGCCAAATCTTGTTTTTAGAAAAAACTCATTTCGTACATTATGATTATGCCCAACATACCTTAATGCCATTACTTTTTCATTTAATTTTTCTAGTACAACTTCGGCAAATTTACAAAGTTCAATATACTTATTAGCATAGAATTCATCAAGTTGATAGTAATCAATCAAAAATTCTTTTAAACCACTCTCGTTATTCAAATACGTTCCAAATACTTTACCGCCAACTGTACTCAGAACGTCAAAGCATACATCTATGCTGATATCATTCAAATCAGTTGGCAAACTACATTCTAAATCATCTATTTTGTTCATTAATATTGTACGTTCTTTACGAGCCAATCTCTCATCCCTCATTTCGTTAAATCTTTAATTTTATTATAGCTTATAATATCATAAAAAGTTTTTATTTTTCTTTGGAACAACTGGAACAAGATAAAAATTTAGTATTAGCACCTAAATTGGCACCTATAGATAAAAAAAGAGCCTTCGAGATTATTTCTCGAAAGCTCTTAAACCGCATAAATTGGCGGAGTGGGTGGGTTTCGAACCCACGCACGCTTTGACACGTCTAACGATTTAGCAAACCGTCCTCTTCAGCCACTTGAGTACCACTCCGTTAGGTTACTATGATATTATAACTGGTCTTGCTGTTTTTTGCAATACCCTTTGTAAAAATATTAAGGTAGCATGGCAAACTTCTTGCAATAAAAAAGTCTAACGTTTCACTAAACCGTTAGACATATTCCAAAACACATGGCGGAAAGGGTGGGATTCGAACCCACGGAGGCTTGCACCTCGCTAGTTTTCAAGACTAGAGCCTTCAACCACTCGGCCACCTTTCCATTGACAATTTATTATATTCTAAATGTAGTTGTAAGTCAATACTTTAACCAAGCACCTTGTCCGTTGTAACTAGTGTTGCCTGTTCCAACACCTCTGCTTCATTTTGCATTGCTTCTAATTTTGCGTACATTGCTTCATTATAAGCTTCGTCTTTAATCAGCTTCAAGTTGACTACAACATTATACACAGCACTACGCAATGCTGCTCTCGCCATTATGGAACTTACCGCCGCATCGGTAATAGCGCTTGGATTACCAATCACTGCAATGCGTTCAGCAAGCTTCATTACATCTAAACAACCTTCTGCAATTTTAAAAGGCACCTCTGCAGCTTGCTTGGCTGCGTTTTGGATTGCTTGGTTTCTTGCCAGCTTTTCTTCATCAGTTGCTTTGGGTAATCTGTAGCTCACCATAAAGCTGTTAAATACTTCGGCATCTGCATTGACAAGTTTTAACATTAGTAGGCGCAAAGCTTCTGCACTAGCTAAAATTTCTTTTACTTCTGCTTCCTGCTCAGCAAACTTTTCCTTGCCAACAGTAAGGTTCCCTACCATAGAAGTCAGCGCAACAGCTAACGCTCCTGCCATAGCAGCACCGCCACCACCACCAGGGGTAGGTGCGTTGGAAGCAAGCTTTTCTAAAAATTCTTGGCAACTTAATTTAGTTAAATCACTCATCATTGGCCTCCAAAAATCTTCTTACTAAAATTACAGCAGCATAAGCATCTAAAGGCACAGGTGGCACAAGCATTCCCAGTGGCACAAGCTTTTTCAAACCAGTAGGAGGATTCTCCTGCCAATACAATGCACGTGCTTCTTCCGTGCTATGGGCTTCTTCTACAACAGTAACCTTAACATCAGGCAAAGTATTTCGCACCAGTTCGCCAATATTACTGCTATTAGTACCATTGCCCAGCACAATCTGTGCCGGGCAATTACCTTTTACAAAATCAAGTATTTCCTTGTGAATGTTTTGGCTGTCAGCAATATGCAAGGATAAAATTTTACCCTTGCCATCTACTAAAGCCAAACCTGTTTTACTGCGACCAGGGTCAACCCCTAAGTAAAACTTATTCATCACCATCAACTACTTCCAAACGAATTCTTACAGGACCAGCTGTAGTAATATCACCACGAGCATACGCCTTCAATACAACTGTACCACCTAATTTACGCATTTCATTGCTTGCTTCTATCATGGTGTTAGCATCCATATTACCAACTTTGCCGGTAATGGGATCAGGCAATACGCCAGCTTCTACAGCTTTACGATTAACTTTATTCAAGAAGCTCATAATAACAGTGTCATAGCTAGCTTCAAGCTTTCTTAAATTAACCTTCTCACTCAAAATCAAGGTGTTATCAGGATAAATGAACTCATTATCCGTCATTTCGATATCACAGGCTACTACTTCACCGACAATAATATTGGCAATAGTACGCACGCGGAAAAGCATATTGCCCTTGCTTCTATCAAGAACTTCCACCGCTTGCTCAACAACTCGATTAGAAAGCCAGATTGCTTGCAGCTTTTCTTTCTTTTCTTCAATGCCCAAACGATGCAGAACGGAAGCATTAGCATTATCAAGTAACCAGTTCACTTGAGCTACGTTTTCCTCGTGACTCAAGCCACCACGCATAATACCAGCGTATACGACCTCTCCCGCACGATAGAACACTTGTCCCTCGCGCACAGAGATAATACCTTGTCGCAAGATAGCAGTACTTTCCTCAAGAGCTGCAACTTCAGAAGTGAGTGCATCTTTAGATGCAGTTAAATCTGTAACCTCTTTTTGCGCTACAGCATATTTATCGTTAACTTCTGCCAATTTGGCTTCCATTTCATTATTGGCACGTGTACTTTCACGAATTTTTTCGTCAAGCTCGCTAATAGTGCTATTTTTTTCTTCCACCTCAGCCTTAGCTTGCGCCAAAGCCTCCTGCGCAATATCCTTTTCTTCATTTAAAGACTTCAGTTCAGCACGAATTTGCTCCATACCAAACAAGGCAGTCCTTGTGCTTTCAGAAGAAATTGCCATTACGCCAATGGTCAAAACAGAAATTAGCATACCACTAAGCACCGTCAGTAAGATGGAAGTATGCTTAGGTCGCAATCCAAAGACAGACATACGTTTCTTGCCTATCTTGCTACCCATATTATCGGCAATGTAAGCAATCAAACCACCAACAATCGCCATAATGACAATCATTCTAATTCCGACCAAGCACTCACCCCCTCTACCACAGGAATACTCTTAGGAATTTTTTTCTTTTAACAATTTCAGACCTATGCCTAGGCACATGATATTAGGCAACATACAAGCCAGCAACGGAGGCATTGCGCCACCTTTGCCCAAACCGGTAGTAAAGGTCATAACCGCATAGTAAATAAAAATTACGATAATACTGATACCCAAACCAATGGAAGAACTGGTTCTTTGCTTTTGAGTACCTAATGCGGCACCAATCATCGCAAAGAAGAAACTTGCCAAAGGAATGGAAATACGCATATAAATTTCGCACAATTGCTTAGCAGCAGATTCTTTACGAGCTTCCAAAATGTTAACAAACTCGCGCAATTCTGCTATAGTCATTTCTTCAGGCTCTTTTTGCTCCCAAGCAATTTCTTTCGGAGACATATCAATAGGAATAATTTGTTCAGCGTAGCGGGCAGTGCTGGTTACACCTTCTTCATCGTCTAAAGCAAACACGTTACCATTAACCATACGCCAAGTGCCATTTTCCCAGAAACCTTCTTTAGCAGTTTGAATACGAACAATTTGTCCCTTTTCAAATTCTTCTATAGTAATACCAGTCATTTTACCTTTGCTTTCGTCAAAGCTATTTGCATAAGTAATTCGATGGGTACTACCTTTGAAACTTTTTATAACTATATGTTCAGATTCACCAGTCGGTTTAGTGCTATTCTTAATTTCGTAGTCAACAATTTCGGAACACTTAGCTTTAGCTGCAGGCACAACCTTTTCTGCCCACACCAAGGAGAACATGCTTACCAAGAAACCAACAATCAAAACAGGAGCAACTATGCGATAATAGCTTACGCCGCCAGCTTTCATAGCAGTAATCTCACTGCTACCAGAAAGCTTACCAAATGCCATCAACGCTGCCAAAAGCATGGACATAGGGAAAGTATAGTTAATTACTTCAGGTAAGCTATAGAAGAATAAACGACCTACTGTCTCTAAAGAAGCACCATATTGGGTTACATACTTTGTAATTCTGAAAAGCATGGTGCTGGCAATAAAAATACTGGAGAAAGCAGCAATGCCAAATACAAAGGGATATAAAAGTTCCGCTAATACATAACGGTCTAATAATCGTAAACGCACTTTTCTTCCTCCTACATACTAAAATTATCGCCCAAATAATACTTACGAGCTAAGGGGTCATTGTAAATAGTATTGCTGTCACCATGCAGCAAAATTCTGCCATCAGCTAAGATGTACGCTTTATCAACAATACTCAAGGTTTCACGTACGTTATGGTCAGTAATCAGAATACCAATGCCACGTCTAGCAAGGTGAGCAATCATACCTTGAATGTCTGCTACAGCGATAGGATCAATGCCAGCAAAAGGTTCGTCCAGCAAAATAAATGCCGGATCAGTTGCCAAAGCACGAGCGATCTCTACACGACGACGTTCGCCACCAGAAAGGGCGCTGCCTTTGCTCTTACGGATGTGACCAATATGAAACTCTTCAATGAGAGCATTCATTTTTGCTTCACGCTCATCAGCATTCAGATTAGTTGTTTCCAAGATAGCCATAATGTTTTCTTCTACAGTCAATTTACTGAAAATGGAAGCTTCTTGGGGCAAATAACCAATTCCTGCACGAGCACGTTCGAACATTGCTAAATGGGAAATGTCCTGTCCGTCCAAGGTTACCACACCAGCATCAGGTTTTTCGATACCAACAATCATATAGAAGGTAGTTGTCTTGCCAGCGCCGTTAGGGCCAAGCAAACCTACAATAGTACCTTGCTCTACTTCAATGCTAACGCCGTTAACAACATTTCTCTCGCCATATGTTTTTACTAAATTATCAGTTTTAATAATCAATGGGTTAGCCCTCCATCATACTTCAAGGCTTAAGCCAAATCTTGCTTTTCTTCTGTTGCTTTAGCAGGGGTTTCTTCCGGAATATAAACAATTTTTACATTTCCATCTGCAACAGCAACATTAGCATTGGTCAAACGCAATTTATCACCAGTAACAGAATTACCATCTTGAGTTGCATGCGCATTGCCAATCAATTCGACATATCCATTAGCTTTAGTTTCATAAATAGCTTTATCAGCGGTAGCGGTTAACTTACGGGCAGGACTATCGATATTCACACCGCCATGAGCATTAGCGATGCCATTCTTCATGTCATAATCAATTTTGCCTGCATTCAAAGTACTGCCGTCAACATCTGTCAAGCGTGCCCAGCTGCCAACGGTTTCAGCATATTCAGTAGATTTATGATAATCAACTTGATCTGCTTCTAATTTTTTACCGTCTTTAATTACAACAGTACTACCCTTTGCAGACATATAGTCTTCATTATGCATAGTAAACTCATTACAGGTAATTTGAGTTCCTTCTTTATCGACAAACACATTGCCAATTAAATTGCCCGTTTTAGTTTTACTATTAAAAATTGCATAATTAGCAGTCGCTTTACCATCTTCTTGGGTAATAACTACGTGACCTTTACCTTTACCTTCGCCAGTTTGCATATTGTACTCAAGCTCATCGGCTTTAACATTAAATTTTGCCGGAGCAGCAAAAGCAGTAGCAGCAAAACTACAAGCGATAGCAGCGGTTGCCAACATTAACAGAGCCTTCTTTTTATTTATCATTGATTGTCGCCGCCTTTCTCAACCATGGCATTGCCTTGCAGTTTCAACTCATCAAAAGCACTTGTAGTTGTAGCCTTATCTGCGCTTGCAAACCATTCATCTTTATAAAGCTTTACATTGCCAGTAGCAATAATCTTCTCACCTTTTTGAATCCATTGAACCTTATCAGCTAAAAGCTTTCCGCCATCGGAACCAACTGCTTTAACATTACCTTCCAAGGCAAAATCATTAGTTCCCATTTTCATGGAACCCTTTTCTGCATCAATGTCAATGTAATTACCATCGCTACGATAAACTTTACCTTTAATACCTTTCAAAATAGCCATCTTGGTAATTTTATCGTTAACAATCTCACCAATGGTGAACTCCCACATTTTCTTGCCGTCTTTTTCACGTTGCAGGACGCTATTTTTTAAGGAAGCATTAAATTTTGCTTTAACGCCATCGCCCAACTCTACATTTTTCGGAGCAGAGCCACCAAATACAAGCCAGCAAATTATTGCAGCAGCAACACCAATACCGCCAAGAATCGTTAGAATTACGTTTTTGTTATTCATCCTTATCCTCCTGTGGCGGGGTATACGGAGTATTCCAGCGATGTTGGAACCACAGCCAGTTGTCCGGATACTCTTTAATAATTTTTTCGACTTCTTGAGTCATTTTCAAAGTTACATTATAATCATCGGTCTTTTGATCACCGGTAAATTCGTATCTAATGGGGTCTTTAACGATTGCTTGATGACCATAGCCATCAGGCTTACGTACGATAAAAATAGGAATAATAGGTGCTTTAAACTTACGAGAGAAATATGCAGGACCATTAGGAGTAGAAGCCATCTTGCCTAAAAACGGAACGAAGATACCATCATAACCACCATCTTGGTCAGCAATCAAGCCCAGCATACGACCTTTCTTCATAGCTCTAGCACAACCTAAAATTTCGTTGGTGCCACGGGAAAAGATTTCCTGCCCAACACCTTCACGCAATTCGTTCATAAAGTCACTATACACTCTATTAGGTTGAGGCTTTTGCACTGCACTAATAGGAAAACCATTTAAAGCCAAGGCTGCACCGAGCCATTCCCAGTTGTCTAAATGACACGCCAGCATTACAACGCCTTTTTTCTCATCCAAAGTTTCCCACAAAACTTCAGGTCTATCAAAGGTTACTAATCCTCTGATGTTATCTTTGTTGAGGGCAGGCATATACATAATTTCCATAAAAGTTATGCCCAAATTGATAAACAAGCGCTTAATGGTAGCATAGGCTTTTTCATCATCGTAACCCAAACGTTCTTTAATTGTTTCTTCTGCACGGATTCTTTGCTTTTTGGCAATCTTATGGTACAAATGTCCCATTCCTTTACCAATTACTACCACTAATTTATATGGCAACCAAGAAACTACTGTGCTTATGGTATGCAATAGATAATATAACCACATTACTGTTTATCCCCCTGCCCTGATTGTAAATAAGAAGCAATTATAGCCTCCCATTTATTTTGAGCCTTTAAAATCATTTCAACTGCGGAACGCACTGCACCGCGTCCACCATCTTTTTGCACAACGCAATCTGCGTTAGCAAGTACCTCTGCAACCGCATCTTGGGGAGCAAAGGTGAAGCCTGCCGCCTTAAAAGCAGGCAAATCATTTAAATCATCACCCATATAAGCAATTTGCTGTTGGGTTAATTGTAATTCTTCAGTTAATCTTACCAGTTCAGCGTATTTATCCTTCACGCCTTCGCAGAGCAAGGTTATTCCCAATTCTGCAGCACGTCTATGGATAATTTCACTTTTACGACCGGTAATAATGGCTACCTTCAAACCGCTACGCAATGCACAGCTTACTCCTAACCCGTCCTTCGCATTAAAGCCTTTGAATATTTCGCCACTTTCTCCAATGTTGATGGTGCCATCTGTAAGCACACCATCAACATCAAGAGCTAATAATTTAATTTGCGCTAATTTTTCTTGCACTATACCACACCTTGTCTTACCAAGTCAGTCATATGGAGCAAACCAATAACTACCATATCTTCATCAACTACAGGAAGTACGGTAATCGGCTTCGGTTGATTGCTTTCCATCAAATGCAAAGCCTGAGCTGCCAATTTATCGGCAGTAATGTACTTAGGAGACTTGGTCATTAATTCAGTAACAGGATGTTGCAAGAAATCAACACCTTTTCTGAGACCACGGCGAATATCACCATCTGTCAGAACGCCAAGCATTTTGCCAGCTTCGTCAATAACGGAAACTGCACCCAAGCCTTTGTCAGTAATAACAAAGAGCGCTTCTTGCACAGTAGTTTCTGCAGAAACCAAGGGATTTTCATCACCACCATGCATGATATTGCCAACGGTAAGAAGTAACTTACGTCCAAGAGAACCACCTGGATGGAACACAGCGAATTGGCTTGCAGTAAAGTTGCGCTTTTGGAGCAAAGCCAATGCAATGGCATCGCCATAAGCCAAAGCAGCAGTAGTACTGCTGGTAGGTGCCAAGCCTAAAGGGCATGCTTCTTTTTTTACGCCCACATCCAACACTACGTCAGCATTCTTTGCCAAAGTAGAATTAGCGTTGCCAACCATAGCAATAATTTTTGCACCAATACGACGGAGAGAAGGTAAAATGTTTAAAATTTCACCAGTTTCACCACTATTGGATAATGCAATAACCACATCATCAGCGGTTACCATACCTAAATCGCCATGAATGCCTTCTGCCGGATGCAGATAAAAAGACGGAGTACCAGTACTAGCGAAAGTTGCTGCCATCTTTCTGCCAATGATGCCAGATTTGCCCATACCAGTAATTACAGTACGACCATTACACTCTAAAATCAAGGAGATTGCCGCCGCAAAATTAGCGTCAACACGAGGAACTAATTCTAAAATTGCTTCCGCTTCCATACGCAAAACTTCTTGCGCATGTTTGAGCATTGCTTCCATTTCAGCAGCCACCTTTCTTATTAACCACGAACAATTTTATCAATGGTAATTACATCTTGTAATAATTTTTTCAGATTATCCAATTGTACCATATTAGGACCATCGGACAATGCCTCAGCAGGATTGTCATGCACTTCAAGGAACAGTGCATCAATGCCAATTGCTGCAGCAGCACGAGCCATATGGGGAACATATTGGCTTTGACCACCGCTAGAAGTACCTTGACCACCAGGAATTTGTACACTATGAGTAGCATCCATCACAACAGGATAACCTAACTCACGCATAACTGCCAAGCCACGCATATCGGTTACAAGGGTATTATAACCAAAGCTAGAACCACGTTCAGTAAGCATCAAGTTTTGATTGCCAGCTTCTTCAACCTTAGTAATTACATTTTTCATATCCCAAGGAGCAAGGAACTGTGCTTTCTTAACATTAACAGTTTTACCTGTTTTTGCAGCAGCATAAACCAAGTCGGTTTGACGGCACAGGAACGCAGGAATTTGCAGAATATCTACAACTTCTGCAGCCTTATCAGCATGCCATGGTTCATGAATATCAGTTACAACAGGAACGCCCAAATCTTTTTTGATTTGCGCTAAAATTTTCAAACCTTCTTCAATACCAGGTCCTCTAAAAGAATTAATAGAGGATCTATTAGCTTTATCAAAGGAAGCTTTGAACACATAAGGAATACCTAATTCTTCACAAATTGCTTTAGCTCTTTGGCCAATTTTTAAACTACGTTCATAGCCTTCCAATACGCAGGGACCAGCCATAAGCATCAACGGATTACCTTGACCTACTAGGTAATCACCAACTTTAACTATATGCATTTCAGAACCTCCTTACATTTTATTTCTTCATTTTTTCAAACAGTGCATTAACTGCAGCTAAATCTTCAGGAGTATCGACACCAATACCTTTGAAATCGCTTTCCAAAACTTTAATCTTGTAGCCATTTTCTAAGGCGCGCAATTGCTCCAAGCTTTCTGCTCTTTCCAAAGGAGTAGGAGCCAACGCCGCATATTTTAACAAAAAGTTGCGACGATAAGCATAAATACCTACATGCTTAAATACTTTGAAGTCTTCCGGTTTATTGCGCGGATATGGCATCAAACTACGGGAGAAATAAAGTGCATAACCATTTAAGTCAGTTACTACTTTCACTGCAGCAGGATTATCGTAATCTTCTTCGTCCATCAGCACTTTCATAGTTGCCATACTTAAATCAGCATCATCCTCAAAAGCTGCAGCCAGTCTGTCGACAACTTCAGCAGGAATCATAGGTTCGTCACCTTGAACATTAACGATTACATCCACATCAGGATACATCAAGGCAACTTCTGCCAAACGGTCTGTTCCACTGGGATGGTCAGGAGAAGTCATAACCGCTTTACCACCAAAATCAAGTACAGCTTTTTCAACTAATTCATTGTCAGTAGCAACAACAACTTCGTCAGGAAGTTGCGCCTGACAAGCGCGTTCGTAAACATGTTGAATCATAGGTTTGCCAGCAATCATAGACAAAGGTTTACCAGGCAAACGAGTAGATGCATAACGAGCTGGAATTACACAAAGAACTTTCATTATTTATCTTGCTCCTTTTGAATAGCGTTCAGCACGCATTCTTTAAACTTATCAAATCCATCTGTAATTTGAATATCCATATTCAAAATATACAAAGGAATCTCGCGAGAAGAATAGATAAATTCCGTAGGAATTTTTACTGCGTCTTTGGAAGTTGTAACCATTGCCACAGCCTTTTGACTGCTTGCACGTTCGCTAATATATTGCATTTCCAACATACCATAATCATGGTGGTCAGGATAACGCACCGCTTCCATAATATTCAAGCCAATACTGGACAAGGTTTGTTCAAAAGAAGACGGGTTACCAATTGCAGAGAAGACCATAACGTCTTTTCCTTCCAATTCAGACAAATCCAAATGATTTTGAGTAATGCCTTTATACCAGTCTGCAATTTCTACGAAATTCTTAGGATGATGGACACTCTCTACAACAGGTGCTTTAGCATTATACTTCTCGATGGTTTTACGCAATTGCATACGGCTTAGGATGCTGCTTTGGTCAGTCTTGGTCAACAGGAACAAGTCACCACGATCAAGATTTTCCAAAGGTTCACGCAGCATACCACGAGGAAGCACGCAACCATTACCAAACATATTCAAAGTGTCTACCAACACTACGTCAAGGTCACGTTCCAGATGCCAATGTTGATAGCCGTCGTCCATAATTATTACTTCAGCATTTAACTTTTCTACAGCATATTTGCCAGTAACTGCACGGTTCTTACCTATAACAACAGGAATGCCCGGCAAAGTTTTTGCCATTAAGTAAGCTTCATCACCTGCTTCATAAGCAGTCATAAAAATCTTGTTGCCATCAGAAACAACACCAATATCTTTATCCCAGTGAGAGCGATAACCACGGTTCAAAATAACAACGCGATAACCCATACGCTTAATTAAATCAGCCATTTTTTGGGCAGTAGGAGTTTTACCTGTACCACCAACGGTAATATTACCGATAGAAATTACGCAACAAGGCAATTTCACTCTAGTTTTCAAGCCCATATTATAGCAGGAAAGCTTTAAGCCTACACCAAATTCATACAAATAAGAGCATCCGCGCAGGAAGCCTAAAATCAACCAACCATAGAACGGTGTTTCCGGACCATAAGCAATTTGATAAATATATTGAATAACTGCGTCACTATGACGTAAACCACCGCCACCTTCATCATTAATACCACGTGTATTAATAGGATAGCTTGCGTATTCACGAGAAGGAACACTGGTAAGTTCTAATAATTCTTTAAGATAATGAATACTGCGGATATCAGCACCACGATTTTCTCTAATTACTTGCAAGGATGCAGCACCCATTTTTTCACGGCGCTCATCATTACCAATAATATCAAGCATTTCGTTGGCTAATTCGGTAGTATTATTAATCATTTTGCAGGCTCCAACTTTACTAAGTAAAGAATAGGAGTCTTTAAAGTTTTGCATATTGGGACCTACGATAATAGGTTTAGCATGAGCAGCAGGTTCAAGTACGTTATGACCACCAGTCTTACTTAAGGAACCACCTACATAAACAACATCACCAACAGCATAAATACGTCCCAACTCGCCAATAGTGTCAATGAGAACTACAGGGTGTGCTTTACGTGCTTCCGGATTTTCTAACATCTTAGAACGATAGCCGGTATCAAAACCATAGGAAGCAGCAAGCTTGGTAATTTCATCAGCGCGATTAGTTTTACGTGGAGCAATGACTAAACGTGCATCAGCATATTTTTCTCTAATTTTCTTAAATGCATCAAAGAGTGCTTTTTCTTCACCTGGATGGGTAGAGCCTGCCATAATTACAGGATAGCTGTTCCCTAAACCCAACTCCTCTTTATAACGAGCATAATCTTCGCTTGTAACTTCTGCATAGGTTTGGTCAAATTTAGTGTTACCAGTTACGAATATTTTATTTTTATCCGCACCTAAGCTTAAGATATAATCTGCGTCTATGCTAGATTGCATGCAGAAACGGCTAACAGTGCTCAACATATCGTCCCAAATACCATACAAATAACGATAGGTTTTTACGGACTTTTCAGAAATACGACCATTAACCATCATTACAGGAATATGACGTTCGCGAATAGCACGCAAGAAATTAGGCCACAATTCAGTTTCAACAGGCATAAAAATACCAGGGTGAATGCGTTTAACCATTGCTTCAGCTACAAAGGGCAAATCCAAGGGGAAGAAAATGATAGCATCAGCTTCCGGAATAATTTGTTTCGCCATATTATAGCCACCTACGGTAAACGCAGATACAAGAATAGGACGATCAGGCATTTCTTGACGAATTTGTTTAACCAACGGACTAGTCGCAACAATTTCACCTACAGATGCACCATGAATCCAAATGCAATCCTTACGCATTACTTTTTCAATTTCTTTATTATGTACTCTGCCTAAGCTTTGACGAAAACGTCTGCTAAAACCTTTTTCAGTAAAAAGGCGGTACGTATAGTACGGAAGTACAAAAAGTATGAATACCACTATAAGCAGTAAATTATAAATAATATACATTTAAATTCCTCACTGAGCTTCCTTATTGCGATACTGAATTTTATACAAATGGGCATAAAGTCCGTCTTGAGCAAGCAATTCATCGTGATTACCTTCTTCGACCACCTTACCCTTTTCCATAACTAGAATCTTATCTGCATTTTTAATAGTAGAAAGTCTATGTGCAATTACAAAAGAAGTCCTACCAACCATCAAGCGATCCAGCGCATCTTGCACCACACGTTCACTTTCGGTATCAAGGGCAGAAGTAGCCTCGTCCAAAATAAGAATCTGCGGATTCTTTAATATTGCCCGGGCAATAGCAATACGTTGGCGTTGTCCGCCGGAAATATTTACACCACGATCACCCAATTGGGTTTCGTAACCATTAGGCAGCTCCAAAATAAAGTTATGAGCATTAGCAGCTTTAGCTGCACTGACAACTTCTTCTTCCGTTGCGTCTAAACGACCATAAAGAATATTGTCGTAAACACTACCATTGAACAACATTGTTTCTTGAGGAACAATGCCAACCTGTTCACGTAAGGATTCCATAGTAACTTCACGAATATCATGCCCATCAATAACAATACTGCCATCAATAACATCATAGAAGCGAGGCAAAAGACTAGCAACCGTAGATTTACCAGCACCAGATGGGCCAACTAACGCAACAACTTGACCAGGAGTAGCCTCGAAACTTACATTATCAAGAATAGGTTCTTCTGCATTATACGCAAAAGAAACATTTTTGAAAGCAACATTGCCTTTCACGTGCGGTAAAAGTTTTGCATTAGGAACATTTTGAATAAGTTCAGGCAAATCTAACACATCAAATACACGTTGCGCTGCAGCCAACGCCTTTTGAATATTACCAATTACACGGCTAAGACGTTTGATAGGATTAGAAATGTTAACTGCGTAAGACAAGAACGCTACTAAAGCACCTGCAGTAATCTCGCCAGCAATAACACTTCGACCACCATACCAGACAATCAAGGTTACACCCATAGCAGCTACTAATTCAATAGTAGGCGTTAAGGTCGCAGAGAGCTTCACATATTTCATGTTAGCTCTAAAGTTATTCATATTTTCTCTGTCGAAACGATTAATTTCATAATCTTCACGCACAAAAGATTTTATAACTCTTGCAGAAGATACTGTTTCTTGCAACACAGAAGTAATATCAGCAGTAGCTTCTTGAATTTTGCTACCAGACTTTCTAATTCTCTTGCCGAAAAAATCAATAAACAGTAGTACAAACGGGAAAGTTCCGAAAGTAAATAAGAACAGCTTCCAGTCTAAATAAAGCATGGCAACGATTGAAGCAACGAGAATAAAACCTTCGGTTATCATCTCTACTATATTATCAACCATAGCTGTTTGGAGAGCATTTACGTCATTGGTAACATAGCTCATAATTGTACCAGTCTTATTTTTATCGTAAAAAGCCATACTAAGTCTTTGAAGTTTCTCAAAAACAGCTTTTCGAATATCAATTACAACGTGCTGGCCTACATAGCTCATCAGATAGCTTTGTCCATAATAGAAAATACCACGAACAATAAATACCAAAACTATACTTAAGGAAATATAGTTAAGTTTTACTAAATCTTTTTCAGCAAGAATCTGGTCAACAACATCTTTGATAATCCAAGGCAAATAAATTGTACCGCCTGCTGCCACTAAAGTACACAAACCAGCCAATAACAATCTCGCCTTGTAAGGACCTATATATTTAATGAGTCTTAAATAAAGCTTCATCTTTTCTCCCCAGCAATTTCTAATACCAACTCAGCCACACGACCAACTGCGCCCGGCTTTCCTAATCTTTCCTTGACATACTCTAAATCTTTTTTCATTCGTGCATTACGGTTAGGTTCCAGCAAACTTATTGCTTCTTTTGCCACATTAGCAGCAGTAAAATCATTTTGAATAAGTTCAGGCAACACACTTCTCGCCGCAACAATATTTGGCAAACCAATATGCGGAATATTTACTACCATCTTCGCAATCATATAAGTCAAAGGATTGGTGCGATAAACAATTACACTTCCTAAACCACACAAAGCTGCCTCTAAAGTTACTGTACCGCTTGTAGCCAGCGCTAAATCAGCCACACTAAATAAATCGTAGTTATTGCCCTCTGTAATTCTTACATTTAAACCAGAAGCATTTATTTTCTCTTCCAACATCTCTACAGGAATAGAACCAGCTCTAGGCATCACAAAATCCACTTCTGGCAACTGCTTTTCAATTAACTTAGCTGCTTCCAAAAGTGTAGGCAACATTTTTTCAATTTCCATTAGTCTACTGCCAGGCATTAAAAGGATAAGCGGTCTTCCCTCTTTTTTGCCAGCAAAAGCCTTTGCTTCATCATTAGACATACTTGGCTTAACAATATCTACCAAAGGATGTCCAACAAATTCTACTTTTGCCCCCGCCTCTTTATAGACATCGTATTCAAAAGGAAAAATACATGCCACTCTATCAACAATCTTGGCAACATTTTTTGCTCTGCTTTTATGCCACGCCCACGCAGAAGGTGCAATATATGAAACAACAGGAATACCTTTTTCGTGAGCAAGCTTTGCCAACTTCATATTGAAACCAGGATAATCAACTGTAATCAAACAATCAGGCTTGCGTTCGTCCATAATTTTTTCAAAGTCATCACGCAATTTAAATAGGTCAGGAAGTTTTTTTATAACTTCAACAAACCCCATTACTCCATGGTCTTTGATATCGAACAACACTTCTCCGCCTGCATTGCGCAGAGCATCACCACCCATACCAAAAACCTCAGTAGAGGAATCTATTTTTTTAATTGCCGCAGTTACAGCAGCCGCATGAAGATCACCGGATACTTCTCCTGCTGAAATTAAAATTCTTGCCATAATAACTCCTTAACTTCAAAAATTCATAACAAAACTCAATTGCTCACAAGATTTCAACTTATATTATAACACAAAAAGCGAGCAACAAACGATGTTGCTCGCTAAGAAAATAATTTTTTTCAATTTTTATTTTACCAGAATAGTTATATTGTGTTCGTCTGCCATGGCAATAGTTTTTTCTCTATCAACAACTAAAGTGTTTCCTGCTTCAATTACAATACCAGTTGCACCAGCGTGAATCATAGATTCCATAGTCTTAGTGCCAAAACCAGGAATATCAAAACGTTGATCTTGAGAAGGCTTCGCAGCTTTTGCAACGATAACGCCACCTTTACCCAAGAAACCACCACGTAAAATGCAGGCATCGGTTCCTTCAATAGCTTCAACAGCCATCACCGCACGGTTCTTTACAACCACAGTTTGTCCAATATCTAAGCCACCGATAGCTTTCGCCATAGTAAAACCAAATTCCATATCAGCCAATTCAGCTTCTGTAGGCTGACGTTTTGTCAAAACGCCAGGCTTAGGCAATAAGGGTTTAATCAATTCAGTTTGATCCATAACAACAATGCCTTCGCTCTCAATTTCTTTAACGATGGCATTCATTATGGTATCGTCTTTCCTATCAGGAACACTTGCCAAAATTTTAATGGCGCGTAAATCAGGAACGATTGCTCCAGCTTTATAAAGTACTTCCTTGGTTACCTTGCCAATCATTGTAACCTTTTTTACTTTATGTTTTTTGAGAGTAGAAATTATCTTGCCAATCTTGCCGATGTTAATGTCATAATATTTATCAACGCACTTAGACAATTCAGGATCGATATCGGGAACTACGCCAACAGCAATAACTTCATAGCCTAAACTTTTAGCAGATCTTGCAACTTCTACCGGCAGATGACCAATGCCAGAAAGTACACCTAATACTTCCATCGCTTATCCTCTGCGGGTACGAATGATACCACGGTCAACAGTACGCAAGAAGCGCATCAAATGTTCGACGGGTTCATTGCTTTCCAGTTCTTGTTCCATGGTAGCAATCGCTTCTTGTAAAGTCAGACCACTACGATACAAAATACGGAACGCTTTCTTCAATTCGCTACGATGTTCAGCAGACATACCAGCGCGCGCCAAGCCAACGCTATTCAAGCCAGATACATACGCAGGATCACCAGCAGCAATCATAAACGGAGGCAAGTCTTGAGTTACACGAGCCATACCACCAATCATTACATTGCGACCAATCTTGCAGAACTGATGTACAGCAGAAAGGCCGCCAATTACAGCACGGTCTTCAACGATTACGTGACCAGCTAAGGTAGCAACATTAGACATAATAACATTATTGCCAACGATGCAGTTATGAGCCACATGAGTATAAGCCATCATCAAAATGTTGTTGCCAATGCGAGTTTCATTTCCCTCACCAGTCGCTCTGTTAACAGTACAACATTCGCGGAAGGTACAACCATCACCAATGATGGTATAAGACTTTTCATTTTCAAATTTCAAATCTTGGGGATCTGCACCAATAGAACAACCTGGGAAGAAAGTACAATTCTTTCCAATGGTAGTATACTTATGAATTACTGCGTGAGGACCAATCTTGCAGCCATCACCGATAACAGTTTCTGCATCAATTACTGCATAAGGACCAACCTCAATACCTTTACCCAACACAGCGGTAGGGTGAATTATCGCAGTCTCATGAATTTTATTTTCAGGCATTTCAACCGAACACATACATTTCACTCCTCAAAGTTAATTGCTCAATTAAGCAACTAAACACAAATATAGAAGTACAATCACAACTTTGGTAAAAACTTTACAGCTTATATATTATCGTTTTTTTAGATTATGACCTTTATTTTCAATATTTCTCTTGTTTACTGCCAATAAAAGCCATTTTCTAATTATTTTATTCTACTGGATCCTTAATTACAAAAGTACAGTCACATTCGCAAGCAACAGCACCATCAACCTTACCTTCGCAGTGGATAATACCCATACTGCCACGCATAGTTTTAACAACTTCTGCGGTAGTGATAACTTGGTCACCAGGAACAACTTGTTTACGGAAACGTACATTATCAATTTTTACAAACATTGCAATCTTGCCACGGTTTTCTTCAGGGTAAAGCATAGCTACGCCACCAACTTGTGCCATTGCTTCAATCAGAAGAACGCCCGGCATAATAGGTTCATTGGGGAAATGACCTAAAAATTGTACTTCATTAGCAGTAATATTTTTAATGCCAACTGCACGTTTCATCGGTTCAATTTCTAAAATACGATCTACCAACAACAAGGGATAACGATGCGGAAGAATCTTTTTAATTTCATTGATATCTAAGACTGTCATTTATTTCTCCTCCTTTGTTCTATACGCTTGAATTTGCTTTGCAATTTGAGAATTAAAGGCATGACCAGTTTTCACCGCAATTACATGACCTTTAATATGACCAAGTAAATATAAATCACCAATAACATCAAGAATTTTGTGACGGATAAGTTCATCATCATAACGAGGTACAGATAAAATCTTGTCTTTATCAAAGACAACTACGTTTTCCAAGCTTCCGCCCAAGCCAAGTCCCAGCTTCTTAAGCATTTCCAATTCTTCGGTAAACGCTACAGTTCTTGCCGCCATAATTTCATTTTTAAAGCTTTCAGCATTCAATTCAATATCATAATATTGAGTGCCAAGCAAAGGATGCTTGTTAATGGAAGTAAAAGAGATACGATATCCATCATAAGGAATGATTGCAATATAACGATCACCGTCATGAACATGGAACTCTTTATCAACAGTATATACCTTGCGTTCTTCTTCTTGTTCCAACAAACCAGCTTCTTCCAGCAGCTCACAGAATACTTTGGCACTGCCGTCAGTTACAGGAGGTTCAGGAGAAGACATTTCAATATAAATATTATCTACGCCCATCATAGAAAGTGCAGCCATTAAATGTTCAACAGTGAACACCTCAGCACCATTAGCGCTAATAGTAGTAGCTTTCACAGTAGAGCTTACATTTTCAGCTAAAGCTTTGATTTCAGGACGATTCGGTAAATCCGTACGCACATAAACAACACCAGTATTTACTGCCGCCGGTTTAAATGTCATTACTACTTCTTTACCAGAATGCAAACCAATACCAGCATAAGAAATTTCTTTACAAATTGTATGTTGCATATTTCTTTCGCTCATTACTCTCCTCCTTTACTTTTTCTTGCCGTTAAATCGACGACGTTTATCTTTCCATCTGTCGTGAACCCAGAACCACATTTCAGGATCACTAATAATCTCATGCTCTAATACAGTTACCAATTGTCTAGTAACAATAGCGAAGTCTTCTTCTTTATTCTTAGTTTTTGGAGTATACAACGGAGGATGAATTTTAGCAGTACACGTACCGTCCTCATTATTATGCATAAAAATTGGCAATATAGGAGAACCATAAATCCTAGACAGAGCTGCAGCTCCTACTGGGATTTTTGATTCTTTTCCAAACAAACTCGTTGCAACACCACCATAGTTGGTATCTTGATCATATAAAATACCGAGAAGATGCTTTTCTTTTAACATTCTACTAATGGATAATAAATCACGCTCACCATGATTGTAAGCTACTTTTTGTCCAACCATCTGGCGATATTCATTAATGAATTTATCCATATGACCATTATTTTGCTTTCTAGCAATAGACAACATTGGATATCCGTGCAATGCAACTGTCGCACCTAAAAGTTCCCAGTTGCCATAATGACCAGTTGCCATTATTACGCCTTTGCCCTCTTGATACGCAGCTTCTAGATATTCCAAACCTTCAACTTTTACAATTTCCCCAATATTTTTAGGAGAAAGCAACGGAAAGCGCATTACTTCTACTGTCATGCGACCAAAACGTCTTAAACTTTTGTCCGCAATTTCTTTAGCACGAGTTTCGTCTACACCTAAGCATTCCATAACATTGTCAACAGCAATATCCATTCTCCACTTAGGAATAAACATACAAGCAATTCCACCTATTACACTTGCACACATATTGCGCAACCATTTAGGTGAAACACACATTAATTTGCTAAATAATTTAACTATATAATAACCTAACACTAATTACACCATCTAAAAATTACTTGCCTTGTAATTTTTCCAATTCTTTCTCTAAGGTTTTAACACGTTTAATCATATCGCCCAACTTGCGGATATTTGCTTCTTGGCGCAACCATTCTTTATGGGGCATTGCAGGGAATCCAGCCATGAAAGAATTGGAAGGAATATTGCTGATGATACCGGTTCTGCCACCAAATACACAATTATCGCCAATAGTAATATGGCCTACGGTGCCAACTTGACCAGCAAAGGTTACGTTGTTACCTACAGTTACACTGCCGGAAATGCCTACATGAGCAACTACCAAGCAGTTTTCGCCCAAGATATCATTATGACCCAAGTGTACCAAGTTATCAATTTTAGTACCTTTACCAACAATAGTGCTATTTGCAGTCGCACGGTCAATACAGGTATTATTGCCAATTTCTACATCATCATGCAAAATAACGTTACCAGTTTGCAATACTTTACTGTGTTTACCATTTTGAGTAATGTAACCAAAGCCGTCGCCGCCGATAACAGCGCCAGCTTGCAAAATAACTCTGTCACCTAATACGCAGTCTTCACGAACAGTTACATTAGGATATACGATGCAATCCTTGCCAACTTTTACACGTTTACCGATATAAGCATGAGGATAAATCACAGTACCATCGCCAACTTCCGCACCATCTTCTACAACAGCAAAAGGTTGGATAGCAACATTGTTACCAATTTTAGCAGTAGGTGCTACGTAAGCTAAGTTGCTAACCACACGTTCAACTTCTTCCGGTGCGCGGAACAATTCCAATAAAGCAGCAAATGCTGCACGCGGATTTTCTACACGAATAACAGGTCTACCATCCAGTTGCGGATCGGCAGGACTCAAAACCATCACGCCAGCTTTGCTCAGATGGCAGTGCTCTACATGAGGAGGCACCGCAAAAGAAATATCTTGGGGACCAGCTTCAACTAAACCAGCAACACCAGTAACAACTAAAGCAGGATTATCATTTTCTACAGTACCATGTAAAAACTCAGCTAACTCTTGTACACTCTTTTCCATAACATAAACCTCCATAAGTAAAAGTGGACGGATGCTTCCATCCGCTAATCCGCTTCGGTAATTTATTTCATTTTGTCAATTACAGCTTGGGTAACATCAGTGCCACCTTGGGGAACAGCATCTTTATACAGAATAGCCCCCAAGCCTTTTTCTTTAGCAACTTGATGCAACGCACTATCTAAACTAGATTTCAATTTATTTTGAGCTTCACTTTGCAACAATTGTGCTTTAGCGGAATACTCAGACATAACTTGTTGTTGTTCTTCAGTAGATTTTCCTTCCAAAGCTTTTTCCATTTCTACTTGCAGCTCACCCATACGTTTAGCAACTTCGTCTTGGGTATTTTTTACAAATACAGCTTCACTTTCAATTTTACGCATATCAACAGTACCAAACTCAGCATTACGACCACTGCAGCCGAAAGTAAGCATAGAGCCGGCAATCAACAATCCTGCAACAATTTTCTTCATAATAGATAACCTCACTTTTTATTGACCTTCACATTTAATCTTTAAGACAACTTGGCAGCTTCTGCATCAAAACGCTTTTGCATTTCCTGCTTATATGCCTTTATTTTCAAATTAATATATTCTTGTTTACGTTCCTCTAAACCCACTAACTTCGCTTCTCTTTCAGAACGCAACTCCTCAATTTCATTCTCTAACTGCTCTCTGCTTTTAGAACGCATCTTCAAAGAATCTAATTGCATACGCAAATTAAACATTCTTAATTGATATTCTTCCTCAAGCTCTTTCTTTTGTTGGGCAATCAATCCTTCTGCTTCTTGCTCCACTTCTTGACGATATTTCTTCAACTGTGCCATTTCTTTGCCACGTAATTCAACCATACGGGTATTAGCATCGGCAACCACATAGTTTTCTCCGCTAAGCTTCTTAAGTTCTTGTAGCTTCTCGATTGTTGTAAGCTTAGTTTCAGCTAAAACAACTTTCTTTGGTTCTTCTTGAACTATAGTATTCTTATTTTTCTGCACATTACCGCAGGCAGATACACATAATGTACCCAAAACAAACATTATCAGCAAAATTTTGCCCATAATTCATTCCTCCTGCACCAATAGCAAATGAGGCCCAAAAGGGCCTCTTATGGCATTAACATATTAACCTTTTTGCAACGCTCTAACAACTTCGTCAGTAATATCTACGCCACCAAAAACAACAGTATCTTTATGAACAACAACGGACAGACCTTTTTTGTCAGCAATTTTTTGAATATTCAATTCAATATTTTTGAGAACGGGGTCCATCAATTCTTTTTCTTTGTTGCCAAGACGTTCTTGTAATTGTTTGTAGTAACGTTGTTTTTCAGCATCACTCATAGTTTTGCTTTTTTCATCAAAATCTTTTTGTGCAGTCGCAATTTCATTTTGCATTGCAGTTCTTACATTAGCTAATTCAGGACTTTGAGATACCAGCATTTGGTAATTAACAACACCAATAGCAGACTCTTTAGCAGCTGCAGAAGCAGTACCACCAAAACCACTTTGAGACAAAGTCAATGCGAAGCAACCCAATACAAAGATTGCTGCTACAAACAAAGAAACTAATTTAACATTTTTAGGATTGCGCAAATGCTGCATCATAATAATATACCTGCTTTCTTACATAAATATATAGTCTATTATATCAGCCAATAGTAATTCTTTCAATAAAAGCTATAAATTTCCTATAATCCTCAAATAAAATTCATCACCGCCATAAACATATTCTGCACTTAGGAACTCATGAATACGATAACGCACACCATATTCATTACGGTTGCTATTAGCAAAATGTTCAGCACGCAAACGCCACTTCGGGTCTAAATAATATTCAAGCTTATAGTTATTTTCTCCGTCAGGAACTCTTCTAATATAAGACCACCCACTCTTGCCCCAATAGCGGGTGTAGCCTACGCCAAAATTCCAATCAACATCATCAAGAACTACTTCTACTTCCCCAAAGAGCTCTTCTTTCGGAGAAATGAACTTGCCAAAATGCGCTTTGCCTGACAAATTTTCTTCGCCTCTACCAATGTCACCATAACCTTCAAACCAAATTTTATATTTATCTGAATTAATTAAAAATTCAACGGTCATATCGGTATCAGGCGTTATATTAACACGTGGTTGCAGTTTGTTCTTTACTATTTCAGGCTCCCTGCTTAACTTCGCAAGCAGAAAATCTTCAATCTCCTGCCTTTGACGTTCTACATAACTAACAGGTAAGCCACGCAATTTATTGCACTCATCGGCATACTTGGATTTTAATTTCATCAATAAAATATTAGGAATTGCCTCTGAACGCATACTGTAATCCACATTGCGCACAAGCTGTCCTACTGGATAAACGATTACCTGTACCACAGTCTTGTCAGCTTCATTCAGTAGATCTACAGCTACCTTAAATTCAGGTAAGACTTCTTCTACCTGCTCACGAACCATCTTCCTGAGTACACCATCCGCCCAATCACTAGCATCAATAGACGCTCCGCGAATCGTATCTTTCAATTGCTGTTTTAAGGTCGGCAACTTACTTTCAAGTAACTCCGAAGTTTGAGCTTCAATCCCTGAAAACTGCAAATCAACTTCAACATTTCGGATAGACTCATTCCAAGGACGAACCTTCAAAACGAGTTCTGCATTTTTATCGATAGTTAATTCAGTACTTTGTAGATAGTAGCCGGTAAGCACCCGATCCGCAATGTCAGAAAGCAAAGTTGCATACTCTTGTTGGCTTGGCAGAATTACTTCTGTATCACGTTCCAGCAAAAGTTGTTGAGCAACTAATTGCATACTAGTAGACATTTTGTTGATTAAAGGCGCACTTGTACCACCAGTCACGTCAACTACCTGCACATAAACTTGTTCAATTGGCATAGAAAAAGCTTGCTGCAATGGCAAGAAGCTTGTCATTGCAGCAAGAGTTAAAATCATTTTGGACTTCATAACAAACTCCAAATATTAGAATTGTCCACCAAAGCTAAAGTGGAATTTGCCACCATCATCACCATAACCATAATCCAGTTTAACAGGACCGAGAGGTGAATTGATACGCAAGCCCACACCAAAGCTATTTTTAATTAAACCAAAGTCAAATTCGTCTTCAAAACGATTATCCCAAGCATAACCATTATCGGTAAAGAGAACGCCTTGCACTTTCTTAACAATGGGGAAACGATATTCCAAGGTGGCCTTAACCATACTGTTGCCACGGAATTGATCATCTTCGTAGCCGCGCAGGGTATCACTGCCACCCATGGAGAAGCGTTGACTCAAAGGCATATCGCCATCAGCGTAACCTGCACCTAAGTTCAAAGCCCATACAGATTCGCCACCTGCACGATAGTAGTAACGATAGTCAGCAGTAAATTTGGTAAAGTCAAAGTCGCCGCCCATAAAGCCTGCATGTTCAATGCTGTAGGAAATACGTTTACCTTCGTGGGGATCATAAATATTATCACGAGAGTCAAGCACACGACCTAAAGTAATGGAACGAGTTACGCCGAAGTTTTCTTTGCGGCGTTCCTCAGGCGTTTGCGGATAATTATATTTGGGATTATTATAATTGGAATTTTTAAACTGTTCCTCATAGTATTGATCCGGATCGTCTTCATAACCATCAGCTTCACCTTTATAGATGTCATCACGATTTTTCAAAGTGATATAGTTGCTGATGAATTCATCTTCTGCACGACGGCTCAAGGTCAATTCTTGACCACGACGTTTTTTGTCGTAACGAGCAATTTCGTCGCCATCAATATTGTAGTCAGCATATTCATTGGTGATGTCGTACAATTGGATAGTCGCCATGGTTTCTTTATCATCTAACCAAGGACGAGTATAGCTGAAGTCATAGTTCTTGTTGTCTTCGCCACCAAATTCCCAACGGATATTGATTCTATCACCAATACCACGGAAGTTTTTGTCACCAATGGAAATCATACCAACGAAACCGTCAGCACTGGAGTAACCTGCACCAATACCAAAGGTACCAGTATTCATTTCTACAACAGCAATTTCTACTTCAACAGAGTTAGGTTCTTTACCAGGGTTAAGCTTTACGTTAACGTCCTCAAAGTAACCTAAATTATAAATACGTTGCATACTGCGACGTGCATCCTTCGCATTAAAGGGTTGACCTTTTTTCAGACGCATTTCACGGGTAATAACGTAATCTTTAGTTTTTACATTACCTTTAACCTTAAAGTCTTCAACAACGCCTTCGTTTACAGTAAGGTTCAAGGTACCGTCTTGATCCATGTGTACATCAGTTACACGAGCAAGGATATAGCCAGCTTGACGATATTCTTCTTCCAGCTTCAACACACGACGGTTAATATCTTTTAAATTAACAACAGAGCCTTCTTCCAAATTAAAGAGGCTGTTGATTTTTTGCTTTTCAATTACAGTATTGCCAACAAGGTTCAGCTCTTTGTAGGTCGGATTTTCCAATACATGATAGGTAACTTGTACGCCTTCGGGCACTTCTTTAAATTCCGGACGCAAATCATAGAACCAGCCCATATCATAAATTGCACCTAAGTCTTCACTTAAACCGATTTCAGTAAGTTCCATACCAGGTTTAGTTTTAACAACAGCAAGAACTTCTTCCTCGCTAAGCACAGTACTGCCAGTTACAGTTTGTTTAGTGATAGTTTTACCCAAATATTGTGCCAATTTATTTTCAGGTTTTACTTGAGTGCTTTCTTCGACAGCTTCAGCTTGAGGAACTGCAACATTAGCAGCCTCTACTAAAACAGCAGCATTTTGCGCAATTTCAGATTGCTCTTGTGCGAACACAGGCACAGCAAACAACATAGCTGCCATACCAATTGTGAGAGGCTGTAACAAATATCTTTTCTTCATTTAGGTCCTCCTAAAAATTATTTGGAATTACTAAGCTCTACCCTAGCAGATTGCACCAATCGGCGCATATCTACTTCAGTTATTTTTACCTGCTGTGAATAATCAGCTTGCCGAGCAGCAGGAACATTATTTATTGTTTGATCACCAAAAGGTAGAATTATTGTCTTCTCATTCTCCGAGGAAGTTACTACTTTCCCTAACACAGGTTTGGCAATAGTCACAGCTTCGGTACTTTGCTTTTTGCCAGCCACTGCAATACTGTCATAAGCATAATACCAACCACCCAATCCAGCCAACGCCAAAAGCGCAGCCACACACATAGCTAATACTTGCCTATTCCAGCTCCAAGGAAAATCCTTTTTGTGCCGTAGATTCTTTAATTCTGCTTCCGCCAGCATTAAATCAAGCTCGCCACGCATACCATTGTTATCCAAAAAGCTTTGCTCAGCATTTTCTAGACTACTTTTAACGCTACGGATGCGTTGAAACACAGAACGACCATTTTGTGCCACGCCATTAACCCCTTTCTACAAAGATAGCTATAGTAACAATCTTTCAACGAATTGTTATTCCACACCTTGTTTAAGTCGATTACATTCGTTTTTGAGCAAAATAGTACATTATTCTACGTATATCTACTCAATGATACTATTTAAATATAGTTTTTGTAAAGCAAAAATTACTTTAACCTTTATTAAAATCGTGAATAAAGCGGGATAGCATACCACGAATTCGTCTAACGCCTTTCTTTTGCAGACGATAGACATGACCAAGGCTGACATCAATAGCATCCGCTACAGATTGGGCAGTCTTGTCTTCCAGATACATGCTCGTAATTACCTGCTGTTCTTTTTCCGGCAAACGACCTAAGGCCTGAGTTACCTTCTCATGCAAAAGCTGGCGTTCTGCCATCTCCGTAGGTGAAGCTTGCATTGCTGGCAAAACTTCTCCTAAAGTCAAGCCACTACCTAAATCTCCTTCAAGATAGAGGGCTCCGCTATTTGCTTTCTTCAAATAATCAAGCATACTGCCTTTAATACGGAAGGTGGCAAACACGCTAAAAGCTACTCCACGACTATAATCGTAGTTTTCTGCTGCTTCTAAAAGACCAACCATGCCTTCTTGCACCAGTTCCATGGTCTCATGCTCAGGAAGCTGAAAGCTGACTGCTATTTTAAACACTAAGGGTTGATAAGCAGTCATTAATTTTTGATGAGCCTGCATATCGCCTTGAGCAACACGCTCCCACAAATGTAATTCTTCCATCGGTTCCAGCAATTTTGTCTTTCGCAGTTCTTCCAAATAGCTTTGTAGCATTGTTCCACCTCCTTCACGTAAAATTTTAATTAAAACCTACCTTATATTCTAAGCCAAACCAATCCTCTGCTTCATCAGACAAGTCATAGCTTCTAGAATAGGTAATATTAACACGCTTGTTAATATCGTACTGCCCGAAAATGCTTCTGTCAATACCATTAAAGCTAGTTGTATAGCCAGCCATAAAGCGGTCATTCAGATACTTACTTACCAATAAATTATATTGATTTTTTTCATCAGTAGTTAGTTCTTGGCTACGGTCTTTCGTACTTTCAAAGCCAATACCAGAACGCACCTTGCCAGTATAAATACGGAATTGGTCAAGTCCTAATGTCTGCTTCAGAAGCATTTCCACGTCACCCAGAACAGTCATCTGTAAGCCAGCGGTCATCAGATTTTGCATATCTTCGCTGGTCACGTCGTCGCTGCCTGCAGCTTCACGTTGCAAGGTGAGCATGCGAATGATGGTATCCTTCTTCAAAGGAGGATTACTGCTTAATTGCAAGTCCATTTCTTCCAAGGGACCGGTAACTCGCATATTGATATCGTAACGACTGAAACGCGCCTCAGTTTCTAAATTTACATTGGGCAGGAATGAACCAGGTGTCAACCAGTTTATGGAAGCATTTTTCAACTTGAAAGGAGTACGCAAATACGTAATGGTTCCTTTGTCAGCATTAATCTTGCCCTCAATCATGGGGAAGTTTGTGCTTCCTTTAATATACATATTACCACTAAGCCAAATATCATACAGATACTTATTGAAAAGGTGAATCTTGTCACCTAATTCAATTTGCAAGTCCATACCATAATTTCCACCTTCCTCCTCACTCATTTCAGGAATGGTAGGCATATTAATGAGTACATCATCAAGCTTAACCATACCCTTGATCAGAGGACGATGAGCTAAAGGTGCAGGCAAATTACCTTGCTTACGACTAAAGTCGGGATATTCTTGCGGCACAATCTCAATATTACTATTAATTTTACCAGTGAAAATCTCCGATGCCAGCTCTACATTATCTGCTACGACACTTAAGCTGTAGGGTTCGTCAACATCTGCTCGCAAAGCGTAGCTACCATTTGCAACAACTTTTCCCTTGCCAAGCACCGCAGACAAATCATGAAGCACAACTTTTCTGCCTTGGAATTCCAAATCAGCATGAATTTTATCGATAATAGTATCAACATCTGCTACTTTCACGCTACCTTCAGGAATAACAATGGAGCCTAATATGAGAGGATCTTCTAAGGTTCCTGCCAAAGTTAGCTTGCCATGAGTCTCCCCTGCCCCCCACTCTATCATAGGAGTAAATGCAGGAAGCATAGCCAAACGCGCATTGGACAAATCGATTTCAATATTCATCTGTGCCTTAGGATTACGACGTCTACCCTTCTCCCGCAACAGGTCCAAAGGAATTTCGCCAATAGCCTTGAAACCATAAATATCTTTTCTGGCATCAAGTTCATTTAATTTAATCTTGTCGTCACCCATTGTCAGATTGGCAACAAGTTTGTCCATGGTAACACCAGAAACGCTACCATTGGTAATTACCAAATCTGCCTTGCCAGTTGGATCGGAGAAGGTTCCGTTCAGATACATATCCAAATCCATTTCGCCTGTAACAACAGGAGGTTCTGCCATAAACGCAGTTACGATGCCAGGATTTGCCTTCACAGCAGCAAGAGACAAATCATAATGTTTTTTACGCAAATCTACGGAACCACCTGCCGTGATGATGCCTTTATCAGTAACTTCTTCTTGTTCCTGCAGTTTTACATCATCCATATACAGGATGCCTTTTAAAAACTTTCCTGTAAATTGCATACGATGATAATTCAAATCGTGAATTTTTACATCATCAGCACTAACAGCAATCTGAACACCACTGCCCTTTCCATTGGGAGCAAAAAGCAATTCACCTTGGGCTACGCCATCAATGTTTAAATCCTGCTTTGCCATACGTAAGATGCCACCCAAGTTACCCCACAAAGTCAGCACTTTACCATGCATATATTTCTGCGGAATATTAAGATTCAAGTCAGCAGTAAACAACCCATAATTACTTTCATCATCAACATAAGGTTGCTTGAAGCGAATATCAAGTTTATTTTTTTCACGTCCATTACTTTCAAGACTACCGCTTAATTCCGTCAGTTTTTCGCCATTAACTAAGATTTTTTCACTATCTACCTCACCCTTAAAATAAGGGTAAGTCAAGTTGCCACCTAAGTGACCGTTCAAATTAATGAAGCCCTGTAAATCTAAATCACTTGCCATAATGGGTAAACGTTCCAAATTTACGTTGCGGGCTTTCATTGTAAAGTCCAGTTCCTGCTCTTTAGTCATCGTTCCGTTAAGCATTATCTCTGCGGAAAGAGCTTTGATTAAGATATCCCGCAAATCAACTTGACCATTGTGATAATCGTATTTACCTTGAACCTTATCAAGCAGGAAGCCTTGAGCACTACCATCATATAAACATACCTGTCCAATAACGGAAGGATTACTAGTGCTACCTTTGACACGTACTAAATTATCTACATTACCTGTAAGCTTAACTTCTGGAGCCACCAATTCCACGATAGGTTCTGCACGCACACCGATAGTTTTCAAGGAAACGTCTACAACAGGCTCTGCTACCTGCAAATTTACAGTGCCGTTCAAAATATGCTGCCCTTGTTTCATATTGGCAATAAAGTTAGTAACGGTCAGCACGTTATCTTTCATAGCAATATGACCATGAGCTTCAACAACGTTCTGCTTCATAAAATTAATTTTACGAACTTGTACAATGCCACCAAATTCTGGAGCAGAAAGAGTGCCAGTTACATCAAAGCCAGTAGAGCACAGACCGCTTCCCTCTTGTCCAGCAAAGCTCAAGAACGGGTCAACAGGGAATTCAGCCATACGACCACTTAAATTTAAAACATCGTCAGCACCGACAGTACCTTTAACAATTAAGCTACCACCTTCACCTGCCAAAGCACTAAAGTGATTAATGTCCAAGGCACCATTTATAAAGCTTCCGTCAAAACCCAGCTTATGCACTTTTAAAGTACGCCAGCTTAAATCGAAAGCATCTGCAGCTACCTGCAAATCCACTCTATCTTCCTTAATATCTGCCACAATGGCCACTGAGCCATTTAAGGTTACAGCATCATCAGGCATACTAGGCAGACAAACTTCTACCTTCTTGAAATCAGCTTCTGCCAAGAAGGCTTTGACAGTTTCATCATAACCGCCACTAAAAGCAATCTTTCCATCGTCATAAGCAAGAGTACCCTTGGCTTGGATTGCTTTTAAATCTTTTAAGTCAGCTAAATCAGCTTCACCAACAACGCTTAACTTATGTCCATCAATATTCAAATCTAAAGGATTCAAAGTAATAACATTGTTGATAACGCTAACAGCACCATCAATTTTAAAATTATAAGCTTCATTATTAATAAGCGCAGTACCGGCAACTGCCTTCAACTTACCTGCACCATCGATTTGTACACGTTCACCATTATTATTCCAACGAACATGCAAATCCTGAACAAAACCAGTATTATCCTTTACGTTTTCCAAAAATTGCACTGCCATGGCATAGTTCGCCAAATTAATGGAAGCAGTTTTGAGGCTGAGGCTACCAATGCCTTCCGTCGTAATTAGGCCTTGCAGATGTAAATCATCATCACCAGCTTTAACCTTGGCGTTAACTCCGAATTTAGGATTTGCCCCGCCATTTACTTCACCAGAAATAGGCAAGTCCCATTTACCGCCGGGTATTTCCACGTGCAATAAGCCTTCCTTTACTTCCAGCAACCCGTAGAAAGGAGTTTCTGTAGAATCAGAAGGCTTCAAGAAATGTTGTAAATTCCATTGCTTATTTAAATCCATGGTCAAAAAAACTTCTGGCTTGGAAAGTTCAATGCCAGCCAAAGCTTTTTCTACTCCGCCCAAAGCTAACCACGGACGAAGATGCACAATGGTTTTAGGTAAAACAGCAATGTCTTTTTTATTATTATCCTTAACTGTAATATCTTTTATCTCAGCAGAGAGTCCACCATTCCAATGAACCTCGCCAATTTTTACGGTACCGTGAATGTAATCCTGCGCCATAGTTTCAGCTAAAGGAATATATTGCTTTATGTAATTGGGGGCAATGTTAGTAACAAAGTTATAATACACAGCAACTAAGGCTACCAATATTGCAATTAAAATGTTTCTTCCTTTGAACATAGGAATCTCCAATCAAATTTCTAATTAGCAAATACAAACAATCCGACTTTTACTCTTTCGACATAGTGCAAATACTTCCTTTTTATAACGGTAAACTTTCCGTGAAATTTCTTTTTAGGGCGTTCTACCAAAAATTAAATAGCAGAGTCCCATTAAAATAGGCTGGTGTAAAATATAAATTTCTAAGGAATGAGTCCCAGGCCAAGTGAAAATTTTATAATCACCTGCAATTAAGAAACGAGTAAGTTTATGCTCACTTAGCCACGCAAAAAGGTACATACCAAACCAAAAGAGGAAAATATGTGGTAACAACGGCACATAGTCCGAAGAATAAAAACTGTTGCTATGAAATCCCAAGATAGCAAAATAATCTTGGTACAGCCATTGAGGATAAGCAAAAACTTCGTTGCCAAAAACTCTCGCCCCGCCCGAAGTAATGTCTTTAGTTAGCCCATAGCCTACTACGCTCGCCAACATACCGATTACTGCTGGCACTTTCTGTAATGCGCTTTTCAAAAGCAACGTCAACCACATAGCACTACCAAAAAATGTAAGTATGCCATAATAAATTGCTTCACTTGGTGCGGCAAAAACCGTTACCAAAGTAATAATTAGTCCTAAAATTTGCAACTGCAAGCCACGTTTAAAAGTGTTACGTCCTAAAGCAAAAACCATTCCCGAAACTAGAACGAATAAACCGCAACCATTTCTTTGCCATAACTGCACCCAAGTCTGGTAAGGCCAGTCAGGATTAAACCCGTAAACAACGTACACATCATACAAGAAATGAAAAATAATAACGTGGTAAATGGCGAAGCCACGCAATGCATCTAGTAAATGATACCTTTCTCGCATACTCCACCTCTTTCCACGTTCTCATAAAATTATTCAATTAAAAATTTGCCCTCTTTAATCTTGCGCTGTACCCACAACAAACGTAAACTCAACGCTAAAGCGCAAGCGGTAACGCCCAAGATTAAACTTATCCAATAAGAATCTGGACCGCAACCACAAATATAATCAAGATACAAACCTAAAGGCAAGGCAATTCCCCAATACGCAAAGATACCTGCCCAAAAAGTTGCATTCACATCTTTGTAACCACGCAAAATCCCTTGAATAGGAGCAGCCACCGCATCGGAAAACTCCCACAGAATTGCGTACATAATAAAATGCACGGTAATATCCACAACCTTAGGATTGCTACTATAAATTAACGCAACTTGTTCACGCAAGAGATACTCTAAAGTTACGTAACAACAGGTACATAATAAACTCATTTGCAGTCCGATAATGATGTAATCCTTCGCCATCTCAAAACGTTTTGCCCCAGCTTCAACACCAATAACGATGGTCAACGCCATGGAAAAACTCAAAGGAATCATATACACCACAGAAGAAAAGTTCAGCGCCGCCTGATGGGCAGCAATAACTTCCGTACCGAATTTGGCAACGAAAAGTGCTACTACACTAAAGATACTTGTTTCCATAAAGATGGAAGCCCCCATAGGCACACCTATCTTTAAATATTCAAGGAATACTGCTTTCGCCGTCTTAACCTTAGTAAAAATATGGTATTCCTTAAAACTCGGTAGCTTGGTAATCGCTAACACAAACATCGCCAGTAAAATCCAAAAGGTTATACCGGTAGCAAGTCCTGCCCCGATTCCACCCAAACGGGGCAAGCCACATTTACCAAAAATCAACACGTAATTCAGCAAGGCATTAATAGGCAAAGCAAGCATATAAATTTTCATGCTCAGTTGCGTGTAGCCTAAGGTGTCTACCAAGCAACGCAAGGGCGTAATTAAGAAGAAAGGTAAAATTCCTAAGGCAACGCCCAGCAAATATCTAATTGCTACATACTCAACCTCTGGTTCCAAACCCATCTGGGCAAGAACCATAGGCACGGCAACCATACCGCCTAAAATTACCAGCAAGGAAAAGATTGCTCCTAAAAGCAGACCGTGGCGCACTACGACCTTTATCTTATCCTTTTCCCCTGCGCCTAAAAGGTGAGCCACTAGAGGCATACCGGCAAAAAGCACACCGTTGAAGCCAGTTTGAATGGGCATCCACAGATTGCCACCAATGGCAGCACCTGCCAAATCCACATCGCCAGCCTGCCCTGACATACTGGCATCAAAAAAATACATACCAATAATCGCAACCTGCGTGCCGATGATGGGCAACATTACGCTTAACAATCTTTTAATCTTATCACGTTGTTGGTTTTGAAAAAGTTTTAACATTCTATCCTTCCAAAACTAATCTTCCTGCTCAGCAAGTTCAGACAGGTAAGCCCATCTATCCACAAGCTCGTCCAGTCGCTGTTGAGCTTCCTCTTGCTTTTTAGTCAAATCATTTAATTTTACAAAGTCACTACCGCAACCGTTAATTTCCAGTCCCAGCATTTTAATTTCTGCTTCCGTGCGAGCAATTTCCTGGTCAATATTTTGCAATTCCAAACGCTCGCTGTAAGTCATCTTCTTTTTGTTGACAGCCTTAGGTTCTTCCTTCACCACAGGCTTATTTACTTTTACAGCCACAGCCTGCTCTTCCAGCATAACTGCTTCGTAATCACTGTAACCACCATTGTACTGGCGCAAAGTTCCTCCTGCCTGCAAGGCAAAAATTTTATTGGCAAATCTATCCAAGAAATAGCGGTCATGGGAAACAGCAATAACTGCGCCCGCAAAACTATCAAGATAATCTTCCAAAACAGAAAGGGTGGGAATGTCTAAATCATTGGTAGGTTCGTCCAAAATAAGCACGTTAGGCGCAGACATCAACACTCGCAACAAATACAGACGTCGTTGCTCACCACCACTTAATTTATTGACAGGCACCCATTGCAAATCAGGAGGGAACAAGAAACGTTCCAGCATTTGCGCCGCACTGATACGCATTCCGTCAGCAGTATCAATGTAATTATTAACTTCTTTGATGTATTCCAGAACCTTTTGGCTGGTGTCAGGGAATTCGCTGTGCTGTGAGAAATAACCAATTTTCACAGTCTGCCCTACAGTCATAGAGCCACTGGTCGGTTGCAGCTTACCTGCGATAATATCCATCAAAGTAGATTTGCCTGCACCATTGGGTCCAACAATGCCAACTCTATCGTTACGCAGAAGAATATAACTAAAATCTTTAATATAGTCCACACCGTCGTAGACCATACCAATATTATTCAACTCAATGGTAGTTTTACCCAAGCGACTGCTAACGGAAGACATTTCCAAATTAGCTTCTACCTGTACGTTTTCAACTTCGGCTTTAATTTGCGCGAAGCGTTCCACACGGTCCTTCTTCTTGGTGCGACGAGCTTCTGCCCCGCGACTAATCCACGCCAGCTCGCGACGATAAATATTGCGCAGCTTTTGTGCCGCAGAGGCTTCTGCTATACGGCGTTCTTCACGTTTTTCCAAGAACAAACTGTAATTGCCCACGTATAAGAAGCCTTGTCCATTATCAATTTCCAAAGTACGATTCACAACTCTGTCGAAGAAGTAGCGGTCATGGGTAACCATCAACAGAGCACCCTTGCGTTTTAAAAGCTGCTGTTCCAGCCAAGCAACAGTGCTGTTATCCATGTGGTTAGTAGGTTCGTCTAGAATAAGTAAGTCAGACGGGCGCACCAAAACTCCGGCAAGGGCAACACGTTTGCGTTGACCACCGCTCAGTTCTTCCATCTTTTGTTGCAAATTGGTAATACCCAGTTGATTTAAAACAGCTTTTGCTTCGCTTTCCAGTTGCCAAGCGTATTTGTTATCCATCTCTTGCTGCAAATCGAGAAGATTTTTTTGCAGCTTCACATCATCAGGGTGAGCGACTGCTTCTTCCACAGCGGTTTCATAACGGCGCAACAGAACCATCAACGGAGAATCGCCCTTAAAGATTTGCTCCAAGACAGTTGCCTGTGGTTCAAAGGGAGGGTCTTGTGGAAGATACTCCATCACCACATTACCGGGAATGGTTAATTTGCCGCCACCATTTTCACGAGCAGCAATCATCTTCAGCAAGGTACTCTTGCCAGTACCGTTGACCCCAATAACGCCAACCTTGTCCCCTTCTTCAACATTAAAGCTTATATTTTTAAACAGAACTCTGTCCCCATAACTGAAGGACAAATTTTCAGCACTTAAAATCATAATAAAAAGCCTGCTTTCTTTTCGTAGTATTTTCATTATACCACAAGAAAAAAGCAGGCTAAAGTTTTAGCAAATCTTCACTTGTAAAGCTTCGTTTTCTTCCGCAGCATCCTGTAAAACTTCAAGTAGCTGCGCACCATACCAGCCTAAATATTTTTCGTCCTTAACCTTTGCAGGCACGATAATTTCCGTGGGGCTAGCAAGCTCTGTCAAGCAATCATGGAGCGCATCCAAATTCATACCATAATATTCCGGCAACTCCAGGGCTTGATGCAAATAATTGTGCAACGCCGGCAAGCTAGTCATTCTATTTAAATCCAATGTTATTTTACGCATAATATCCTCCTAATACAGCTTCGTAAAGGTTTTGTAATGATCACCTGTGTAATAAATCAAGCCATCATTGGAATATACTATACGCTTGGCATTGCGGCTACCTTTTTTGTAATCAATATCGCACTCACGATACACGCGACCATTTTTCTTAGGTAAAATGCCTTCGTAGTTGCCAAACTTGTCGCCGCCAATGGATTTACCGGGAGCAACCTTATCAAGAGTACCTTTAGTTTGCCAGCCCAATTTTTTCGCTTCACCCTTAGTAATGTAATTGTGAGGAAGCTTTGCAAATTGATTGATGTACGCCGCCACACGCACCTTGTCAGTATATGCACCACTTTCACTAATGCTAATCTTTTGGCTATTAGCTTGGTGGTTATCTTGGGCAGCAACCTTCTTCGTAGTTTGGGTGGTCTTAGCCTTTGTTTCAACCTGTGTTGTAACTTTGGAAGGAGCGGCAACTTTCGCTTCCTTCTTTTCACCACCGCAACCAACGAGCACACTCATTACCAGCAGTAAGCTACATAAAAACGCTAATATCTTTTTCATCAGTACACCTCCTACCAATGATACTTTTGCCCACTGGATATCTTAAACGCCCTATAAATCTGCTCAATCAAAAGCAATCTTATCATCTGATGGGTAAAGGTCATTTTAGAAAAGCTAAGGGCAAAATCTGCACGCTTACGCAGTGCATCAGTGTAACCAAAGGCACCGCCAATGACGAAGGTTATATGACTATGACCGCTCAAGGCTAAGCTGTCAATCTTACTCGCCAGTTCAGGAGAAGAAAGCTGTTTACCGATTACGTCCAACAAAATCACGTAAGAATTTTCCGGTATGATTGCCAGCAGTCGATTGGTTTCTTTGGTTAGCACCTGTTCCTTTTCTGCAGGGGCAGGGTCATCAGGCATCTTTTCTTCGTTGATGGATATGGTTTCCAACTTACAAAAGGGTGTTAGCCTTTTGGTGAACTCGTCAATGCCCGCAGTTAAATATTTTTCTTTAATTTTGCCTACACACGCAATTGTTATCTTCACATCAATATCCTTTCGGTATCTCTTGCAAGGTTACGGTCTTGGTAATCTCACTACCGCTACGCATGATTACAACTTTAACCTTGTCGCCAACTGCGCATTTAGCAATCAATTCACGCAAGCCTTTAGTGGTAGTAACTTTTTCACCGTTAAATTCAAGGATTACGTCACCGGCGCTAATGCCAGCCTTAGAAGCAGGGCTGTCTTTCACAACCTTGGCAATAAATACACCGCCGTGCAAATCAATTTCAAAACCGAAGCGGTCTGCAACTTCTTTGTCAATCAAGGAAGCTCCCAAGTACGGTCTAGCAACGCGGCCCTTGTCAGCCAGCTGGTCTAAAATAGGCTTCGCAGTGTTGATGGGGATTGCAAAACCAATACCTTCTACACCACTCACCGCAATTTTGGCACTGTTGATACCCACAACTTCGCCGTCCGCATTTACCAAAGCGCCACCACTGTTACCGGGGTTAATGGCTGCATCCGTTTGGATAAGGTTAAACTTACGCTCGCCAAGCTCAATGCTACGGTTCAAGGCACTGATTACGCCTGCAGTTACGCTACCACGGAACTCCAAGCCAAGAGGGTTACCAATGGCAATAGCAGGTTCGCCAACTTGCAAGGTATCACTGTCACCAAAGGTAGCAACGGGCAAATCTTTTTCGTCAACCTTTACTACAGCAAGGTCAGTAGCAGCATCTTCGCCCAGCACTTTACCTTTAACAGTACGTCCGTCAGTAAGGCTAACGATAATTTCAGATGCACCTTCTACTACGTGGTGGTTAGTAGCAATCAAACCATTCTTGGAATCATAAATCACACCGCTACCAGTACCACGCTCTACAAATTTCACACGGTTAAAAAAGTCACGTACATAAGCCTTATTAGTAATACCTACGACAGCAGGGCCTACCTTCTTGGCAGCTGCCACAATGGGAGTATTACGTGCACTACTAATTTGTTGTTCCACTACTGCAGGTTTTTCTTTGACAGGAGCCGCAGTAGTTTTATTATCGCCACAGCCAGCAGCAATAAGCACTGCTGCACCAATCAAGCCACACATAAAAATGTGTAAACCTTTTTCCCACAAGCCTTTGTTCATTTATTTCACTCCTCGCTTTTAATAATCTTTAACAATTCTAGTCTGTGATGCCACAAAAATACGAGTGTCATTAAAAAGTGAAGCACTATTTAAAATATTTTGCACCGTATTAAGCGCCAAGCTTGGCAAATTATTTTCCTGACTTAAGTGTGCTAAGAAAATTTTTTCAGGAACACGGGATAAATTTGCCAAAAAATGTCCTGCACTTTCATTAGACAAGTGACCACGTGTACTTAAAATTCTTTGCTTCAAATACACTGGATAGCTGCCATTTTTAAGCATCTCTATATCGTGATTTGCTTCTAAAATTAAAGTGTCTGCACCTTCTGCCGCTTGCCTTACCGTTTCCGTTACAAAGCCTGTATCGGTAATGTAGGCACATTTACTACCAGCACATTTTAAAACGTAGCCATGAGGGTCCACGGCATCGTGGGGGATTTCAAAGCTACTTACTTCTACCTCGCCACAACGCACACCACCAGCAATAATACGGCAATTTTTACGCTCTATTTGAGGCATCTTACTTAAGATAGCACGCCAAGTTTTTTCACTACTGTAAATGGGCACAGCATATTTTTTAGTGAAAGTCCCTAACCCACTTATATGGTCTGTATGCTCGTGGGTTAGGAAAACTGCATCTAAATCTTCTGCGCAAAAGCCAACCTCTTTGAGTCTGGTAGTGAGCGCTCTACAGCTAATGCCCATATCTATTAAAAAATTTTGCTTGCCAGTGCTAATAAGCGCGCTATTGCCCTTGCTACCACTAGCCAGCATTGTTACCTTAAAAGCACTCACTTAGGCAGTCCTCCGCCCGCAAGTTTAGCTTCGTCCAAGCAAATGGCAACGCCTGCACTGGTACCAATTCTATCTGCACCTGCAGCAATCATTGCCTTTGCAGTTGCCAAATCACGAATACCACCAGCAGCCTTTACGCCAATGCCCAAGCGTTTAGCTTCCCGTGCCAAAATTTCTACATCGTGGACGGTAGCACCACCCTTGTTAAAGCCTGTGCTAGTTTTTACAAAGGCAGCACCACCTTTAGCAACCAATTCACAGGTAAGAACCTTTTCTTCGTCAGTCAAAAGGCAGGTTTCAATAATAACCTTAACTGCGTAAGGCTTCGCCGCTTCTACAACGGCAGCAATGTCCTCCACTACGCCGTCATAGTTGCCACTCTTAAAGGCGCACATATTCATAACCATATCAACTTCATCAACGTAGTCTTCTTCCACAGCCAATTTAGTTGCCAAGGCTTTAACTTCGCTTCTATCTGCACCTAAAGGGAAGCCTACAACGGTTACAACCTTAACGTCAGTACCGTTCAGCAAATGACGTGCCAAGCCTGCATAACAGGTGTTTACACACACGCCACCTAAATTATATTCCTTAGCTTCTGCACACAGTTGCATGATGTCCGTAACAGTAGCTTCTGGTTTTAACAGAGTGTGCTCCAAATATTTTGCAACGCTCATCCATAACCCTCCCATCATCTATTTAAAAACTTTCAACACTTATCCATTGTGTTTATTATATCAAATTTACTGCTCACGAGTGTGGCAAAATAGAAAAAAGGATTGTTTTACAAGATAAAACTTCGGCTATTATTTAACGCCGTTGCATTTTAGCCGAAAAAACACTGCTTTTCAAGGCAAAACTTCGGCTATTATTTAACATCATTGAATTTTAGCCGAAGACTCGTATAAAAAAAGAAACATAAGCATACAAAAAGGTGTCTCCCAAACGGGAAACACCTTTAGTTTTTTATAATTAATTATAAACTTAAGTTTGAATTTTATCTAATTTTGTGATAAAATATACGTAAGGTGCTGCCATATTCGCTAGGCGGTTTAGCCCTCTACGGAGGGACTGTGACCCTCCGATTACATAGAAATCCTTTTGGAAATCTTTTTAAGGAGGGACGCCAATGACCTTAGAATTATTTCTAGCTGTTCTCAGCTTTGGAGTAGGTACTTTTGGTATTGGCTATATGATGGGTCAAAACCATTCTAAAAAACAGTAACGACCGCCATAGCCTCAGAAACTAGCGGTCGTTCTGTATCGTTATAATCCGGGCTAAGCCGTCTATCGGCGGCACCTGTCTTTTTCTAAGTCAATTATATAATATCCTTCATAAAAGAGCAAGGTACAACGTACCTTGCTCTTAAATTTTTATGAATGTTTCACGTGAAACAAGTTAAGGTTAAAATTAGAAGCTGTAGTTAACGTCAACGTACCATTTCTTGCTTTCGGAATGGTCGCCTTTTTGGTAGCTGTATGCTACGCCATAGCCCCATTGTCCTTTATGAGCTTCAATGCCTACCAAGCCAAGGAAGCTACCATCGTCCATTACATCATAACCAATCGGAGTAATGCCGTTACCAACTTTAACTTCCATGTTGCTGTTAGTATCACCAAATGCCCAGATGTAGGACAGGTCTACTCTCGGACTTACAGTCCAGCCATTGTCGTTTTCAATTTCTTGACGAATGCTTACGCCCAACGGTAACAGCCAAATATTTTGACGTTCCATGTTATACATAAAGCCGCCACCTTTGGTAGCATAATCGTCAGAATCAATGCTCATATAACGCAAACCGGTGTAAGGAACGATTTGTACGTTTTCGTTTTGATAGAGTTTTTCCAGTTTAACGCCTGCAGACCAAGTGGTGGTTTCCGGATTAGCTTCCAAAGTACCAGCACCACTGGATTGAGTTACATCACTTTCAGTTTGAGCATAGTTGATGTCAAAGATGATGTTGCTATCA
>JAFTID010000008.1 GCA_017457085.1 Phascolarctobacterium sp.
CACACGTTCGTCGCCCTCTTTGAAACTAATGAGTTTGAAATCCCATTGGTCAAAAATTACACCGGAGAAGGTTCCGTAGAGACCATCATCAAGGAAATACCAAGGTTGTCCGCCACGTTCAGTTACACCGATAACACTGGTAATGAGATTAACCGCAGTACCGCAAATATAACGACCGGGTTCTGCCCAAATTTCGATGTTGGGGAAATCTTCGTCAAGGCGAGCGTGAATTTGTTTAAGCATTTCTGGCAAGTTGAATTTCATGGAAGGTGTGGGAATGGGGAAGCCGCCGCCAATATCCAAAATGCGCAGGTCAAGACCTGCTTCCTTAGCTTCTTCAAAAACTTCACGGGCAATATCCAAAGCTTCCAAGTACGGGTCAGCCAAAATGGTTTGACTGCCAACGTGGAAAGCAATGCCTGCCATATCAAGACCAGCTTCTTTAGCTTTGAGCATCAATTCCACAGCATGCTCCCTGCCTGCGCCAAACTTTTTGTTCAAATCTACGTGAGCAGAAGAATTATCGATACGCAAACGCAAAAGTACGGTAGCACCGGGAAGCTCTTTTTGAATTTTAGCAATTTCGCTGGCACTATCGAAGGTCATTCTTGTTACGCCACAATCACGGCAAGCTTTGAAGCCAACGCCAGTCTTAACCGGATTTGCGTAGATAAAACGTTCACCGCTTACGCCCATTTCGCTCAAAGTGCGAATTTCGCCAGCAGAAGCAACGTCAAAACAAGAACCCATATCTATCATGGTCTTTAAAATTTCGGGATGGGGGTTAGCCTTAATCGCATAAAACACTTTTACACGCGGCATATATGTTCTCAAACATTCATAGTTTGCTTTTACTTGATCCAAAGAAAGAACTAACAGCGGGGTAGCATATTCCTCTGCCAATTTTTCTACAGCAGTTTGATTGAGTTGGAAAACTTTATCTTTCTTCATATCCACTCTCCCCTTGCAATAGCATATTTTGATGATATAAGTATACCACCTACACGGGAAAGTACAATAGGAAAACGGACGAAAACGGAAAATATTTGAGGACTTCAAGAAATTTTCGATAATACGCAGGATTACACCAAAATATCGGATTTTTTCCCTAAATACAAGGATTTTTAAATTAAAAAAGCGCTGCTCACAAGGAACAGCGCTAAGAATAGCATAATCTAAAAAAATCGTTAGAAGTGCCGGAAGTTGCGACAAAGCATAACGATGCTTATGGCGATTTTTTATTTAATCACGTCGCAACCCATATATTTACGTAATACTTCCGGAACAATAACGCTACCATCAGCTTGTTGGTAGTTTTCCAGAATAGCAGCAACAGTTCTGCCAACTGCTACGCCACTGCCGTTAAGGGTGTGTACAAATTCCGGTTTAGCTTTCGCATCACGACGGAAACGGATATTAGCACGACGAGCTTGGAAATCCAAGAAATTGGAGCAGGAAGAAATTTCACGATAGCAGTTTGCAGCCGGCAGCCATACTTCCAAATCGTAAGTAGTAGCAGAGCTAAAGCCCAAGTCGCCAGTGCAAAGACGTACTACACGGTAGGGCAAGCCTAAAAGTTGCAGTACTTCTTCTGCATCGAGGGTAAGTCTTTCCAATTCGTCCCAAGATTCTTCCGGTTTGGTGAATTTAACCAATTCAACTTTATTGAATTGATGCATACGAATCAAGCCGCGAGTATCACGACCAGCAGCGCCAGCTTCCGCACGGAAGCAGCCGCTGTATGCGGTGTAGCGAATGGGCAGGTCTTGAGCGGACAAGATCTCGTCACGATGATAGTTGGTTACAGGAACTTCTGCAGTGGGAATCAGGTACATATCGCCATTTTCCAGTTTGAACATATCATCAGCAAATTTCGGTAATTGACCAGTACCTTGCATGCTGGCACCGTTTACGATGAACGGCGGGAACATTTCGGTATAGCCGTGTTTTTCAGTATGCAAATCAAGGAAGAAGCTGATTACAGCACGTTCCAAGCGAGCACCCAGACCACGATAGAATACATAACGAGCGCCGGAAACTTTAACACCACGTTCAAAGTCGATGATGTTCAAGCCTTCGCCAATATCCCAGTGAGCTTTAGGTTCAAATTCAAATTTAGTAGGTTCGCCCCAAGTGCGTACAACGGGGTTAGCACTGTCGTCTACGCCAACGGGAACGTCTTCTGCAGGAATGTTGGGAATGGTCAGCAAAATTTCTTTCAGACGAACTTCGATTGCTTTCAGTTCTTTGTCGTCTTCAGCAATTTTGTCGCCCAAAGCACGAACTGCTGCCATTTGTTCAGTAGCATCTTGACCAGCTTTTTTCAGCTTGCCAATTTCTTGGGATGCACTGTTGCGTTCACTTTTCAAAGCTTCAACTTGAACAGTGATTTCACGACGTTTTTTATCTAATTCCAAAAACTCAGTCAAGTCTAAATTGCCATTACGTTTTTTAATAGCTTCTACAACAAGTTCCGGGTTTTCACGGACAAATTTCATATCTAACATATTACATGCGCCTCCAAACAAATTCGTTCACAACGCTTATTTTATCATAAATTAGCCTTTTTAAAAAGTAGATTTATGATTAATAGTCAATCTCTTCGTCACGTTTAGCCAGATAACGAATAGCACTCAGCGCTGCCTTTTGACCTTGACCAGCAGCACGATTACATTGCCACGGTTGACCAGTGCAGTCGCCGCCAGCAAATACGCCTTCTACGTTGGTTTGTGCTTGGTCATCTACGTATACGCTACGACCACGGATTTGCAATTGAGGCAAGAAGCTGTTGAGAGGGTCAGTAGCACGGAACATAAATACTGCTTGAACACCGAAGAAATCAGTATCAGTATGCAAGCCAGTTACTCTGTCGGTACCGGTAATTTCAGTAGGCGGTTCAATTACAATGGTGATGTTCTTTCTCTTGGGAGGTCTGAAACCGCTGTAACGGGGGAACAAGTAGACATGCTCGCAGTAATCAGCCAAGAGTTCAATTTCATCCATTGCGTCATCGGTAGTAGCAATTGCAGCTACACGTTTGCCTTTATATTTAACGCCGTCAACTTTTGCGCTATAGCTTACGCCACGGCCCATAAATTCTTTTTCGCCAACCAAAAGATTGGAACGGGAAACACCGGTGCAAAGTACAACAGCATCAACGTCAAAGTTACCACTAGGGGTACCAATTATGAAGCCGTTGCCAACTTCTTTTAAGGAAACAACTTTTTCTTCAACAACAAACACGTCAGTTCTGGAAAGATGAGCAACAAAATGGTCCATCAGTTCAGTACCGGACATAGGGCGCAAGCCTAAGTAGTCATTAACTTCAGCAACGCTACGCAGGCGCGGGCTAAAGCCATGGGCTTCAAAAAGTACAACCTTACGACCTTTACTTTGTGCAGTAATTGCAGCTGCGATACCTGCAGGACCGCCGCCGATAACCGCTATATCAAATTTCATATATTAATCCTCCGTAGATTTATTATGGACACTTCCATTCCTTTTATTTTATTCTGTATTAATTTTGTAGTCAAATTTTTTCTTTAAACGGTCGATTTTTTCAAAAAAACTCTTGCCAAACTATAAAAAATCGTGTAATATATTCAAGTAACATCACTACGGCCCATTAGCTCAGTTGGTAGAGCACCTGACTCTTAATCAGGGTGTCGTAGGTTCGAGGCCTACATGGGTCACCAATCTGGCCGGTTGGTCAAGCGGTTAAGACACCGCCCTTTCACGGCGGTATCAGGGGTTCGATTCCCCTACCGGTCACCATAATACGGTCGCTTAGCTCAGCTGGGAGAGCGTCTGCCTTACAAGCAGAATGTCGGCGGTTCGATCCCGTCAGCGACCACCATTTTCCATGTAACCTCATAATGTTTGGCCCGGTGGTTCAGTTGGTTAGAATGCCGCCCTGTCACGGCGGAGGTCGAGGGTTCGAGTCCCTTCCGGGTCGCCAAACCTGCCTCGGTAGCTCAGTTGGTAGAGCAAGGGACTGAAAATCCCTGTGTCCACAGTTCGATTCTGTGCTGAGGCACCATTGGAAAACTAGACACTCGCAATTGCGAGTGTTTTTTTATACCTGTATCTTTGAAAGGAGCTTGCTATGTTTGAAAATTGGTTTCAGCAAATGTACCACGAAGTAGAAAATCCCTACATGTGGTTGTTAATCTTTGTAATCTCTTTGCGCGGCACATACTCTAATATCAAGAAAAAAGAAATCGGCTTCGCAGCTGCCTTCGCTTTCGTAATGCTTGTATCCGGCTTCTTCGCTGGCGTAGCATTTAACGTAATCCCCCACAGCTTAATCGAAGTATTGTTCAAATAAGCAGCACAACTTCAAATCATAAAAATAAGCAGATGAATAGTTAGTATTTTGCTAACTGCTCATCTGCTTTTTGGTTTTTATAGATACTCTGACAAAGAAGTCTTAACTTGTTCATTAGAAATCAGTTTCTTTTGCCAAGTTTTAACAGTTTGTTCTTTCAAGAAATTAAGCAAAGGCAACCACATGACCGTTGAAGGCTTCTTCAAGGTCAGCATCAGTAACAATGTTTTTACCTTGCCAATAAGCTATAACTTTTTCATAATCAGTCATGGTAATCACCTTTCTTAAAACTCACTAAATCTTTCTTTTATACATTATAACACAGCATCATATTTCCACTAAATGCAAATAGTGGAAATATCCACTTAATTTTGGCTTTCATATTTCCACTATTCAAGATTAGTGGAAATATCACTCGTAAAATTACATCTATATTTCCACTTTTTCCTCTTAACGTAAAAAATCCCCTGCATCTTTCGGTACAGGGGATTTAATTTGCTTAACTTTCAGCTTATTCGCAAGTGAACGGCATCAAAGCAACGCAGCGAGCGCGTTTGATTGCAGTGGTCAATTGGCGTTGATGTTTAGCGCAGGTGCCGGAGATACGACGGGGCAAAATTTTACCACGTTCGGTAACATAACGGCGCAGTTTCGCAACATCCTTGTAATCGATTTCTTCAACTTTATCTACGCAGAAGCTGCAAACTTTTCTTCTGGGTCTTCTACCTCTTTCGCGTTTCATTGCATAACCTCCCTTTTTCCTATTTTAGAACGGAATTTCCTCATCAAAGGGAACCGGAGAACCGAAGCCGCTTTCAAAATCGGATCCTTTACCAGCATTAGCCGGCGCACTGCTACCTGCAAAATCGCCTCTACGTTCAATGAACTCGAAGCTATTGGCAATAACTTCGGTTACCCAACGTTTAGAACCATCTTTTGCATCATAGCTACGGATTTGTAAGCGTCCTTCAACAAGTACTCTTTGTCCTTTAGTGAGACTGTTCCCGCATAATTCAGCTTGTTTACCCCATACGATAATGGGAATAAAGTCAGCTTCTCTTTGGCCTTCTTGATTACTAAAAGGTCTGTCAACCGCGATGGTGAATTGGCAAACAACTTTGCCGGTCTGAGTGTAGCGCACTTCAGGGTCACGCACCAAACGGCCCATAAGAATAATCTTATTCATGGATTATTCACCCTTTCTGATGATCATATGGCGCAGAACTTCGTCGGTAATTTTCATAACGCGATCAAGTTCTTTTACTGCAGCGGGTTCAGCAGTGAAGGTTACGAGAACATACAAGCCTTCATTCAGGTCTTGAATTTCGTAAGCAAGGCGTTTTTTGCCCCAGCGATCGGTTTTTTCTACATTACCACCGTTTGCAGTGATGAGGT
>JAFTID010000037.1 GCA_017457085.1 Phascolarctobacterium sp.
ATCTTCAGCAGGATGGGCCAATCAAGTTGTTCGATGGTTGCGGTCATTGCGTCAACAGTGTTTACGGCGCGGATGATTACAGGCCATTCGAAGGAACGAGCATTGTCACGAACGCCTACAGATTTGAAGTCAGGCACGATGGTGAAGTATTGCCATACTTTTTTATCCAAGCCAGCTTTAGCAAATTCTTCACGGAGGATTGCATCAGCTTCGCGAACTGCTTCCAAACGATCGCGGGTAATTGCACCAAGGCAACGAACGCCAAGGCCAGGACCCGGGAACGGTTGACGATATACCATATGGTCGGGCAAGCCAAGTTCTACGCCACAAGCGCGAACTTCGTCTTTGAACAGTTGACGCAGAGGTTCAACCAGTTCAAATTGCAAGTCTTCAGGGAGACCGCCAACATTGTGGTGAGATTTAACAACTTTAGCAGTTTTGGTACCGCTTTCTGCGATATCAGGATAAATGGTGCCTTGACCGAGGAAGTCAACGCCTTCAACTTTGCGAGCTTCTTCTTCGAATACGCGGATGAATTCTTCGCCGATGATTTTACGTTTTTGTTCGGGGTCAGCAACGCCTTCCAATTTGGTGAGGAAGCGTTCAGTTGCATCAATGTAAACGAGGTTTGCATTCAATTGGTTTTTGAATACTTCTACTACGCTTTCAGATTCGCCTTTGCGCATCAAGCCATGATTTACGTGTACGCAAATCAGGTTGTCGCCAATAGCTTTCAAAAGGAGAGCTGCTACTACGGAGCTATCTACGCCACCGGAGAGAGCAAGCAATACTTTTTTATCGCCAACTTGTTTTTTAACCAATTCGATTTGGTCATGAACGAAGTTAGCCATATTCCAGTTAGCTTCAGCTTTGCAGGTTTCAAAAACAAAATCTTTCAAAGCAGCTTTAATGCCTTCTACATCGTTAGCAAATTGAGGAAGTTTAACTTCGCACAATGCTTTATCGTGACCTGCAGCAATCACAGGAATACCAGCTTCATAAATTTCAGGGAGTACGTCAATAGCAACGCCATCAACGATATTGTTCGGACCACCGTTGATTACGATGCCTTTTACGTTGGGCAGTGCTTTCAATTCTTCTACATTAATGTCGTGCGGATAAATTTCGCTATAAACGCCCAATGCGCGAATAGCTCTTGCAACAACAGTATTTTCATGGCTACCAAGGTCTAAAATAACAATCATATCTTGTTTCATGATTATCCTCCTCATAAAGTAAAATACCATTTTCTGATTATATCACAAACATTCTACGTTGTATATTTTTTTAGAAAAAATTTCCGAATAATTTTCCCGCTTTATTATAAATCGTTCAAATATTATTCGGACAATCCTCCTGTTCCTAAAAAATTTTATATCCAAGAAGATGTGGTAAGCGCAAAACTTTTCATATATAATGGAAGCAGATATTTCAAAAACGAGGTACTCATTTTGCATTACGGCATTGGTATTCACATAGCTCTAATCTTAGGCGTACTGGCGCTTTCCACTTCGGCAATCTTCGTTAAAATTGCAAGCGCCCCCTCCGCCATCACCGCCTTTTACCGCTTGTTCTTTTCTGCGGTACTCATACTGCCCTTTGCACTTGGCAACACAAATTGCAGAAGCGAACTATTCAGCTTGCCAACGAAGAAAGTTCTCCTTGGAATTTTGGCTGGTTTGCTCCTTGCAGTACACTACGTGATGTGGTTTGAATCACTTAGCTACACCTCAGTTGCCAGCTCCACGGTGCTTGTTTCCTTGCAGCCGCTGTTCTCTATGGTGCTTGGTTACTGCTTCTTCCAAGAAAAGCTACGGACTCGCGCTATTGTTGGCTGCTTCATCGCAATAATCGGTAGTGCCATCATTGGCTGGGGAGATTTTCAGATTGATGAACGTGCCCTTTGGGGCGATTTAATCTCTTTTTTATCTGCAGGCGTAATCGCTGCTTACTTTTCTGTCGGACAAATTTTACGTAAGGATACAGGCGTTGTTCCCTACTCCATACTTAGCTACACCAGCAGCTCTGTTTTCCTCGCGGCATACGCTATTGCAAAGGGAAACTCCTTCACCGCTTACCCTATGGAAAGCTGGTACTCCTTCTTAGGCTTGGCGCTTATCTGCACCATTGGTGGTCAATTCGTTTTCAACCTGCTTCTTAAAAACGTATCTGCCACCGCAGTTACCATGAGCATCTTAGGCGAACCCATTGGCACCTGTATTTTAGCCTACTTCATTTTAGGAGAGAGCATTTCCCTGCAACAATTCGTAGGTATCGCAGTTATCATTGCTGGGTTAGGAATCTTCTTCTCTACTCCAAAAAACGAATAATAAAGCAAAAAATCCCCTGCTACTTTCGTAACAGGGGATAAATTTTTATTCAGCCAAAACGCCTTCAACAAAGTTAATCAAGCCATCAACAACTTCGTCGCGAATATCCAGTTCGTTATGGATTTCATGACGATAGCCGGAATATGCCTTAACAGAAACTTTGTTACCGGTATTTGCCAAGAGGTTTGCAACATGATACAAGCCTTCACCATAGTTACCGCAGGGGTCTTGGTCACCGGCAATCAAGTACACAGGAATATTGGAGGGAACCATAGGAGCCCATTCGTCACTTTCAATGAAGTGGTACAGTTGAACAAAGTCCCAAGCCAATTCCAAGGTAGTGTCAAAAGTATTGAACATATCGTTAGCGTGGTCAGTTACAATTCTGGGGTCATTAGCAATCCAGTCTGCAGGACCATTGGGGTTTTCTACACGAGCAGTCATATCAAGGAAAACTTTATCGAACCAAGCGCCTGCCGGTTGATAAGGGTCAGCTTCGTAAGCAGCGTTAAATTCAGGGTCTGCATATTCGATTTCGCAGCCTTTCCATTGGGAGCACAAGCCACACAGCATCAAGCCTTTGATATCTTCGCCGTAATGAGCAGCGTAAGCACGAGCCAGCATGCTACCCCAGCTATGACCAAAGATGAAGTACGGAAGCTCAGGATAATCTGCGACAGCAATATCGTGAAGCTGTTTTTCATCTTTCAAGTAAGTCATATAGCCACCGGAATGGGGGTCACCCAAGGTGCCACCGTCATAACCTGTTTTACCATGACCAAGATGGTCATCCGCATACACAACGTAGCCTGCTTGGATAAATTTCAAAATCATATGCAGGTATCTGCGAGAATGTTCACCGTAACCATGAATCAATTGCACGATGCCTTTAGGAGTACCAAGAGGGCTATAAGACCAAGCCTTGATGGTATCTCTACCGTTTGCAGAAGCGAAGCTAATTTCTCTGATAGACATAGGAAAACCTCCTTAAGATTTTTTACATCATACCGGGCATGCCGCCACCCATGGGCATTTGGGGCATTGCAGGTTCTTTAGACGGTTTGTCTGCAACGATGGATTCAGTGGTAAGAACCATTGCTGCGATGCTTGCTGCGTTTTGCAGTGCGCTACGGGTAACTTTAGTGGGGTCAACAATACCAGCAGCAATCATATCAACGTATTCTTCGGTCAAAGCGTTGAAGCCGAAGCCTTTGCGGCTACGTTTAATGGTGTCAACGATAACTGCACCTTCTAGACCAGCGTTGTAAGCGATTTGGCGTACGGGTTCTTCGATAGCACGTCTTACGATTTCCACACCGGTTTTTTCGTCGCCACTAACTTTGATTTTGCTCAAGGAGCCTTGTACTTGGAGCAGTGCAGTACCGCCGCCAGCTACGATGCCTTCAGCTACTGCAGCGCGAGTTGCGTTGAGAGCGTCTTCAATGCGCAGTTTCTTTTCTTTCAGTTCAACTTCGGTAGCAGCGCCAACTTTGATTACTGCAACACCGCCAGCCAATTTAGCCAAACGTTCTTGGAGTTTTTCTTTATCGAATTCGGAAGTGGTTTCCGGAATTTGCGCACGGATTTGTGCTACGCGACCAGCGATTTCTTCTTTGTTACCAGCACCGTCAACGATGGTGGTCATTTCTTTGGTAACGCGTACTTGACCAGCTTGACCAAGGTCTTCTACAGAAGCGCTGTCCAATTTACGGCCAACTTCTTCGCTGATTACGGTTGCACCGGTGAGGATAGCGATATCTTGGAGCATAGCTTTACGACGGTCACCAAAACCAGGAGCTTTAACAGCAACAGCCTTGAAGGTACCACGAAGTTTGTTTACTACGAGGGTTGCCAGTGCTTCGCCTTCGATATCTTCAGCGATGATAAGAAGTTCACGACCACCTTGTACAACTTTTTCGAGGACAGGCATAATGTCTTGAATCATGGTGATTTTGCGGTCAGTGATGAGCACCAAGGGGTTGTTCAAAACAGCTTCCATTTTGTCCGGGTCAGTTGCCATATACGGGGAGATGTAGCCACGGTCAAATTGCATACCTTCTACAGTTTCCAGGCAGGTTTCCATGGTTTTGGATTCTTCAACTGTTATTACGCCGTCGTCGCCAACTTTTTCCATAGCGTCAGCAATGAGGCTACCAATTTCTTCGTCAGCTGCGGAGATGGAAGCAACTTGAGCTTTAGCTTCTTTGGTTTCTACTTTTTGGGAAACAGCTTTCAGTTCTTCAACCAGAACGTCAACTGCTTTTTGGATACCTTTTTTCAGAACCATAGGGTTAGCACCAGCTGCTACGTTTTTCATGCCTTCGCGAATCATAGCTTGTGCAAGTACGGTAGCGGTGGTGGTGCCGTCACCAGCAACATCGTTGGTTTTGATGGATACTTCTTTAACCAGCTGAGCACCCATGTTTTCAAACGGATCTTCCAGTTCAATGTCACGAGCGATGGTTACGCCGTCATTGGTAATGGTGGGAGCACCAAATTTTTTCTCCAACACAACGTTACGGCCTTTAGGACCGAGGGTTACTTTTACAGCATCAGCCAATGCGTTTACGCCACTTTCCAGTTTGCGGCGAGCTTCTTCATTAAAAAGAATTTGTTTTGCCATTTTAATTATCTCCTAACTTTAGACTAATTATTTTTCGATTACTGCGAGAATGTCGCGTTCAGAAAGAATCAAATATTCTTTGCCGTCCAGTTTAACTTCGGTGCCGCTATATTTTGCAAATACAACTTCTTCACCAACTTTAACTTCGGGAACAATGCGGGTACCATTTTCGGTTACTTTGCCTGCGCCAACTGCAATTACTTTACCAGTTTGCGGTTTTTCTTTTGCTGCGGTATCCGGCAGGAAAATACCGGAAGCAGTTTTTTCTTCTTTAGTTACAACTTCAACTACAATGTGGTCATACAACGGTTTCAACATCTTTGAGAACCCCTTTCATAAAATATCTTAATTTAATTTTTAACGCTTCAAGCTCATTAGCACTCTAAACCTCGGAGTGCTAACTTGCAATTATTATTATACTGAAAGCCAAATAAATTGCAATACTCTTTCGTAGATTTTTTACACTTTATTCAAAATTTGTGCTTCGTTAGCATAAAAAAGCGCTTCGCTAACCAAAATTTTGATTAACGAAGCGTATTTTTTCACTAACTTACCACAAAATCGTTAGAAGTGCTTATAACGATTTTGAACTAGCAATAATTTTTTCAGCTAATTCCTTTAGCGAAATCCTCTTAGCCATACTAAACTGCTGCAGCTTCCTGTAAGCTTCCTGTTCCGTCATACCATGGGCTGCCATCAAGATTCCCTTCGCCTTATCCAGAAGCTTTCTAGTTTCAAGGCTCTCCTTCAAATCCGCAAGCTCTGCGTTCAAAGCTTCCAAGGCTTCTTCTTTTTTCCGAAGCTCTGTTATATCTTGCAATATGACGATGGCACTGCCACCATTAGCTTTGGGAACTACAGGCAGTACCCTTACGGCAAGCAGTGAACCGTGGGAGGTAAACTCCTTACTTTCAGCAACGCCTGCATCAATGACCATACCCACGATGGGCCAGTTTATTTCCAAATGATTAGTGCGCTTGCCTAACAAATCCCTAACACCCATAACTTGGAACAAGTGCTTGGCCTCATTGTTAGCTGCAATAATAACCTTATCCTTATTTACAACCAGCAAGCCATCAGCCGCAGAAAGGCGTTTATAATTTCCCTCCTGCTCCACAGGCTTAGGCAAATTCCAAAGCAGTTCCACAGTTTCGCGGATAATCACTTCATCCGGGTCCACAGTGTCAAAGCTTAAAGCGCCATAGCATTTACCACGCACATCACTTAAAGGATATACAAAAAAACTGTTAAACACTCCCAATTCCAGCTCGCGCATGCCACGCAGGGGAATGTTCTGTTGCAGGGTGCGTTGCACTAAAGGTTCCTCCACCACACGCACCTTGCGACCTGTCAAATCAGGCTGCGCCTTACAGCGTTGAGTTAAAGGCCGCACCTGTTTCAACACCTGTAAAAATCTTTTATCGTTATCTGACAAGTAAATTGTTACTCTGGCATGAGCAATATCCGCCGCCAGTTCCAACCCCGACAGCAGAGTTTGTAACTTATTCTTTTGTTCTGCCGTCAAAGTGCTTAACATGTTTTTCTCCTTGTCAAATTTTTTGTCTTTTCCCCACTTATCATGAGATAATCCCCTAGTTTATCCACACTATCCACAAGGTTATACACAGGAATTGTGGCGAAAATTCGTCATTTCTTAGAACTTATCCACATTATCCACAGAGTTATACACCGAATGTACTCGTGTTTATCCCAGTTCAAGCGATGGAACAGCGTTCAAATCCAGTGGACTTTCAATGCCAGCTTGATACATAAAGTAACCACGACAAGCAATCATTACAGCATTGTCAGTACAAAGAATGGGCATCGGATGTACCAGCTCTGCTCCAATCTTAGTCATAGCCTGCGCCAAGGTTGTTTGCAGTGTTTTATTGGCAGATACACCACCGGCAAGGACAATTTTTTTCAGACCAGTGTCCTTCATGGCACGCACTGCCTTTTGTACCAGGGCATCAACCACTGCATATTGGAAGGAAGCAGCTACATCTGCGCGGTTAATTTCACGCTTCGCCTGCTCCTGATTATGTAAATAGTTAATAACTGCAGATTTCAAACCGCTAAAGCTAAATTCATAGGGCGCATCTAATTTTGCAATGGGGAACTCAATGGCGTGAGGGTTTCCGTCTAAAGCCAGCTTTTCAATTTCCGGACCACCGGGATACTGCAAGCCCATCACGCGGGCGATTTTGTCGAAGGCTTCCCCAGCCGCATCGTCGCGGGTTTGGCCAAGCATTTCAAAGCTATTATAACCTGTTACTTTTAAGAGGGCAGTGTGACCGCCACTTACCACCAGCGCCATAAAAGGAGGTTCTAGCTCCGGATCAGTCAAAAAGTTAGCAAAGACGTGTCCTTCCAGATGGTTTACACCAATCAAGGGCTTATCTGTCGCCCAAGCCAAGGACTTCGCCGCACTCAGACCTACCAAAAGCGCTCCCACCAAGCCGGGGCCGTAGGTTACAGCCACAGCATCAATATCCTCAAGGCTAACCTTTGCCTGCTGTAAAGCTTCGTCAATAACGGGCATAATGTTTTCGATGTGCTTACGAGAAGCAATCTCAGGCACTACGCCACCAAATTTACGGTGAATGACGATTTGGGAGGAGATGATGTTACTCAAAACCTCGCGTCCATTTTTCACTACCGCCGCAGCAGTTTCATCACAGCTGCTTTCAATACCTAAAATATATACATCCTTACTCATGGATTATTTTCCTTTTCTGTATAACCACATAATAACTGCATTTTCGTGATTGTCTTCGTAATAATTAGGGCGAATCCCTTCGCTGGCAAAGCCACAAGTCAAATAAGCACGTTGAGCTGCAATATTGCTTTCGCGTACCTCCAAGGTAATGGCTTCTGCTTCCAGCTCCCATGCCTTATTGATAAGGGCAGCAGTCAGACGGGTACCGTAATTTTTGCCACGCTCTTCTTTGGTAACAGCAACGCGGGTAACTTGCGCCTCTCCTGCTACCAGCCAAAAGCCTGCGTAACCAATGGTCACACCGTCAGCTTCCATAATCAGATAATGAGTTAAGCTGTTGTTCACTTCTCCCAAAACCATATTTTCATTCCAAGCATCGTGAAAGGATTCTGCTTCAATGGCAACAACAGCTTTAACATCTGCTGCTGTCATTTCACGAAAGGTAATTACTGCTGCATCTGTTGAGCTTGTTGCCTTTGTTCCCACAGTTCCTCCGCTTCTGACCTTCTAATATAGTAAGGCTCTAATCCAAAAATCTTTTTATCTGCTTCCGGGTCGTATTCCCTTTCAGCAAGCAAGGCTACACTGGAAGCCTTGGGCATTAACATTGTTTTAGGCGCAAGCTTGATGCCAGCAGGCAGTTCCAGCTTCTCTAATTTCTTGCACTCGCCTAAAATGAGGGCAGGGGTGCCAAATTTAGTAATGCGTTCCAGCAAACGCTCCTTGTTGACAACTTCGGTATCTGCCAGCTCTACCAGATCGCCTTCCTTCCATTGATACAAGGCTTGGTAGTAATTACCCTTTTGTGCATCAAGGACAGGTGAAAGCACAATTCCTTCGATGGGAATATTTTGAGCCAGTGCCTTCAAGGTATCTACACCGTGCAGTAGGCATTGCCAGCTGTAAGCCATAGCCTCCGCAGTAGCAAGGCCAATGCGCAGACCGGTAAAGGAGCCGGGGCCCATGCTTACGGCAATTAAATCTATATCTTGTTTTTTAGTATTAGTACGTTTCAGCAGTTGCTCCAATTGGGGAAGCAAGCCTTCAGAATGAGTCATACCCATGTGAATGCTGTATTCTGCTGTAATTTCTCCGTCACGGCACAATGCCACACTGCACACCTTGGTAGCAGTATCAATCGCTAAAGTCAGCAAGCTGCTTCACCTCCTGCAAAAGTTCTTCGTAACGCTCGCCGTTGGCAGTAAGCACAGCCTTGCGCCCCGCTCCGTCCAAAAGTAGCGTTACTTGCATATATTCTTCCGGCAGCTGATCAGGGAAAAGCTCTGCCCATTCAATAAGGGTTACCCCGTCGCCACCAGCGTATTCATCAAAACCAATATCTTCCAATTCTTCAGGACGATTCAAGCGATACAAATCAAAATGTCTCACTTCCAGTTCCTCGCCCTCGTACACGTTCATAATGGCAAAGGTGGGACTGGTAACATCTTTTTCTGCAACCCCCAAGGCAAGGGAGATCCCCCTGCTCATCAAGGTTTTGCCTGCGCCCAAATCTCCGGTAAAACAAAATACGTCTCCGCTTTGTGCCAGCTTACCTAAAATATTGCCAAGCTTTTCAGTTTCTACAGCGGTTGGTAAATAAAATTCCATAAACCCCTCCGTCAGTGCTTCGCACTGCCACCTAGCCCAGGCTGCCTTCTCTTGCCTGCGGCAATTCACCTTGTCCCCTTTCAGGGGCGGTTCCTTATTTTCAACAAAAAGCAGTACCAGCTTATCGCCGGTACTGCTCACTTTTATTTTTGCAGTAATGATTCGTCACGTTTCAATGGGTCTTCCACGTCAAGGTGTCCACCCAAAGTAATTATCTTTTTACCTTCAACAAGAATCTGCACCTGTCTAACCTCAGGGAACTCCGTCAAGGTATTTACAATTGCACCGGTCATCATAACTTCATTATACGACCCTTGTCCACTTTTGACAATTTCTTTGCTGAAATTAGCAAGAGCAGTGCCTTCAGGAGTAATGCTAAAGCTCAGCACCCTAGTACCAGCAGGAATAACATCCTCGTATTTTGTACTTTGCGGTTTTGCCCCTACCAATGCTAAAAGTGCATTTTCCGGCAGACTTTTACCATTATCAGTCATGGTAAACTTTTCAGCTAAAAGCTTCTCGCTACCATCAGCTGCAGCACGGTAAATTGTAAAGCTTATTTTCTTAGGTGGTTGCGGCTTTTCTTTTTCAAAGAAGGAGCAACCAGTTATAACTAGGCTGAATACCAAGAGCATCAGCAGTAAAATCTTTTTCATTCAGAAGCCCCCATCATTTAAAATAATCTTCAATGCCTTCAGCAATCAGATTGGCAGTCTTGGTTTGGAACCAGTTGCCACGCATCAGCTTTTCTTCCTTTTTATTACTAATGAAGCACAGCTCCAGCAAAGTTGCCGGCATGGTGCAACGCTTAATTACATAGAAGTTAGCTTCCCGCAAGCCAAGATTATCCCTGCCAAAGTTTTTAGTTAAGTTATCTTGAATGCTTTTAGCAATCTTAGCATCGAATTTTGTTTTGGGATAATAGTAGGTACTAAAGCCACCTACCTTTTTATTTACAGAAGAATTGATATGTACGCTTACGAAAAGGTCGGACTTATATTTTTCTGCCACGTTGATGCGCGCTTGCAGTTCGTCCACATCACTGGCACCAGGGCCTGCAACCTCAACGTCAGTTTCGCGTGTCATATACACTATCGCGCCCATTTCTTCCAAATTCTTTTTCAAGCGTTTGGAAATTTCCAAGGTGATGTTCTTTTCCAAGGTTCCCCTATCGCCGACAGCACCGGGGTCACTACCACCATGACCGGGGTCGATGGTAATAATTTTGCCTTCAATGCCACCACTGGTAAGATAGCCAACCTTGTTGGCATCTACCTTGCCTTTATTCTTCTTAGCTTTTTTAGCTTTCTTTTGGGCTTCTTTTTCCTTTTTCTTACGTTCCTTTTCTGCTTTCTTTTTATCCTTTTCGCTTTCTATGGTGCCACCACCAGCAGAAAGGCTTACGGAAGGAACGCTAGCACTTACAGTTGCAGGGCTGCTGCCAACTCCGGGAGGTTTCTTCAAAGAGTTGTTCACAGGCTTATTGCCTACCACCGCAGAACCACTTGCTACGCTAGTAGCAGGCTTACTGCTTACAGTAGCGTTGGACTTGCCAGCAGGAGTACTGCCCTTGGAAGCAACACTTGCAGGCGCAACACGTTTTTCTGCAGTAATGTCCAAGACAATTCTTGCAGGACGTTTGGTAGCAGGGTCCTTACGCAGGGTAAAGCTTTTGTATTCGTCAGCCTTGAGTGCCCTGCTCAAAGGAATTTTAATCAATGTTTTATTTCCGTCAGGCTCAACCTTCATCATAGATGCAATGTTGCTACGGGTTTTGCTGTTTTTGCCAGCCTTATCCTGCAGCTCAGCATCAACAACCACGGTCAACATCTTGTCATTTACTTCAACTTTGTAGGGAGCTGCGTCTGTCAAATCTACTACGAAGCGAAGCATATTATCTTTGTCCACGCCCCATTTAACGTCAGTAACTTGGGCAGCATTTGCCACAGCACTGAACGCTAAACAGCACAGCATCAGCACTAGCAGAAATAATTTACGCAACAGTTTCACCTCACAAAAATTTAAACACAATAACAATTTATTCTAACATTTTTATAGCAGGGTTGCAAACCAATTCTTCGTAGTCCAACCAGCCATCTAGCAAGCCTCTAATTCTAGGTAATTCTTGAGCAATCTCTCCAGCAGCTAAGCCAATGTTACCACTCGCAACTTCCGATCCTGCCAAACCATGCAGGTACACACCGCACAAGGTTGCTTCCTGCAGGGTAATCTCCTGTCCCGCCAAACCAGCAATTATGCCGGTCAGCACATCACCACAGCCACCCGTAGCCATTGCCTCACAGCCAGTGGGGTTCACGTAAACAGTTCCATCAGGGCAGCCAATGACAGTTGCCGCACCCTTGAGCACAACTACTGCGTTCCACTTCACTGCGTATTTAGCAGCAAGTTCGAGACGGTTACTGTTAATTTCTTCAATAGATATACCTGTCAAACGGCTGAACTCTCCGGGATGGGGGGTAAGCACCTTGGGGGCACCCATCTCGTTCAAAATATAAGTGTGACCTTTCAACGCAGTCAAAGCATCTGCATCGATGACCACAGGCTTTTCAATTTGCAAAAGCACTTCGCGCACCACCGCCTGCGTTCTTTTGCCAGTACCTAAACCGGGGCCAATGGCAAGTACATCTGCAGCATTGGCTCTCTCAACAATATCGTTTACAGCTTCTTCCGACAGTTCCCCGTAGGAATCTTCTTCCAAAGCGTGTACCATTTCTTCATCTAATTTAACGGCAAGTAAATCTGCAACGCTCTCGCCGCTCAAAAGGCTAACCAGTCCAGCGCCAGCCTTTATTGCCCCACGGGAAGCAAGCGCCGCCGCACCAATAAAGCCAGTACTGCCAGCTACAAGAACTACGCGACCTGCATCTCCCTTATGGGCAGCCTTGGAACGCAAGGGTAAAAGCTTGTTAACAATGGCTGCAGTCAGGCGATACTTTTTGCTATCTACTTCTGCTAAAAGGTTTGCAGGCATACCAATATCTGCAACGCTCAGCTCGCCCACCAATTCTTTAGCAGGGTATTGCTCCATACCAGCCTTCACAAGCTGCATGGTAATGGTAGTATCTGCACGGATAGCATCCTCATCTGCCGCACCAGTATCAGCATTGACACCAGTAGGGACATCTACAGCAACAACTGTTTTGCCACTGGCATTTATAATTTGGCACACCTTTTTATAAAAGCCATGCAGTTCTCCTGCAAAACCAGTACCAACCATGGCATCCACAATCACGTCTGCAAAAACACAAACATCCTCTACAAAGGGAAAGCCTTTTTCTTCCGTAACGACGTAAACAACCCTGCCATTTGCCTTGAGTAACATATCAAGCTCAATGGCAGCATCACCTTTGACATCTTCGTAGTCGCCGTTAATCAGAAGGGTAATTACATCATAACCATAGCTTTCCAGCCAACGTGCCGCACCAAAACCATCACCGCCGTTATTGCCCTTACCGCAGAAAATAGCAGCTTTATTTCCCTGGCAATGTTTCAGCTTTCTCACAACACTATCTGCTACAGCCTTGGCAGCATTATCCATCAGCACAATTCCGGGAATACCGTACTTTTCCATTGCTAATTTATCTAAGCTTTGCATTTCCTTTGCACTTACCAATTTCATCTTATCCCTCCAAAACCACATACGCCATGGCGCTATCCTTACTGTGGCTTAAAGTAACGTGAATTTTCTGCACGCCTTTACTAGCTACCAGTTCCTTGTGGTAGCCTGTCAACGTCAAATGAGGACAGCCTAAGTCGTCATTCAAAACTTCCAGCTCCGTCAATGCACCACCACGCAAGCCTGTGCCCAAAGCTTTCAGCAACGCTTCCTTGGCAGCAAAGCGCGCCCCAAAGCTGGCAAACTGCTGCTTACCCCTGCTTTCACAATAGGCAATCTCAGCCTCGGTGAACACTCTCTTTTTAAAAGAGTCACTTTGCACAGCCTTCTCTACTCTATTTATTTCAATAATGTCGCAACCAATTCCAATAATCATAACAAAACCTTCTATTGTATTATCCCTTGGGACTAGTAATCGCTTTTTACACCAATAAGCGCCAAACCTCTGGCAAATTTACTACGTTCTTCCTTATGCACAGATACCAACTTCGCAATCTGTTCTGCAAAGCGCAACATTACTTCCACCTTGCCTTCAACTAATTCCAGTTCTACCTCGTCAATGGCATCCTCTTTTCCGTTGGCATAAATCTTGCCATTATCAATCGCAACTTCTACCACAGCACCTTCTAAATCTAAAAGGTAGGTAGTGCGTTCAACAGCTACTGTGAAAAGCTTTTCCACACCGTTGGGAGCAAGCTCTGTAAGTTCAAAGCCCAAGCCCCTTTCACCAAAGCCTTCAAGGACAGCAGTGTTCTCTGCCAAGGGAATGTTAATTTCTACACGTTCACTTAAACCACCACTGCTTTTGCGATCAGTTTTAACAGTAGCTTCAAAGCTGCCATCACCTTTATCGCGCACACGGTAAGCAATGCCATGCTTTTTCAGCATTAAATCAGCAGTATCATAGTAACAGCTTACAAGGTTACGTTTCTTTTTACTACCTTCACGCAACACACCCTGTAGCAGTTCAGAAGCCAACAATTTTTTCAGGTCTTGTTCGTCAAGCAAAAGCTTCAATTCTATTTCAACATTCTTCATATAATCACTGCCTTTCACGTATTTTCTTACATTCACCGCTACGTCGCCACCAGTAAAAGGGCACGCCAAAAGCTATGAACAACACCACTACGGCAAAAGAAAATTTATTTGTACCAACGGAGCCTGCCAAAAAATTATAGGCAATGGCTCCCGGAAGCATTCCCAAAAAAGTTGCGCCAATATATTTTTTAACATCAAAGCCTACGCTACCGGCAATAATGCTCACCGGGTCGTAGGGAAAAATTGGCACAGTGCGGAGCCACAACAATTTTGTAAAGCTATTACTGCCAACAAGGTAATCACGCAAACGCTCTCCCCATTGTCCGCCAAAATTTTCTAAAAGCCAACGTCCTCCACCAAAGCGTCCCCACAAATAGCAAAAGCTTGCACAGCCCATGCCACCCATCAGTAAGAACAGCACGCCCCAACAGGGGCCAAAAAGTACGCCTGCACTTAGATTCAATATTAATGTAGGGAACAGTAACAAAGGACGAATGGTATACACGCCAACGTACATCAACGGCGCCATAGTTCCAAAGCCTGCCACCCAACGGCGAATGTCCTCTGCACTTTCAGGGTGCGGATTGTAGGGTGACTGGTACACAAAATAAAAGATTGCACCCACCACGGCAACGTACATCGCCAAACGTAAAAACAAATAGATAAATCCTTTTTGCTTCATATATATCAGCTTTAGTTTCTCCTAAATACACATCTTATTAATATCATACATTTTTGACAAAACATTGGCAAGCACCTATCAAACAACTACTTTTCCAAAAGGAAAAAGATTGTGAAACAGTTGACTTTCCCTTGTGAAAAGGTAATAATTAGGACAAGAAATGCATGCTTAAACAACACAGAAAGTGGTGATATTATGATTTTTAAATTTGAAGGCAAACAACCTAAAATTGACGAAAAAGCTTACGCTTTCACTACCTCCACCGTAATCGGCATGGTTGACATGAAAGAATACAGCAGTGTTTGGCCTAACGTAACTGTTCGTGGCGACGTTAACCGTATCGAAATTGGTCGCTACACTAATATCCAAGACAACAGCGTTCTCCACGTTGCAGACAAATACGCTTGCATCGTTGGTGACTTTGTAACCGTAGGCCATAGTGCGCTCTTGCACGCTTGCACAGTTGAAGACCACTGCCTCATTGGCATGCACGCTACCGTTCTTGACGGCGCAGTAGTTGGTCGCGGTTCTATTGTTGCAGCTGGCGCAGTAGTAACCAAAGGCACCATAATCCCGCCCTTCTCCTTGGTAGCAGGCATCCCTGCAAAAGTTATCAAAACCTTGGACGAAAGCAACCTGGATAACATCCACGCTCAAGCAGTTAAATACAAAGACCTGTGGACCAGACGCTATGGTTTGCTTCCTGATGGTGGCGGGGAAACCTACAACGGCGAAAAAATAGTTTAATTCTAAAATTGGTATAAGCACAAAAAAAGGCTCAGAGCATTTCCAAAATGTTCTGAGCCTTAATTTTTTAATAGCCAAGATATTCGAGGAAGCCGTCCAAACCTTCTTTGATATCGTCATAAGTAATATCAAAATCGCCAGTGTACCAAGGATCAGCGATGCTTTGTCCGTTCCTGCCTGCAAAGTCAAGAAGCAGGCTAACCTTGTTATATTCATCACTGCCAATAATGCGGTCAATATTACGCAAATTGTTCCTATCCATGGCAATAATATAATCGTAGTTTTCGTAATCACGTCTTGTCATTTGGCGAGCAGTCTTGCCTGCAACGCTAATGCCGAACTGCGCCAGCTTCTTACGTGTACCGTGGTGAACAGGGTTTCCAATCTCCTCCCTGCTTGTCGCCGCAGAAGCAATGTCAAATTGGGATGCAATACCACGCTTGGCAACCATATCTTTCAGTAAAAACTCTGCCATAGGCGACCTACAAATATTGCCGTGGCAGATGAAAAGGATTTTATGCATAAGGTTTTCTCCTATGTCCAACATATAAATTGTTTAAAATTTAATTATACGTATAGCTAAGATTATTTAACTCATCAGTAGCAGTATATTCATCTCCTTTTTTTGTCTTGTACCCTCTTTCACTAAATAAATATAAATTCTGTTTTGCTCGAGAGCACAACACATATAGTAGTTTTTTAGTTTCAATTGTCCTATAAGATTTTTGGTCATCATTAACAATATAACTCCAATTAGGTAAATGTCCATTTAATAAGTCAAAAGCTATAACCGTTGTATACTCTTCTCCCTTTACCCCATGAATCGTGTTAACAACCACTCCTTCACGTTCTTTAAAACAATTACAACATGCTTGATAACTAAAAAGAATTTTATTTTTTGTTATTCTTTCAGTAACCTCACAAATATAGCTATCATATGCTTCAATCAATCGTTTTTCGGTTTTAATAGTAATTCCCAATTCTCTAAAAATTACACACATAGCCATCTTGTACATTTCCACACCGTTGGTCTCGTTTATTGGAACAGAATTTAAAATACGCAGAAACCTATGAACATCAAAAGATGTTGGTATAAAAACTTTATACTCATCTTGAAATATATTTATGATTTCCGAAGCTAATTTTTTACGCAATCTCACTCTAGTTCCAGCTACAGTAAATAACAACTTTGCTATCAGATAAAAAGGGTTCATCGACTTTGGCTTAAACGGAGACATGCTTGGAGCATCAAACTTAACTGTTGGTAACATTTCTTTCAACTTATTACTTACAGGATATAACTGATACCATTGTGGTGCTATTATGCATATTTCATTTTCTTTTATCCCATTAGCTATTTGTTCCTTAATAATTTGGGCAATTTCAGTATAAAGATTATCTTTATTTATCATTCTATTGTACCTAATCACACCATAAACATCTTTGTTTACAGAAACAGATTTCGCTTTAGTTTTATAAACTTCAAAATTCCTATAATAATCAACTATCCTAGTAGTCGAACGATAACAATCATCCAAAATTGCCTCTTTGAAATCAACACCATACATACGTGAAATTTCAGAACATGACTTTGCAACACCACCTAACCCACTATAAATAGCTTGGTTTACATCACCGACAAACAAAATATTTATTAGTTTATTACATTTTATCAACTCTGCTATTATTTCATACTGTAATTCATTAGTATCCTGAAATTCATCAATATGAATGCTTCTTATTATGGAAGAAACATTTTGTGCAATAAACCTATTTTTAGTTATCAATTCTTTTGATATTAACAATATTAAATCAAAATCTATTTCTTTTTTTCGTTGCAACAACTTATCATATTCTTCTTTAACCCTAAAATTCTGTAATGTATTGCCAAATCTATAATTAACACCTAGTTCTGAAGCGATTGAATTCACATATTCTAACTGTTCATATTCATCAATCACGCGATATCCTTTTTTTAAACGTTCTGAATACATAGCATAAGGTCTAATTATAAATTGCATACAAAATTGGTGTATTGTACCCGCCCAAACATTTTGCATATCAACATCCATATCGTACAATCTATATTCAATTTCTTCTGCTGCACGATTAGTATAAGTTATTGCTATATTTAATAGTTTTGACATCTCGTATTTTTGTTGCAAATGAGCAATACGGTAAGTTATGGTACGAGTTTTCCCACTACCTGGGCAAGCTGTTAAAATATAGTTTTCAACACTTTCACAGACTTCTCTTTGTTTTAAATTCAATTCATCAAGGTAGTATTTCTTTTCTTTTGACATAATTAAATAAAAGCCTCAAAATATTTTATGAATACAGAACCTGCATCATTTGGGTATTCCTTAAGAAAATCTAAAACTAACTCTTTTTTCTCCTCCATAGTTAACCCTTGTTTTTGAGATTGTTCCCAATAAATACTTTCCGTTTTTTTATTTTCAAACCTATATTTTGCAATCTTCCATATAACATCAGCCGTCACAACACTTTGAGAAGCATGTACAATTGCACGCAGTAAATAGTCAGGAATAACCACGTCCTTTCCAACTAAAGATGCTAACAAAGTAGCATACCATCCTTTTCCCTGTCTTTGTGCAACAGTTAACACAGAATCATATCTCTCAGCTGCTGTTCCGTCTATAAATTTTTTATGCTTTTCTATAGTTTCTTCATCTGTATAACACAGTTCAACTATTTGCTTAATGTATTTTCTATTTGCATCTTCAAAAGCAAAATCCACTTCGAGTGTAAATGGGGCATAAAAACTTTTCACCCAACAGTTATCATTAAACAACCTATCTACCCTTTCTTTTCTGCTTTTACCTCTTTTAGCAGCTTCGTCTTTGCATTTTTCGGCTCCCACCAACACTGCATCTAAATCCGTTACAATAGAACAATATCTTTGCAAACGTTCTTCATCAAATATACATGCGATATTTTCAAATGCTACATTACCAATATTTACTATACCTATCCCTAATTCATCTAGAGATACACCAAAACTCTTCTTTACTAAAGTTGGAAGCAATATCTCTTCCCCATCCCCTTCAACCAATACTACTCCTTTGGAAAACAGCAATACTGAACGTTTAGCATCCAGATATCTTTCTAAACACTTAGTCATTGAAATATTTTTAAGTTTTAAAATATTTTCCCCAAATTCATCCAAGCCACGTGAAGGTTTCATAACTGTAGTAATATAGTCATCCATTTTTAGTATATTTACCTTACAAATATCAGAAACCTCTGATATTTGAGTTGAGTGTGTAGTTAAAATTACTTGAGTATAATCTTTCATAACTTTTAGATTGTCAAAAAGCGTTTTCTGAATATGCGTATGTATATGAGCTTCTGGCTCTTCAACAATCATAATATTTAGAAGTTCTCGTTCTTTACTATATTCAAACTCAACAAGTTTTAGAGCAATATAAAGTATATTTAAATGTCCTAAGCCCAATAAATCAATATCATCTTGGCTAGTTGGAGAAATAACTAAATGCTTAGCTATAGAAACTGCGTCATCTTTCAACCTTGACTCAACTGTAATATCTGGTGAATAAACTAATCCAACAATTTCATTTAATTTATTACTAATATTGCTACCTATATTTGTAACTTGATGTACACCTGTTATAGAATTATTCAATTCTCTGATTTTAGCACGTATAGTATCAAAATCTTCATCTTTAATTTGATTTTGTATTGTATCAAAAATACGCCTTAACGGATTTTTAGGTTTTCTTAATTCATTCTTAACATCTCGTAATGCATCAATATAAACTACTGATAAGTGTTGCCAAACATCTAATATATCAATTTTACTTCCTAAAATACCTGTATCATCTTCATCAGGATCAGCATAAATACCATTATCAAAATCACCAACTATTGATTTGTAAATATCATCCCTTACAAAATCAGCTTGTGAACGTGATGTATAGACAAATTCATAATCTAATAAATTAATTTGTTTTCTACGTTTTTCAAAGTCTTCTTTATCACTTGCTTCAGCTAACCACTTTCTAATTTTCCTAATAGGTCTAATAAATAACGTTACTGTACCAAAATCCTTGTCAGTACATCTTACATAAGACTTTAAAAAGTCTCGATTTTCTGTTATTGGACATATCTCGGAACAAACCTCAATCGTTTTATCATCTGAAGATATCTCATCAAAAAAAGCTGAAATAATAATCCAATGTCCTCGCCAATCTCCCAATGCATTTGAAAAATCTGTCTCTTTTAATCTTTTTGTATTATAAAAATAATTACTATCCAAAAGTATCCTAACTGCAGTCATAGAATTACTTTTTCCAGCATCGTTCTCTCCAATAATTGTATTTGTTCCTTTATCAAACTCAAATTTAGAAGATTTAAGATTTTTATAATTTACAATCTGTACATACTTTAGAAACATATTATCCTCCTGCTCATTCTAAATCACTATTTATACAAACAATACTCTTAATTAATTTTATTATACCACAACAAAAATCTCTTATTACCCATTCTATTCGTCAGCAACTTCATCAAAGCAACAATTCTTTTTTCAACTAATTCACCTTGTTCTAAACCCATTTCTCTTTCTCATAATCGTTCATCACAGATTTTTTGCTTAATTCACATTTCTAGTATAAACCTTTAAAATTTCACACATTGACATAAAACTAAAAACAGGCAGTAAGTTACATAAACTTACTGCCTGCCTTTTATTCATCTTTGAAAATTTTATCCAGCGTTTTACCCATTCTAGTAATCATCGGAACTACCAATGCATTACCCATACAAAAATACCTAAACTTTTCAGGCATCCCTGTATTAGTCCAATCATCTTCGAAGCCTTGTAACCGTTCAGCCTCTACAGGGGTAAGTAATCTGAGATTTTTAGTTTGGGGATCTTCTATAACATGGGTACTTCTGTTCAAGCTAGATTCAGAAGTCAACATCGTTCTCGAAGGGGTATCTAATGTATCAGGAAAAGCAATTGCTCCTTCACTAAAAGTATATTGATGTCCATTTTTAGCAGTACGCAAAATTTTCTTTGAACCTTTTAAATACTGCCATTTATCAAGATTTTCACCAAGATAATATTTTTCATCAACATCTTTTTCCAAAACTTCTCTTAAAGTTACAGGATTTTCTTCTACTGGAACAACCTTTGTGGTATAAACCACGCCATTATGCATATAACCTGCATTAGCAAATTCAAACTTAAACTCTTCAGAAACAGAGTGGATATTACGATAGTCAATAATGCAACTATCAATGTCACCAACTGGATTTATCATGAATGTCTTTGCGAAGAATCCTTCGCTATCAAAAATCTCTTGTACTGTATTTTTTCCTTGATAAATTCCCCACTTGGTATTGTTTTTATACGCAAATATAAACGTTCTTCTTCTTCGTTGTGCAGCTCCATATTCAGCAGCATTAACTACTCTCCATTCAGCAGAGTAATTAAGACTTGCCAAACACGCAAGCATTACACCAAAGTCCCTGCCTCTTTGATTAGCAGGAGATTTAAGTAGTCTATCTACATTTTCCAACAATACAAATGGTGCATTATGTGCTTGCAAGGTATCTCTAATTTGCCACCAAAGAACACCTTTTTTACCAGAAATACCTTCTGCACCTGGTAACGGTCTTGCTACGGAATAATCTTGGCAAGGGAAACCACCAACTAGCAGATTATGTTTCGGAATATCTTTTTTATCTACAAGTGCTATATCTACACCTGTATTTTCGTCAACATCTCCCCAATGTGCAACATAACATTCATGCGCCCATTGTTTTGTTTTTCCAGGCTCCCACTGTGAAAACCAAACTGTTTTCCAGTCAGATGAAGCTTTTTCCAAGCCTAGTCGAAATCCTCCGACTCCTGCGAACAATTCGCAAACAGTCTGTTCCATCACAGCACCCCTTTCCTAAATTACTCTGTTATTATAACAAAAATTCTATTATCGATCAAGAGATTATTTTGTTAAGCTCACATCTAATACTGACATAACATAGTCATTGTTTAACCAAAAACTTTGCTTTGTCATCCATCTTCCATCTGGCAACTGGTCAGCATCAGAATAAGTACCACTACCACAAATTTCGCCATCATCTAAAACATAAAATGATTTTTGAGAATGAGGTCTAATATGAATTATCCTGTTATCCTTTTTCTTAGGTAAGTTATTCTCAATTACAAAACCATTCTTCTGTTCCTTTTTGCTAAGCACTAAACCATTTGCACTAGTATCTTTTATTTTTGTCCAACCTTCTTGTACTTCTACATTCAAATCGTTATAAGGCATATTCCATAATTGGCAACCCTTTAAAACATAATGAGTATCTTCCTGTTGATACACAACAAATAAAAACTTTGTTTCTGAAAGATATTCGTACAAAGAAGAATCTTCCCATTCTTCACTAACTAATTGTTTAAAAGAGAAAGGTGGTAACGGACTGCTTTCTACCATTTTCCCATCAGGCTTTAACCTTATAGCTTTTACAACAATGTTTGCTTTTTGGAACTCTGCTGCTTTCGTTGACTTAATACCTAACATTTTAAATACCAAGTCATACCATTGAGCTTTATTGTTATTGTATTCTCTTTGGAAAATCTCACAAAGCTCAACGTCAGTTTTACCAATATAAGCATTTATTTTTTCAGTGATGTATTCAGCAAAAGTTTTATTTTCTAAAACACTATCATCCTTAACGATGGATTCCAAAGGAATTGCATCTTTAAGAAAACGTTTTTCATCATCCTTACAAACTGGATGAAATGTTGTAATGTCTTCAACGATATAATCATTAAGTACTGTTGTCATATAAGAGTTTTTAAAACAAAACGCACGCTTTCTTGCCTTAACATCAGGATTGTAAAACAATTGAGGGACAGTACTTTTCTCAGCAGTAGCACCTTTAGTACAAGCACCTAAATACATTGTATCGCCCTCAGAAATTTCATGGGCTTTGCCTGCCGCAATCTTATCAATTATATATTTGTAATCGTCCTCAATAATTTTCAAATCAGCAAGTGGTGGAGTAAATAGCTTAACATAATCAATCTGATACATTAAGTTATCCCCCAAGTTTTTGTCTCTCAAATAATAGACCAACAACAAAAGTCTGCACTTGTCCCAAAGATGTGATTTGTAAAATTCAGGTTCTACTGGCTCGTTGTAACTAATCATAGTCAGAACCAAACGTTCACCAGCTCTTTTGCTACCATCTTTTTTAATTTCGTAAGGAGTTACTTTAAGTTCAACACCAGCAAATTTGAAATCTGCAGATGAATCATTGTTAATATCGTAACCAAAATATAACTGCTCTAAAAGATTACCTAACCCACCCTTACGATAATTATTACCAAACAACTCTATTGCATTAGAAGCATCTTTTCTTCCAGTTTCATATGATTCAAAAAACCAATTGATTACATCATGGAAAGTATGACCTTTTAATCCTTGAGCATATGCTTCAATACTCAACGGACAATTCTCATCATAATCTCTGAACACTTTCATCTAAAAGTCACTTCTCTTTCAAACAAGATTCATTGTTCTTATTATAACATACCAATCAATATATGTTTTCAAAGGCAAAATAACCATTCCTACAAACTATAATGCTATTTATTTCCTCTTACAGAAATCAATACGGCAATATAATATTTCGTAAATCACAATTTTCACACTTATCACACCATCTTCATTATACACTGTTTGATAACGGTATTGATTTTCCTGCACCTCGTGCCAAAACAAAAATGCAGATTCATCACCAGTTTTAATATTTCTCAAAATTAAAGGTGCATTGCAACACCTAGAACCAACTTCGTGTACAACACTAATTTCAGGAACTTCTGCAAATACTCCAATATCACTTTCGGACATATTAAAAGCAAAATTGTATGCAAGCTTTATTTCGCAATCATCCAAACAAACATAATCTAACTCAAAGCCAGCATGCCCTTTAGCAAGCTTTAAGATAATGTTGCACAATCGTTTTTCATCAATCGTATAATATACTTTCTCGTCAATCACTTTTATCTGTTCATCAAGTAATTTTTTAAGATTATCATCTTGGGATAATCTTATAATAGTATTTGAATTACATACATAGCCATCATAAATAGCAGCCTTTAATACATCAAGAAAACAAGATACATATTTCTCATCTCTAGAATATCCATTATTACACTCAAAACATGCTGGTACTACACACATATTTTCCGGATAAGGTTCTATCAAAAATGTTTTTGATGGCACGTGTTCTCTTGTGCTAGCGGGACTTCCACAATATATGCATCCATTTTCAGATGTCTTTTCAAAAAAAGTATAATATCCTAATCCTCCAACTCCACCAGGTCTCTTTCTTTGTTCCATATAATCATCCTCCAATGTAATCATACTATACATAATAATATATCTATCTTGAAATAAAATTTAAATACAAAATTCCTCTTACGTACAATATAAAAACAAGAAATCATTTCTCATAAAACAAAATGCCAAACCTTTCGGCTTGGCATCAAAAAAGCAGTATGTACTAAAATTATCACTAAACACATACAGACACTTGTTTTTCTAACATTTTATCGAATGCTTTGGTTACTCCAAATTTCATCAATCCCAATACAGGAAGATAATCATAAAACATTAGTAACTGTTCCTTAACATCGATTTTAGAATTACTAGATGAACCCAAATTCATGGCAAAATTTATTATGCCAACATAGAACCAGTATTTTGAAGTTAATTCCTGAAATTTTTTATGCATTAAAAACACATCACAATTATATACTTTAAATATTAAGTATATATCTCTTCTGTCTTTCAAAACATCAGAAATATCATACTCATCTTTCAAGCTATGCAACCATTTTTCTGCATATTCAAAATCAATATTACCATCCTTTATTAATTCATCGTCATTGAAATCCATTCCAAAATCTCCTTTACAAAACACATAAAGCACATACTACTTTATGGTTTTATAATATCTCAAACATAAAAAATATTTGCATCACACTTGTTAAGAAACAAAGATGATTTGGTGAATTATACAACAACAAACGCCAGACCTTTCGGTCTGGCGCTTCAAACTACTCTTTTCTGTTTTTGTACCATTCAATAAATCCGTCTAGTGTCAGTCTGTTGTCCAAGTTTTCTATTGGTCTTGAAGATGACTCTATAATTTGTGCATAAGTTTTGTGTTCAGCAAGCTGCTCAAAAGTCGGACCTAAAGGATTTCCATATTTATTAGCAGTTGCGATATAGATGTACTCTTGAAAAAGTGGAGGTGCTGCTTCTTTATATACCTTGCCTATTTCTCTACGCTTGTTGTGCAAGGTATAAGCAATCTCTTTTTCAGACAAGCCTTTGCTACGCAGTTCCGTTTCCAAATCTTTAAGCTTACGTACTTTTTCTTCATACTCTAATCTTAAAGGACTATCTTTTAAACCATTTTCCTTTAGCAGTTTTAGTTCTTTTAAAAATTCTTCGTCCATTGTCATTTTATAACTCCATAAGACATTATGAATTTATTATACCATAACATTCGGTTCTTTTTGCTCTTCCGGTAGAATCGCAAAAAGTTAGACTACACCCAAAAAAGAAACTACCAAAGAAAAAAGGTACAAGTAAAAAACTCTCTATTATATAAGTTGCCCACGAGAATACTAAAGCGGACACTTTTTTAGAAAAAAATTTCCCTTATATTATTATAATGGGTGTTTTTTACCCCTAGTGGCTCAAAATTTCTAAAAAAATTTTTATTTTTAAAAAACTCCCTATATATAAGTACAATTTGAAAATGCCAAAGCGGACACTTTCAGAAAAATATTGGGTCAATCATTTTTCTTGTGGGATTTATAAGTCATAAAAGAAAAGCAAAAAAACCTGGGTATTCAAAGTTTTTGAGGGGCACCTTTCCTGAGGGTCATTCGTGAGGGACAAACTTGAGGGGCGTTTTTGAGGATTTGG
>JAFTID010000038.1 GCA_017457085.1 Phascolarctobacterium sp.
ACTTTCAGTTTTGCTTGAACGGATGGCAGAAGAAAAAAAGAAAAAGAAAAAAAGAAGATTTCACACTATAACTACAACTGAAAAAGCAAAAATGGCAATGTTAATCAAAAAATATTTTTAATCGCAAATAGGAAAGTTCCGATTAAAAAATTTTCCTCTTTTTCATTGCTCAACTGAATTTTATTAATGAGAGGGTGAATTTTGGGAAATTTGTCTGGAGATGGACGAAATATGACTCATCACTTTTGATATTCTATATGTGGATGTTAAAAATGAGGAGGTGTAGTTATGATTTTTTATAAGATTGACGTGGATCTGCGTGCTGAAATGCGTGATGCTGCTTTCATAAATAAGTTTGCGTTAGAAGTGGCAAAAGAAAATGACGAAGACCCTTGCGAGAAATTTTTGAAGAAGGTTAATAAGGTATTAGATAATCAAACAAGTAAAGAAACTTTGGTAATACAAGCTTATCAGCTTAAAGAAACAGTATTGAGTTTAGTATGTGGTTGTAATGTTGAACGAGAGGTTGATAAAGAAATATTAGGAGCGCTGGATAATGCTTTGAAATTTACCATTTTGAAAGATGTTAAAGTTGATTGCATGGAGGAAATTACTGCCCAAGCCTTTGTTAATTACATTAACTTGGCAGAGACAAGCTCTGATTACGTAATGCGAGGCAATAAAAGACGTAGAAGATGGATAGATGAATTTGACATTGAATATTTGCGAGACGATGCTTACCAAGCCAAGGAATATGTATTTGACAAATTGGAAGACCAAGCTGCAGTGCTTGCGGAAGCAAAGAAAATAATGGCAGATGAGACTTTGCTGGAAGAACTGAAATACATTTATTGCGCAGAAAATTGCCGTCAATTTTACGGCGTTCCTGTTCACTATAAAGTTGTTGCTTCTTCCCGCAAGAGTGCGTTGAAAATTATAGAAGTACTGGTTTGTGCTTTAAGTCAAGTTAACAGATTGCTAGGTAATCGTGTAAATTATTTGTGTGATTATGAGTTTGATAATTTTATCGACGAAGAAAATTTTGAAAGCTTATTTGAAAAGGCGCAAGGTGCTACTACTGTTGTAGAACTTTTTAACGCTGATGAAGAAGACAATACTGTTAGCTTTGCCAATAATGGTTTTTGGAAGTATTTGGAGAAGAACGTTGTAAGATTCAAAAAGAAAAGTTTGGTTATTTTTGTGGAACTGCTTGGCAAATCGCGTAACGCCAAACGTGTTTTGAATAGATATGCTGAAAAAATTGATATTGTGGAAATTAAGGAAGGTGTAGGTAGCGCACAGGATGTGGAAGATTTTTTGATGAACATGTTAGCGAAATCTGAATACAAGGATTTTGTTAACAAAGACGAAATCAAAGACATGCTTGCTGAAGAAAAAGTACATAACCTTACTGCTGCCTACGATGTTTACGACAGATGGAACGAAAATGTTTTAAAGGAAAAGATTTACCCTGCCTATAAGCCGTTGGCAAATAAACTTGAGGTGAAAGCAACTGAGCCCAAGGAAAAGAATGCTTCCTTGGAAGAATTAAAAAGCTTGATAGGTTTAGCTCCTGTAAAAGGAGTTGTTAAGCAAATGGTAGCAACTTATATAATGCAGCGAGCTAGAAAGTCTGCAGGCTTAAAAACAGATAATTTTTCCAGACATATGATTTTTACTGGTAATCCAGGTGCTGCCAAGACGACCGTTGCCCGTTTGCTGGCAGGAATTTTTGCAACGGAAGGCATTACTGCAAGTGCAAAATTTGTTGAATGTGGCAGAAGCGATTTGGTTGGGCAATATGTTGGCTGGACTGCGCCCGCTGTAAAAGAAAAATTTAAAGAAGCACGTGGAGGAATACTTTTTATTGACGAAGCCTACGCCTTGGTAGAAAGTCATAACAGTTTTGGTGATGAAGCTATCAATACCATCGTACAAGAAATGGAAAACCATAGGGACGATGTGATTGTAATTTTTGCAGGCTATCCCGACAAGATGAAAGACTTTCTGAACAAAAACGAAGGCTTGCGTAGCAGGATTGCTTTTCATGTAAACTTTCCTGATTACAGCGTTGAGGAACTGGTGGAAATCCTCAAGCTTATGACGAAACAGCAAGGCTACAAGCTTCATAAAGATGTTATTGCCAAAGTGGAAAAGATTTTTGCAAGCGTATGCAAGCATCCGGAATTTGGTAATGGTCGCTTTGTACGAAATATGGTAGAACAAGCGATTATGAAGCAAGCTGTGCGTGTGTTTGACACCTACGGCAAAAAGAAGTATACCGAAAAGCAGCTTTGTACTTTGACTGCAGAAGACTTTGACGAGAACATTGCTGCGCCGTTCAAAGAAATGCAGGCTGTGAAACGTATTGGGTTTATGGGGTAAGATGAAAAACAGACGTAACCGAGGTTGGTTACGTCTGTTTTTGTTATGGTAGTCTTTGGTTGTGGTAATCAAAAGATTCTAATACGTCGTAAGCTTTACGCCAACAGTACCTATCGCCTCTTGATACAGCTTCTAACAGCGTTTCTAAAACCATCATTGGTTCATGACGTAAAGGTATTCCTCTTCTGACAAAAACTTTAGCTGCTGCGTAAGCCCAACCAGGATAGTAGTAGGTGTGTAATTCATCATCAAGTTGGTCTTTGTGCCATTGGTAGATGGTGTTTGTGGATAAAGCTTGCTCACACCAGCTATATTCAAACCATCTTGCTAAACCTTCTAATACGCAGTCACGATAATCCTTGTCACAATAGGGATGTGTCCAAAGATATTCGCCAGTTTTATTGCCATCAATCATTAAATGATACTGAACAGCGTGGAAAATTTCATGGGCAAGAACGATTTCCAAACCAATCTTAATTTTAGTAGCAAGGTCTCCGGTAGGTGCTTTCTCAAAATAATCTCCAATGGTGTTGATGTAAAGGACGATTCTATTGTTTTGATGATAGTACGCACCCAAAAGTTGTACAGTTCTTTTGGTGTTCTTCAACATAGAAATAATCTTTTCGATACTTGCTCTTTCTTCTTTTAATTCTGCGTGGTCAAGTTTTGATTCAATGCACTCTACCAATTCTTTAAGTATATCTGTGGAGGATTCTTTTGGCATACGTTTAATGGTACTTGATAGCTTTTCGAGCATTCCGTTGAAATAAGAATATGGGAAAGCCACGTGGAATTTGCCTATTTCTTTTAAGATGGCTTTATAAGTATATTTTCCGTAAGTTTTAGTAACAACATCATCAGAAATAAAAATGTCAGGTAAATCCATTCTTTGGTGGTTTAATTCTAGTATATAACTTTCTGCTTCCCAAAGAATATTAGTCATCTTTACATACAATTCTTGAATATCGTTGTCAGTTATGGGTAAGTTTGGAAATTCGTAGTGGTATTTAATTTTAGAATGTTTCATCGAGAAATCGCCTCCAGTATTGTAAATGATTATAATATATCATCTTTGGCTATGTACTTTTAGTGTAACAGAATATATTGGGCATAGAGGGGACATTGGGGGTGGTGTGATGGAGATGTCCACAAAAAGTGTTTTAGAGGAGAAAGTGAGCATAATATAGAAATATACAGGTGCTGTAAGGGGTGAGGAGGATTTATTATGAAAACTGTTTTTGAGATTTTTGGTATTGAGAACAAAGAATTGCAAGTGTCTAAATTACTAGCTTATTATTTTAATCCTAAATATAATAAACAGTATGCTATAGCGTTTTTGAATGAATTTTGTAAGAATTGTGGATTGAATAAAGTTGGTAATGATGCAGATGTAGAGGTAACTACTGAAAAGATAGTAGAAGATATATTTTGTGGTAAAAAATATAAGAATAGGATTGATATATTTATAAAGATAAAAGAAAGCGATGGGCGTAAACGTATTATTTGCATTGAAAATAAAATTTACTCTGAGGAAGGCTACAGACAAACAGAACGCTATGTAAAAGCAATAAAGGGAATTTGCAATAGTTATGATGAGTATAATTTTGTATATTTAACTAAAAATAATTCTTATGTTGATCTATCTTCTAGTGAGTTTAAACATATTAGATATAGTATGGTAGCTGATATTTTATCTATGCCATTCTTTGTCGGTATGCCTTTTGCTAATGATTTTTGTGAATACTATGTGTTGCAAGAAGAAAGAGAGTTTAAAAATATACAAATTAATGATGAAAACTTTACTGGTGTTTATATTGAAAACAAAGAGTTTAATAAACTAATAGATTACGTGGTATGGAGAATAAATAATCATCATAATAATAAACATAGTAAAATCTTTTGTAAAAATGGAAAATCTGATAAGTCGCCTGATTGTTTTTATCAGATTTCACATCAAGAATGGGGAAATATTATTAATAATAAGTATGCTAATACACTGACTAGTTCAATGAATGAAGAGGGCAGGAATTATACACTACATTTAGAGGGTAGGAATAAAGCAGTGTTCTTACATTTTGAATTGCATCCTTATTTGCCAGTTTCCAAGATAGAAAAACAGTATGGCAAAAATTTTTTAGAAGACTATCAGAACAAACAGAATGAAATAGCAGAATTAGTAAGTCATATAAATATTAATGGAGTTACATGTAAAAACATACCAGGTAATGCAAGTCTTACAGTTGGTAAGTGGGAGATTAATTCTAAGAGCTTTAATGAGTATTTTGATGTTTTGGTGACGTTGATTGATGAAATTTTAACTAAAATTAGAATGCTTTAGTAACAAAAACATTCTAATTCGTAATTAAGCTTTCAAAAGGTGATACATTTGTGCGAAAGGCAAGATTAAAAAATAAATCTTCTATAATGTCAGCCTTGCTTGGTAGGTATCGCACGTCTTCACAAAAACTTATTACCCATTTATCCCTTGCGGTACGCATTTCTGGAGAGGGGAAGTTGTTGAGGTAGTGCTTTCCTTTTCGCACATTGCTCATCAATTGGAATGCAATACGTTCTTTGCAACCATGGTCGATATAATATTGATAAAGGTCTTCGCGACAAGTTATAAGTTCTGACGGCTTGTAGTGCAATGTGTTTATCAAAGCTTTTAGTTTTTCATCATTTGCGTAATCAGAACGCAGGATGCCTATGTAAGATATAACGTCTGCAAAAGTCTTGACGTGGACATTCAAATCAGGCGTAGTTTTGAATGCATACTGGCGAGCAAATTCTACGAGGGTTTCTGTATCAGAAGCATTTATGGTTGGTGAGTCACAGCAAAGTTCAGGCATATTAAATTGCAAGATAATATTATCGGTTTCAATTACATGATATTTTTTGATGGCGTTGCTGGGATGGGCTTCAATGTCATCTATACCTATTGCAAGCAAACAATCTCGTGCTTCTTCATACATATCAGGAGGTAGAGAAAGGTAAAAATAGTGTTCTTGCTTGTGTAGCAGGTGTGCTTGCCAGGGAATGTTGAAACCAGCTGCACGCATAATAGTGCCATCTTTTTCGCAATGTTTTTCTTTTTCTAAATCTATGCCGCATTTTGCATTGTAATCCCAAATTACAGAATGGCAATGAGGGCAATGGTAATGTGGAGGCAAAGGATTTATATTGGTAATCCCAAGAAGGTAAAGAATAAAGCTTGCGTTGCCGGAATATCTTACGCTGTAAGGTATATCAAAATTATCAAGATTTTTTGTAATTTCGCAAAGTAGGTGTACCGTGAAATAAGTTTCAGATCGCTGTATCCATACCCATTCGTCACGTACACGTTTTTCGATTTCAGGGTCAGGATTTTCGCCATACATTCTGTCGAGATTTTCATTGATTAGTTTGAACAGTTCATAGTTTACTGTACTGTCTAATAAAAGTTCGTCGTTGAAGAAATGTGCTGTGCCTTTCAAAATAATCACTCCTATCTATTTTTAGTCTTATCAAAGCTTAATGAACGGAATTTGCCCGTTTCTTTTTGGAAAAACAGAAAAATTGTATTGGTGGGACCAAAGCGGTGTTTGGCGAGAATAAGCTCCGCAATGTTTTGGTTTTCAGTTTCAAATTCGTAATAATCTTCGCGATACAAAAGGAGTACTAAATCTGCAACATTGACGATGTGATTGGTAGTTCCCAAGTCGCTAAGAAGTGGTCTTTTGCTGTAGCGTTCTTCAAGCATTCTATCAAGTTGAGAGGTAACAATTACAGGCACATTAAATTCTATGGAAAGTGCCTTTAAATTGCGGATGATTTCTTCTAATTCATCATCCCTGTTTGCTTTAGGAGTATTTGCTACCAGTGATTGGAGCGAATCAATGGCAATGACACCAACTGGTTGAGTTGCAGATAAATCTTTTAAATATTCGCGGATGGTATTTGTAGTGAGTACGTTACTGTCGTTTATGTAAAGCTTTGCCTCATTAAGATGATTGCAAGATTTCCAAAGTGCTTTCCATTCTGCTTCGTGTAGTTCACCGGTACGTAATCTGCATACGCTGATGTTGGCATCAAGACAAAGCATGCGTTCCATTAATTGTTGGTTAGGGGTTTCCAAACTGAAAAAGGCAATTGTGTTATTTACACTATAGCTTGTGTCGAAGGCGATGTGGCGCAAGATAGTTAGTAAGAGTGCGGTTTTGCCCATAGCAGGACGACCACCAATTACAGTAAGGGTTGCGGGTCGGAGCCCTGCGGTTAGTTCGTCTAATTCTTTGAAACCAGTGGTAATACCTAAAGACCAATCCCTTTCACGGCAGAGTTGTTCAATGCGTGGAAATGCTTCAGTAAGAATGTTTTCTATGGGTTTTAAAGCTAAAAAGGTTTCCATAAAAGTACCTCCTTATGTAATGCAAGTGATTATATTTTACAATGAGCGATGTTCGGTAAATGGTACATCGAGCTATTGAAAAGTAAGAGCGGTATAGCTATAATTTATATAAGAGGTGAGATGAATGTATACTGCGCAACCGAAGAACATGCTTGTAATGAACATCTTAGAAATTTTAAAGAAACATTCTGATGAAAACCATCGCTTGAATCAAAAAGAAATTATTGATTTATTGGAAAGTGAGTGCCAGATGACAGTAGACCGCAAGGCGGTTAAGCGTAATTTATTGAATCTTATAGATTCTGGTTACGAACTTGAATATAAGGAAACTATCCGTAAAAATAAAAAAGGAGAGCCAGAAGCTCTCTATAGCGATTGGTATTTAGTTAGAGATTTTACAGATGCGGAACTGCGCTTGTTGATTGACAGCTTGCTGTTTTCTAAACATATACCTTACAGTCAATGTAAGGAGTTGATAGAAAAGCTTAAGAAGCTGTCTAACAAATATTTTAAAGCTAAGGTTAAGCACATTCGTAATTTACCGGAGAAGATGCCTAATAATAAGCAGATTTTTTATAATATCGAAATTCTTGATGAAGCAATCAGCAAAGGCAGAAAGGTGGAGTTTCAATACAATGATTTTGGCACGGATAAGAAACTGCATCCACGTAAGAGTGAAGACGAGGTTAGAAAGTATATCGTTAATCCTTACCAAATGGCGGCGACTAACGGACGTTATTATTTGATTGCTAACTATGATAAATATTCTAATATCTCACATTATCGTGTGGATAGAATTTCTGAAATCAAAATTTTGGACGAGCCTGTCAAAAAGCAACGCGACCTTTCCGAAAGCATTAATTTGCCCAAGCACATGGCGGAACATATTTATATGTTCTCTGGTGAAAGTGAACGAGTAACGATGCGTATCGACAAACACTTAGTTGCTGATGTTATTGACTGGTTTGGCAAGGATATAATGTTCTACGAAGAAACAGAAGATAGTGTAATGGTAAGCGTTATGGTTAATTTGCGTGCAATGCGTTACTGGGCAATGCAATATATAAATCATGTAGAAGTACTTAAACCTGCAAAGTTGCGTGAGCAAATTAAAAATGATTTGTTGGCGGCTGTTGGGAAGTATGGAAAGTGAGGAGAAAAGTATGAATCAAAAGAAATTTGACCAAATCATTTTGAGAAATTTAATTGCTGTTAAAGGTGCTGATAAATTCGGTTACAAAAATGTTAATGGCGTTGAGTATGTTGACTACTATAAAAATGATGAGTTTAAAAAGTTCCTTGAAGATATGCAAACACGTAATGCAGCACATCATAAAAGTTATGCTGAGGGTAAGGGGAAGGAACCCATTCCGGCTGATGGAGGTGTGAAACCTCCTAAAATGGCGAGTGTAGCTTCTTCTTCAAGATTTGCTTATTTGGCGCTTCATGCTGGTGCACAACATATAGGCGTTGGTAAGAATGTGGAATTTGAGGCTGAATGCGCAATAAAAGACAAATCTGGCACTCAACCACAATTGGACGCATATGACAAAGATACTAACACATATATTGAAGTTAAATGTCACGAAATATTTGGTGACTCCAAGAAAAAGACGTTGGGGGAAGCTTATATAAATTATATCTTTGGAGCTAATAGTGATGGAGTTGGCTTTAAGATAGTTGTAAACGAAAGACCCCAAGGCGAATTTGCAATACCTTACGAAGAATTTGGAATGAAAGAGTTTCCAAAGTATTTTGATTTAAAACAATTTTTATGTCACCTGTTAGGCGTGGCCTGTGAAAATCATAAAGAAAGAAAATCTGCTACTTTAGCGTACCTTTTCTTTAAGCCCAGAACTGATGTTGAAGTAGAAGCTGTTGAGTTGTTTGAAGTTTATGCTGGATTACAAGCAGAAATAATCTCCATTTTCACAAGTCCTGCTATTGTAAGATTCTGCGAAGAAAATAATATTAAGTTAAAGGCATATTATGAATATGCTGAAATTATGGAACCGTTGACTCCTGTTAATACGCATTGCTTATTTGCGTAATTGCTTTGGAAAACTAAATACACACTTCCTTTTGATACAAATATTTTTAAACGATGTTAGGAAAATTAATCTTTTTCTGCTCCTTTGGAGATTAGCCTATCCTTTTTACATTGTTTTATTTATTGTTTTTGAAAGGAAGTGTTTTTATGTTGAACGCTAAAAACGTAAAAATCGCTTATGCGAGTGTTGAAACTGAAATTATTGACGATATGCTTTATGTCGTTTTGGAAGATGGCAGAAAGATTGAACTGCCGCTTTATGCTGAGTGGTGTTGGTTTGATACGTCTTTTGGTGATGTGTGGAATGATTTGCTTTTGTATGAAAATGCTCGTTGTGGCTACTTAACTTTTGGTGTTGGTGATAAGTATGGGTACATTGACCTTGAAACATGTAAGGTAGCCTGTGAACCGAAATGGAACTGGGTATCTTTGTTTACTCCTGATGGTTATGCGATTGTTAATTGTGGGTGCGAACCTGCTGATGATGAGAACATGGCTTTCGAGATTCCGCCGAGAGGAGGAAAGTTTGGCTTGATTGACCGCAACTTTAACGTTGTTGTGCCTATTGAGTACAATTATGTTGCGTTGGAAACCAGACTTGACATTGGTAAATGCGGTAGCAGGTATTGTAATGTCAGTGGCAATGTATTTCGTGTGCAAGAGACTAAGCTTAATGCAAATGTGCCACTTGCGGACGAATGGTACATTGTAAGTAAAGACAGGGAATATGGCATTGTCAATCGCAAGGGTGATTTTGTGATTCCTTTGGGATGGGGAAAACTGCACGTTTTCTGTAGAGACTGTATTCTTCGGAAAGCAGATACTACACTTTACATAAAAGGAGAAGTAATATCTTTGGACAAGGTGTATGTATGCGCTTCAATGTATGATAAGAGAGTTTGCTTGATTGCCAAAAAAGGTGGGAAGTACGCAATCGTCAGAACCGACGGAACTTTTGTTTGTGAATTTTGCTTAACGTTTGAGGAGGCAAGGCAATACGTTGATGGTCTGTTTAATGGTCGAACCATCATTGGGATAATGGTTTAAAGGTAAACAGAATGCTACAAAGCTCTGCATTTTGCGGAGCTTTTTTAGGATAATCAAACTTTTTGAGGGTTTGCCAAAGTTTTTGAGGGTCTAACTTGAGGGTTTCCTCATTTTTAACACCGTGTTTTTGAGGGTTAATCGTGAGGGTCTGGTTTGAGGGTCTAACTTGAGGGACTGGCTGTGAAG
>JAFTID010000039.1 GCA_017457085.1 Phascolarctobacterium sp.
AATAAAGTGTAAAAAACTGCAATCGAAATCTGTAAAACATTCAATATTAAAAAGCTAATCATTTTGTGTATTTTTTCTATTAAACCAGCCAGTCGTTATGCTATACTGTATGTGTAACAACATTACAAGAAAGTACACTTTTTTGTCTTATTCTTATCGCTGATTTTCAAACGCACCGCTCTATACCTAAAAGTGGAAATAGGCATCCTACAAGCTTTGGCAGCTTCCGTACAGGTGATGGTTCCAGACTGCCATTTGTCATACATTAAAATAAAATTACTGGGCAACTCTTTTGCTGGTCTCCCAAACTTAACACCTCTTAATTTTGCAGCAGCAATTCCCTGTGCCTGACGAGTTCTAATATTTTCGCGTTCCGTCTGAGCTACGAAAGAAAGTATCTGTAAAACCAAGTCTGCGATAAAAGTACCAAGCAAGTCCTTACCATTGCGAGTGTTTAAGAGCGGCATATCTATTACGATAATGTCCACTCCCTTTTCCTTGGTTAAGATACGCCACTGTTCCTGAATCTCAATATAGTTTCTTCCCAACCTGTCGATACTCAAGATATAGAGTAAATCGCCAGGTTTTAATTTTTTCAACAGCTTTTTGTATTGTGGTCTTTCAAAATCTTTCCCACTTTGTTTGTCAACGAAGATGTTGCGTTCTTCCACACCAACTCCCCTCAATCGCAGTACTTGTCGATCCGCATTTTGCTCCATACTAGAAACGCGTCCATAACCATATATTTTTTCTGGCATTTTACTCACCTCTCAAATCTTTTAATAAGCTTTTCTTAAATCAAATTTCCCTGTTTAGCAAGTACCCCTAAAGTACAGTATATAAATCTTAGTTACTACTAACATTCTAAGAACAAGGTACAAAACTTTCAGTTTTGCCGAACGCAGTGCAGAAGGGAAAAAGAAAATCCCGCAAGCTTTCACTCACGGGATTTAAGAGATTCAATTTTACTATTTAATTTTTAAGCAGATACCACTACTTTAAAATTAGCAGTCACTTCCGGATGCAGTTTTGCAACAGCATCAAATTCACCCAAGCCTTTTACAGCAGTTTTCAATTCTACTTTACGGCGATCAATTTGGATACCGGTTTGTTTAATCAAAGCTTCTGCAACGTCTTTAGAGGTTACGGAGCCAAACATTTTACCGTTTGCGCCCAGTTGAACTTTAATGGTTACCACAACCTTTTCGATTTGTGCGCCCAAAACTACAGCTTCGTCTTTAGCTTGAGCTGCACGATGGGAGGCAACAGCTTTATCTTGTTTAGCTTGGTTTACGTTAGCAGTGCTTGCTTCTTTAGCTACTTTGCGAGCCAGCAAAAAGTTGCGTGCATAACCGTCAGCAGCTTCTACGATATCACCTTTTTTACCTAAATTTTTAACATCTTGTAACAGAATCACTTTCATTGTTATCTTTCTCCTCTAATTGTTCTAATTGTTTTTTTGCCAGTGCGATGATTTGCGGTTCAATATCCGCAGCACGCATATTATCAAGCTGTACGCCTGCCACTGTCTGGTGACCGCCGCCGCCTAATTCCTCCATAATAATTTGCACGTTCACGCTACCGTCGCTTCGTGCACTTACGCCCAAACTGCCATCTTTATATTCATTAATGGCAACGCCCACATGGATACCTTCCACGTTAATCAAACGGTCTGCCAATTGCGCTGCAAGGATTGTAGCCTTGGCACCCTTTTCTGCTTTCTTGTAAATGGAAATAGCAATACCCGGTTCGATGGTTTTAGCTTCTGCCAAAAGGCGTGCACGCAATTTCAATACGTCCATATCGTCCTTGAACATCAAGCGAACCATGGTAGGATCAGCACCACTGCGGCGCAACAAAGCAGCAGCCTCAAAGGTACGCTCGCCAGTTTGTACGGCGAAGTTTTTGGTATCAAGCACGATGCCTGCGTACAGGGCAGTTGCTTCTGACGGAGTAATCTCCAGTCTATCGTTAAAGTAGCCAACCAATTCTGTCAACAGTTCGCTGGTAGAAGAAGAGGAAGGCTCCAGATACATCAGCACTGTATCGCCAATCAAATCTTCTGCGCGACGATGGTGATCTACGATAATGCGTTTATGAATTGCTTCCAGCACATTTTTGCTTGCAGTAAGAATTTCACGATGGTGGTCAACCAAAATCAGAAGACTTTCAGGAGTAATATGCTTCAAAGCTTCTTCCTCTTCCACCATAATGGAATTGTAATCTTCCTCGTGGTCGCTTACCTTCACGCATTCCTTGTCAAGCATTTCAGAAATACGGCTTACGTTTTCATTACGACCACTCACTACAATATAAGTTTCCTTGTTCAAGGACAGGGAAAGCTTCGCCATGCCAATAGCACTGCCGATGGCATCGTAGTCTTCGTTGGCATGTCCCATGATGAAAACTTTATCGGAAGCCTGCATCTGTTCGTTAATGGTTTGCGCTACGATGCGGGCACGCACACGAGTTGCCTTAGCAGATACGGTACTGGTACCACCAAAGAATTGAGTTGCTTTATTTTGTACGACAACAGCTTGGTCGCCGCCACGTCCCAATGCCAAGTACAAGGAGTTGTTGGCATTTTGCACCAGTTCGTCCAAGGTGTCACCATCGCAGGAAACACCAATACTCAAGGTCGGGGGAATCTTATTCCCAGCACGAACCTCGCGCACTTTATCGAGCACAGTAAATTTTTCTTCAATGATTTCTGCTACCGCACCTTGGGTAAAGCCTGCTAAGCTTTGCTCCTTATTCATACGGCAGATGAAACCATTTTTCTCAGCTACCCACTTGGTAACCATTTCGTGAATTTCGCCGTTCAAGTTCGCCATATTGGTTTCACTCAAACCACGCATTACGTCTTCGTAATTATCAAAGCGGATATATGCCAAGCACAATTTTTCTTTAGCATATTTTTGGCGAAGCAGTTCAAAATCTGTAATATCGGTTAAATAAATCATCAAACCGCTATTAGAATTTTGCTCGCCCTTTTTCTCGCCTTTATCCTGAGTTTCCACACGACAGTACCGCATATTATAATAGCGGTCATTCATTTGGATAAGTTTTTCGCCGTCCTTAACGCTTAACAATTCAAAAGAGTTAGGCGGCAGGGGCAGAATTGCTTCCGGTCTTAAACCTTCCAAATTCTTTTTGCCCACCCATTCTTGGAACAGCTCATTCTTCCATTGCAGCTTGCCGTCTTTAGAAAAGACAGCCATACCGATATCAAGCTTACGCACTGCATAATGATTGGTACGTTCAATGTTGCGGATGATATTATCCAGATAACTGCTGAAGAAAATTTCCTTACTCATCAAGGTGCGACGACTAAAATAGTAGGTCAATACGAAAATAATCACCACAACCGGAACCATGTAAGGTTGGAAATAACAAACTAGAACAGCCAAAACGAAGATTACAAACAAGTAAATGTTAGTATCCATTTTGGAGTTCATATTGCGGTTGAACAAATTTAACATTTCGTTTACCTCAATTCTTATATGAGTCTTTTGGAACGAATCTTTCTATAGTCAAAAATAATATCAAAAGCGCCTACATACACGATAATTTGAGAGAACAAGGGAATGAAGAACATTAAACCAGTTGCCAGGTGCGCCCACCAAGCAGGTTTTTTCTTATGCTCAACAAACCAGTAGATAAGGCAAATGCCTTGGAGTACCAAAAGGAAGCTGGTAACAGTCTGCACGTTTACGGAAAGGTCATACATCCAGCTATCCCTTGCGTTCAGATAAAAGTAGGTTACAGCAAAGAGAGATGCACCGTAGGGCCACAGAATCCAGCCGGGAACTTGCAGGCTAGTGAAGGGCGGGAAGGGTTCAAAGGTTTCACCCAGTTTTGCCAAAATCTTTTTAGCAGCCCAGTAGTTGATGAACGCCAAAACAGGCGCACTAATGAGGAAAGCACCGGGCATAATGATACGCATCATGCTAATCATATCAGCGTAGCCTTGGACAGCAGTTTTAATCTCTGCCTCGGACATGCCATGCTCACGATAGTAAGCAGCCAGTTCGGTCAAGCTTTGGTTAAAGGAAGTGAACATCATCTCAATGGGGTTAATGCCCAAAACTGCAAAGCTCAGTACCACGTTGATGATAAGTGCCAAAATTGCACCAATGCTGCCAAAGAACATCAGCTTCATGGGAGGGAAGCGACGTCGCATGCATTCGCCAAGGATAATACCCATCAAACCAAAGATTGCTACCAAGAAGAATGCTTGGATGGGACTGATGATAATTGCAATGATAATACCTGCAACTATTAAACTCATCAAGCTCCATTTCAGACCATTGCGCATACCGCAGATGATGATTGACAAGGGCCACACGAAATTTACGAAAGCACCTGCAACAGGTACATACATACTGATTAAAGCCATAACGATAGCAATGGCAGCCAAGATGCCAGATTCTACCATGGCAGAAGTTTTACGAAACACAGAAAATTTCCTCCTTTATCACAAGCACTGATACCCCAGTGTAATTATTTCTATAACAGTACTATTTTACATCAATATCAAGTAAAAAGCAAAGAGTCCTTCCCCGCACAGCCACTGGATTTGCCTTATTCCTTATTAAGTTGATAATTTTTTGCCTAATGTTGAAAAATTCTTGCATAATTTATTTTGTATTTTGCGTTCTTATGTTAAAATATAATGATAATAAAGGAAGTGCCTCATTTTATGAAGAACACTAAAATTTGCGGACGTTTTGCTCCCACGCCAAGCGGTCGCATCCATTTAGGAAATATATTTTGTAGCCTGCTGGCTTGGCTCCACGCCAAAGCTCAGGGCGGTGAAATTGTCCTGCGCATTGAAGATTTAGACAAAGTGCGTTGTCCTCGCCCCAATGCCGATTTATTGGCAAAGGATTTGGAATGGCTGGGACTAACTTGGGACAAGGGTGCTTATGTCAGCGAAGATAGCGAACGTTACTTTCAAAGTGAGCGTTTCGACATTTACGCAGAGCATTTCGCCAAGCTGGAAGCACAAGGTTTAATATACCCCTGCTTCTGCACCAGAGGACAGCTTCACGCAGCGGAAGCTCCTCATTTAAGTGACGGACGCATTTTGTACGCAGGCACCTGCAAGAATTTAACTGCTTCTGAACAAGTAGAACGCTTAAAGACACGTCAGCCTGCTTACCGTTTGGCAGTTAATGACAAGCCTATTACCTTTGTTGACGGCAACTACGGTCCCCAAAGCTACAATTTAATGGAAGAAAGTGGCGATTTCATTGTCCGCCGTAGTGACGGAGTGTACGCTTACCAGCTTGCCGTAACCATTGACGATGCCTTGATGGGCGTTACCCACGTGGTACGAGGCTGTGATTTGTTAAGTTCCACCCCCATGCAGCTTTACATCTACAAGCTTTTAGGCTTTACCCCACCAGAATTTTTGCACATTCCTTTGCTGATGGCTCCCGATGGTCGCCGTTTGGCAAAGCGTGATAAAGATTTAGATTTAAACATGATGCGTCAGCAATACGATAGTCCTGAACCAATTATTGGCTACCTTGCCTACCTGGCAGGACAAATCCCCAAGGCTGAACCCATCTCCACCACCGAGCTGGCGAAAATATTTAAGCCCCAGCTCATTCCCACAGATAATATAGCTGTGCCACCACAGCTTCCACAATTATAAATTTTTAGGAGGAAGAATCGTGAAAAAATTTCTTTTGAGCATTAAATTGAGCATGTTAATCATTGTATTAGTTACCATCGCCGCAGGCATCGCTGCAGAATTCTTGCTGCAAAACCGTTGGCTGGGCTTCATCGCTGTAGGTATTCCCCTGACCGCTTTGTACTGGTGGCAAGAATACACCAAAATGGCAGAGCTTGACAAAAAAATGAAAACCAAACATAAAAACAAGTATCGTTAATTAAATTTATTGTTATATTTAGAGAGGAATTTATATGACCAGTGACAGTAGCACCTCGGTGTTAATTATTATTTTCTGTATTTTATTTTCTGCATACTTTTCTGCAACCGAAACTGCTTTTTCTTCCCTGAACCGTATTAGAATTAAAAACATGGCTGAAAAAGGCGACAAGCGCGCTAAGCTTGTGCTTGATATGCTGGAAAACTTCGACAGCTTGCTGTCCAGTATCCTCATTGGCAATAACATCGTGAACATTGCCTGCGCTTCCGTGGCTACCATGCTTTTTGTAAAACTGTTAGGCGAAGAACAAGGTCCTAGCGTTTCCACCATTGTCATCACCATTGTGGTTTTGATTTTTGGCGAAGTTACCCCCAAAAGTATCGCCAAAGAAAATCCGGAAAAATTTGCTATGTTCGCTGCCCCCTTCTTGAATGTGTTGACCATTGTGTTGACTCCCTTCAACTTCTTATTCAAGCAATGGAAGAAATTGCTTTCCACCGTTTTCCACACCGAAAACGATTACTCCATTACTGAAGAAGAATTACTTACCATTGTAGAAGAAGCTGAACAAGAAGGTAGAATTGACGAACAAGAAAGCTCCTTAATCCGTAGTGCCATTGAGTTTAGCGAGCAAGAAGCCATCGACATCTTGACTCCGCGTATTGACATCGTAGGTATTCCTTCTGATGCAACTAAAGAAGAAATCGCCCACACTTTTACCGAAACCAATTACTCCCGCTTGCCTGTATATAAGGAAAGCATGGACCATATCATTGGTATCATCTACCAAAAGGATTTCTACAACTCCGTTTACGATAAGGATGCTGATATTGAATCCATCATCCGTCCGGCGCTGTATATTACCGAAAGTAAAAAGATTGGCGAATTATTGCAAGAACTGCAATATAAAAAGTCCCACATCGCCATTGTGCTTGACGAATACGGCGGCACCACCGGTATCGTAACCTTGGAAGACATTTTGGAAGAACTGGTTGGCGAAATTTGGGACGAACACGACGAAGTTATTAACGAAATCGAAAAAATTTCTGATACTGAATATATTGTGCACGGCAGCACCAATTTGGAAGACCTCTTTGAAATCTTAGACATGGGCATGAAGATTGACGAAGAAGTTGAAGAAATGGAAGTTGTTACCGTCAGCGGTTGGGTAATGGAAGAAGTTTTGGAACGCGTTCCCGTTCAAGGCGATACCGGCACCTGGCAAAACTTAGAAATTTCCGTACTGGAAATGGACGAAAACCGCGTAGAAAAAATTAGACTTGTCATTCACGAAAAAGAAGAACAAGCCGAAGAAGAATAAAAGCATAATCTAAAACGTACAAAACCGTTCACCTCACGATAAAGTCAAGTGAACGGTTTATTTTTGTTTATATGGCTTCGTTAACAGCTTCTACCATTCGTTTCACATAGTCATAAACGTGTTGCGAAGCGTCCTTACCATATTTTTCTACAATTTTTACAATGGCACTGCCCACAATGGCGCCATCACTGACCTTTGCCATAGCCTTCGCTTGTGCAGGCTCCGCAATGCCAAAGCCGACAGCCACAGGCACCTTGGTTACCTTACGAATCTCGCTGACGATGGCAGGAATATCCGTAGTAATATTTTTTCTGACACCGGTAACTCCTAAAGACGAAACTAAATAAACATAGCCTTCTGCTTTTTGGGCAATCATCTTTATTCTGTCGCGAGAGGTAGGCGCAATTAAAGAAATAATTTCTACACCGTGAGGTTTGCTAAAGGGCAAAAGCTCATCCCTTTCCTCGAAGGGAATATCAGGAACGATAACTCCGTCCACGCCTGACTCCTCACATTGAGCAAAAAATTTCTCACAGCCATAGGTAAAAATAGGGTTTGCGTAAGTTAAAAACACCAGAGGAACCTCGGTTTTCTGGCGTAGCTCCTTCACCAAAGCAAAAATTTTATCCGTAGTAGTGCCTGCTGCTAAGGCACGCACATCTGCCCGTTGAATAACCTCGCCTTCTGCCACCGGGTCAGAAAACGGTATGCCAAGTTCCACAATTCCGGCACCAGCTCGTACCATTTCCAAAACAATTTCTTTTGTTACTTCTAAATTAGGATCTCCTGCCGTTACGAAGCCTATAAAAAGTTTTTTATGTTCGTCAAACGCCTTTTGTATTCTACTCATCTTCTTCACTCCTGCCTCTTACTGCTTGTATAAAGGTTGCAACCTTCCTTGCGTCCTTCGCTCCATCTGTTTCTACACCACCACTTACATCAACGGCATAGGCATCTACCCCCTGCAAAGCTTCTTGCACATTTTGGGCAGTCATACCTCCTGCAAGAAAATATGGTTTGTTAAACTTCCTTCCATTTAAGAGGCTTAGCCTCCCAAGCTTACCACTACCACCATATTGCCCTGTCACATAAGTATCAAAAAGCAGGTAATCACAGGGAAAGCAGTCCAAATTTTCCAATACCGCTTCATCCCGCAGCCTAATTGCCTTAATTACAGGCACCTTAATTTTTTGACGCAGTTGCTGGCAGTAAGCAGCATCCTCATCACCATGAAGCTGAACCATATCAATAACCCCGTCTTGTGCTAAAGCTACCACCTGCTCTAACGGAGAATTGACGAAAACTCCCACAGCTTTGATTTCAGGACGCAGCAATTTTTTAAGCTTCCCAGCCTGTTTAGGCGAAACCTGCCTTTTACTATTGGCAAAAACAAAACCAATGTAGTCAGGCAACAGCTCATTAGCAATTTGTATATCTTCCACGCGGCGCAAACCGCAAATTTTTATTTTAAGCATTTTTCAATTCTCGCAATAAGCCTGCAATATCCGGCGCACGCATCAGCGCTTCACCAATAAGCACTGCATCAACGCCCATGCTCTTTAAACGCCGCACATCTTCTGCTTTACGCACACCACTTTCTGCAACAAATAGCACTTCGGGCGGAACGAGGGCTCGTAAGCGCCTGCTATTTTCCATATCCACAGTAAAATCTTTTAAATTACGATTGTTTACGCCAATAATGCGCGCTCCTGCCCTTAGTGCCTGCTGTACTTCCTGTTCATCATGAGCTTCCACTAAAGCATCCAGCCCCAACTGCTCGCAGATAGCCAAATATTTTCTTAACCGTTCTTCGTTCAGAAGCGTGCAAATCAAAAGCACTGCCGCCGCGCCTAAAAGCTTCGCCTCATAAAGCATATACTCATCAACGACAAAGTCTTTCCGTAAGCAAGGTAACTGCACGTTACTAGAGATCGCTTGCAAATATGCATCCCTTCCCAAAAACCACTTTGGTTCCGTCAAAACAGAGATGCAATCCGCACCTGCCTGCTGATAGCGCTTGGCAATTTCCAAATAAGGAAAGCTTGTGGCGATTATCCCCTTTGACGGCGAAGCCTTCTTGCATTCGCAGATGAAGCTAAGCCCTGATTTACTTAAAGCCTTGTAAAAAGAATGCTCCCCTTTGGGTAAAGCAAGTGCCTGCCTCCGAACATCCTCCAAGCTTTTTACAGTCTGCGCCTTTTTTACCCGCACTTTGGCATAAGCAGCCAGTTCATCTAAAATTGTCATCCTGATACCTCCGGCAAGTTACTTATTTTAATCAGCTTTTGCAAAGTTGCATAAGCCTTGCCACTGTCAATAAGTTCTGCCGCCAGCTTTACGCCCGCCTGCATACTATCTGCCTTTTCTGCAAGGTACAAACCAGCTCCTGCATTCATCAGCACAGCAGTACGCTTTGCTCCCGGAGCGCCTTGCAGGATGGCTCTGGTAATTTGAGCGTTCTCTTCTGGAGAGCCTCCCACTAAATCTTCCTTCTTGCAACGGGTGAAACCAAAATCTTCCGGCGTGATAACATAAGTTTTAAACCATCCATCCTTAAACTCACACACAGTAGTCGGTGCACTGGCAGAAATCTCGTCTAATTTTTCTTGTCCATAAACTACCATTCCTCGTTTAATACCCAAGTTAATCAAAACCTGTGCTAAAGGTTCAACAAGATAATCATCATAAACACCTAAAAGCTGAATTTTAGGACTGGCAGGATTCGTCAATGGTCCAAGAATATTAAACACCGTGCGGAAACCAAGCTCCTTACGAATAGCGCCAACATATTTCATAGAAGTGTGATACTTTTGGGCAAAGAAGAAGCACATTCCTACTTCATTCAACAGTTCAATACACTTAGCAGGGCTTTGCTGAATGTTAACGCCCAATGTTTCCAAGCAATCAGCAGTGCCACACTTGGAGGAAGCAGCACGGTTACCATGCTTGGCAACTTTCGTTCCCCCAGCTGCACAAACTAACGCAGAAGTTGTAGAAATATTGAAGCTGTTGGCTCCGTCCCCACCAGTGCCGACAATTTCAAAAACATCTAAGCCAGTTTCAACTTTCGTAGCGTGGTCGCGCATAGCAGCTGCACACCCAGCGATTTCATCAATGGTTTCAGCACGAGCACTTTTAGTTGACAGCGCTGCCAAAAAGGCAGCGTTTTGAGTAACAGTAGTATTGCCACTCATAATTTCATTCATTACGGCGTAGGCTTCCTCGTAGGAAAGGTCTGCCTTGTTAACGATTTTTACAATTGCTTCCTTAATCATGATTTATATCTCCTTAATAAAATTCTTAAGCATCTGTTTCCCATCAGGCGTCATAATAGACTCTGGATGGAACTGTACTCCATATATTGGATACTCTTTGTGCTGAACAGCCATTACTTCTCCATCAGTAGTAACAGCGGTTATTTTCAATTCTATAGGAATAGTATTGACATCAGCCGCAAGCGAATGGTACCTAGCAACAGGCGCTACTTGAGGGCACCCCTTAAATAACGGAGACGTTTCATCAAATCTCACGTTCGACTGCTTGCCATGCATCAGCTCCTTGGTGTAGGTAACAGTAGCACCAAAGGCTACACATATCGCCTGATGACCAAGACAAACACCGAGAATTGGAATATCGTGGATTATCTTCACAACATCAATGATAACCCCTGCATCTTCTGGCCTACCCGGTCCAGGCGATAAGATAATATGATCTGGTTGCAAATCCATAATCTGCTCCACCGTCAACTCATCGTTACGAATAACCTTGATATCCTCATCAATCTCACCGATTAGTTGATAAAGGTTATAAGAAAAACTGTCATAGTTATCAATCAGTAAGTTCATAATTCTTCCTCCTGAGCAAGCTCCAATGCTTTGAGTGAAGCCTTAGCTTTATTCAGACACTCTTCAAATTCCTTTTCGGGAATAGAATCTGCCACAATCCCGGCGCCGCTTCTCACAAATACCTTTCCATTTTTCTTGTAAATAATACGAATTGCAATGCATGTATCCATATTACCAGTAAAATCTATATATCCAATTGCACCACCATAAATACCTCGTTTATTATTTTCAAGTTCTCCAATAAGTTGACACGCCCTTATCTTAGGTGCTCCTGAAAGAGTTCCTGCGGGCAGTACCGCTTCTATGGAATCCAAGGCATCTTTATCCTTTCTCAACTCTCCCCTCAATGTCGAGCCAATATGCATAACATGGGAGAATCGTTCAACAGAATGGAGCTTTTCAACCCGTACGGTTCCAAAGCGGCTAATCTTCCCCAAATCGTTTCTACCAAGATCAACCAGCATATTGTGTTCTGCAAGCTCCTTTTTATCAGCAAGCAACTCGGCTTCAAGTGCTTTATCCTCTTCATCAGTCTTGCCTCTAGGTCTGGTACCTGCTAATGGAAAGGTATGCAGTACACCATTTTCTAATTTAACCAAGGTCTCAGGCGACGCACCCGCAACCTCTACATCGGTGCCGGAAAAATAAAACATATACGGGGAAGGGTTAATGGTACGAAGAACACGATAAGCATTTAGAAGACTTCCTTCAAAAGGAGCTGCCAAACGATTGGAAAGAACTATTTGAAATATGTCTCCCTCATGTATATAATGCTTTGCTTTTTCTACCATGCTGCAATATTGTTCCTTATTAAACAATGGAGCTACCTCGCCTAAAAGCTTACCACTCGTTTCGTTCTTCTTCTGTCCTTTTCGTAGAAGCTCTTCAATCTGCTTAAGCTCCATAACCGCCCTGTTATACTCAACCTCTACATCGCCAAGATTCATATTGACAATGAGAATAATTTTTTGTCTAAGATGATCAAAAGCAATAACCTTATCGAAAAGCATCAAATCAACATCCTTGAATGCTTCACTATCATCTACAGCGCATTTAACGTTAGGCTCACTGTAGCCAAGATAATCATACGAAAAATATCCTACAAGTCCACCTGTAAAAGAGGGAAGATAATCAAAGTGTGGACTTTTATATTCCGCAAGAATTTGACGAAGATATTCAGAAGGATTATCCGTCTTAACATTGAACTTGCCAATTTTCATCTCACTACTCATACAAGTAATTTCCAGCTTGGGTTCAAAGCCCAGAAAAGTATATCGTCCCCAAGTTTCATTTGCCTGTGCAGATTCAAACATATAGCAATGAGTAGATACATTTTTTAATATCTTCATAGTTTCTATGGGAGTTGTAAAATCAGAAAGTATTTCACAGCTCACTGGTAACACATTATATTTCCCGACTGAAGCAAATTCCTGAACTTCAGCCAAGGTTGGCACAATCTTCATATAACACACCTCCAAATTAAGAAAGCTAAGTTCATTTTAATTTTGATATATTCCATTCCTGTTTCCTTCAGCGCCCCAAGCGCCACCAACTCTTTGTCAACAGCATTTTAAAACTTCCTTTACAAAATAAAAATCGTCCTTGACAGATATTACTCCATCAAGGACGAATAAAAACATTTTACCCGCGGTGCCACCTTGAATTCACGGTTTGACCCGTGCACTTGACAGGATACCAACATATCCCCGACAACTAACGTATGCCAACACGTCACAGAATACTTAAAGCAACTGCTTCTTTCACTGTGCCCTCAACGGTCCATTTATCGAACTGCATTTCTATTCGGCTCTCAGCTCCCCGAACTCTCTGTGAGCGCATCTTTCGACTTGATCTCCGTCTCAACGGTTTGTGGTGAATATTTACTTCGCCTTAAATTTAGCACTGCTATTTTCTATTGTCAACTATTTCTATATAAATTTTATGATTTGCTTTTATGTCACAGCTTTTTTGTAAAACGTATTACAAAAAATAAATCCTTCAGCATTTTCAGAAAAGCCAAAGGATTTGAGATAGTATTTTATTTCTTTTGTTTTCTTATTTCGGTAACAGGCACGCCGCCAATTCCCCAGTTATCAGTTTCAACTTCATCAATGACAACAACGGTAGTAGCCTTGTTTTTACCAAGCACATCGTGGAGCAGGTTGGTTGCACCTTCGATAAGTTGTGCTTTTTGTTCCGGGGTTACGTTACCCTCGCGAGTTATTTTAATGTTTACGTACGGCATAAGTAGCCTCCTCTCAAAACTTTTCTGAGATTATTTTATCATATAAAAAAATAAAAGCCTACTTCCTATCGAAAGCAGACTGGATTTTTACAAAAAAATTGGTGATCCACCCGCGACTCGAACGCGGGACACCCTGATTAAAAGTCAGGTGCTCTACCGACTGAGCTAGTGGATCACGTCAGTTGCCTCATTAGCAACGTTAGTTATTATACAGGCTAAACCGAGCCTTGTCAAGCACTTCTAACAAAATATTTTCACAAAAAAAGCACGCCTTACGACGTGCTTTTAATTTTGTAATAACCATAAAATTTCTAGAAGTGCCGGAAGGCGCGAAGCAGTGAAATTCGTGAAGCGAAGGCGTACTAAACGTACGTCGAGCAAACGAATGAACTGCGACAAAGCATAACGGTGCTTATAGGAATTTTAGTCTGTGAAGTTATCGAAGTAACCTTGAACAAGAACGACAGGTGTCCCCTTATCACCAGATCCACTGGTCAAATCGCACAAGGAACCGATAAGGTCAGTCAATTGGCGCGGAGTAGTACCTTGGGAAGCCATGTTGCCAACCAGGTTGCCTTCTTTTTCTTTAATAGCATTGGAGATAGCTTCTTTCAGAGCAACACCACTCAAATCTTTGAAGTCATTATCTGCCAAATATTTCAATTTCAGTTCGTTGGGAGTACCAATCAAACCTTTAGTGAACGCAGGAGAAACAACGGGGTCAGCCAATTCCCAAATTTTGCCTTGGGGATCTTTGAAAGCACCGTCGCCATAAACCATAACTTCCACGTGTTTGCCAGTCAGTTCCATAATCTTAACTTGTACTTCTTCAACCATGTCTTGGCATTCGCGGGGGAACAGTTTAATTTGGTCTTCAGTAGATTTGTTGGAGCCCAACAAACCATAACGAACATTATAACCACTGCCATTGATGGGAGCAGTCAAAATATCATCCAAGCTGCATACAACTTTCGCACCATTTTCCATCAGGATACGTTTAGTTCTAACGCGGGTGTGAATATCGCAGTTCAAAATGCAGTCAGCATATTTCAAAATAGTTTTAGCTTGGTTTGCGAAGATAACTTCAACTTCTGCGCCTGCACCAGTAATGAGGTCAGCATAATATTGAACGTAATCTACACCAGTAAATTCGTGTTTGTTGTCGCCAAACAATTCACGATATTTTTCTAAAGTAAGCACATCACTATAGGGATTAACGCCTGCCTCGTCCAATTGGTCATAGGTCAACAAAGCGTTGCCAACTTCGTCGCTAGGATAGCTGAGCATGAGCACAACTTTTTTAGCACCTTTTGCAATACCACGCAAGCAGATTGCAAAACGGTTACGGGACAAAATCGGGAAAATAACGCCAATGGTTTCGCCGCCCAATTTTTCTTTTACATCTGCGGCGATATCATCAACAGAAGCATAGTTGCCTTGAGCTCTAGCTACAACAGATTCAGTTACAGAAATAACGTCTCTGTCACGCAGTTCAAAGCCTTCATATTTTGCAGCTTCCAGAACGCTATTAACTACAATATCGGGTAAGTTATCTCCTTCGCGAATAATCGGGCAACGAATGCCTCTAGAAACAGTACCCACTCTTCTTTCCATAAAAATGTGCCTCCACAATATAGAATAAAACACTAAATATCTTCAGACCAATCCCGAATGATATATATGAGTATTTACAAAACTTACGCAGTCATTATAACTTATCGTTTCTAATCCTGCAAGATAAACATAATTCACCTTGTTAAAATTCTGCCTAAACACCTAAAAATCCTGCTCAAATTGTAAAATAGAAGAAATTTTTTCTTTCCAAACTATCGCCTAATAATTCAAGCAGATAGTTCGGATTTTTAAGGGCATCTGGCAAAAATTCCAGATTTATTATAATACGCACCTCTTACAATTGCAATATTCTCGAATGAAAATTATTGCTCTCTCACAAATATTCGAAAAACTTTCAAAAATTAACCAATTTCTAGAAATAAAAAGACCTGCGCTAAGCACAGGTCTTGTATAAAAGCTATAACTTTGTCAGAAAAACTTAGGCTAATTTATTCTTTTACCTTTGAAAAGCTAATAAACTTGGTGAATTGTTTGTGGAAGAACAGATTAACGGTATCAACGGGACCATTACGATGCTTCGCAATAATAAGCTCTGTCACGTTTTGATTTTCTGTTTCCGGATTGTAGTAATCTTCACGGTAGAGGAAGGCTACAATATCCGCGTCTTGTTCCAAGGAACCAGATTCACGCAGGTCACTAAGCATGGGGCGTTTAACTTGGCGAGCTTCAACGCCACGGCTTAATTGGGAAAGTGCGATTACAGGCACGTCAAGTTCACGTGCCAAAGCTTTCAAGGAGCGGGAAATTTCGGAAACTTCGTTTTGACGGTTGTCGCTGCTCTTACCTTTGCCACTACCTTGCATCAATTGCAGATAGTCTACCACAATCAAATCCAAGCCATGCTCTGCTTTCAGACGGCGAGCGCGACTGCGCATATCCATAGCAGTAATACCGGGAGTATCATCAATATAAATCTTCGCTTTGTACATATCTTCGCAGGCTGCCCACAAAGCATTCCATTCTTTTTCACCCATTTCGCCAGTACGCAAGCGTTGGGAATCAATATTTGCTTCTGCGCAGAGCATACGGTTTACCAACTGCTCCTTGCTCATTTCTAAACTAAAGAAGGCTACGGAAAGAGGTTCTTTCTTGCCAAGCTTTCTATGACCACGCAAGGCAACATTTTGCACAACGTTCAGAGCAAAAGCAGTTTTACCCATGGAAGGACGCGCTGCCAAAATTATAAAGTCAGAGGGGTGCAAGCCGGAAGTAAGCTTGTCCAAATCGGTGAAACCTGTAGGGATACCAGTCAAGCCGCCTTTATTTTCAGCAAGAGTTTGAATCATCTCTACTGCGTTTTCCAAAATATTGCCAATGGCAGTAAATTCTGCGTTCTTGCCACGATTGGAAATTTCTAAAATGCGACGTTCTGCTTGGTCCAGCAAAATGTTTACTTCGTCATTAGCTTCGTAGCCCATGGCAGCAATTTCAGTAGAAACCTTTACCATTTGGCGCAATACAGATTTTTCGTAAACAATTTTAGCGTGATACTTTACGTTAGCAGCAGTAGGCACGGCATTTGCCAAGGAAGTGATGTAAGCAATGCCACCTACGTCTTCCAATTTATTTTCACGGCGCAGAACATCAGTAACAGTAACTAAATCGATGGCTTCATTTTTGCCGTAAAGCTCCATCATGGCATTGAAAACCACGCGATGAGCCTCGCGGTAAAAATCACTGGCTCCAATAATTTCAGTTACCTGCGCCATTGCAGTATTATCTATTAAAATTGCACCAAGTACGGATTGCTCTGCATCTATACTTTGAGGTGGCATACGTTCTTCTAACATGGTCATCTTCCTCTAACAATCTTTTTCTGGATAAGTAAGTTAATTATACTATCAAATTCAACTTTAAAGAATACTTCTATGGGAAAAAATCTTTAATCGCCATTTCGCTACAGACAAAAACAGCTCCCCAAATTGGAGAGCTGTTAATTCTAAAACTTAAAACGCCTCAGAAATGCTTATCACGCGTTTTCTAAAAGTTCGTCACCAAATGCGCAGCCTTCGAAGGTAGCAAAATAATCCTTCGGAGTTTCCGCACGTCTAATCATTTGAGTGCTGCCGTCTTCTTTCAGCAAAATTTCTGCACTACGCAATTTGCCGTTGTAGTTGTAGCCCATTGCAAAACCGTGAGCACCTGCATCGTGGATAAAGAGCAAATCGCCTTTGTCAATTTTCGGAAGCATTCGGTCAATGGCAAATTTATCGTTATTTTCGCACAAGCCACCGGTCACGTCATACATGTAATCGCAGGGAGCATCTTCTTTCCCCATAACGGTAATGTGGTGATAGGAGCCATAGATTGCAGGGCGCATCAAGTTAGCTGCGCAAGCATCAAGGCCAATGTATTCTTTGTGGGTGTGTTTTTCGTGAATAGCCTTTGCAACCAAAGCACCATAGGGAGCCAGCATAAATCTGCCCAGCTCGGTAAAGATTTTTACATCACCCATGCCTGCAGGCACGAGGATTTCTTCGTAAGCTTTGCGTACACCTTCGCCAATGGCGAGGATGTCGTTTTCCGGTTGGTCAGGTTTGTAAGCGATACCGATACCGCCGGAAAGATTGATGAACTCGATGTGTGCGCCAGTTTCTTCTTTTAATTCAACTGCTACTTGGAAAAGGATGCGTGCCAATTCCGGATAGTAGTCATTGGTAACAGTATTGGAAGCCAAGAAAGCGTGCATGCCAAAATGTTTTACGCCTTTTGCCAATAATTTTTTGTAGGCTTCGGTCATTTGCGGGCGAGTCAAACCGTATTTAGCATCACCGGGGTTATCCATAATGTTATTGGCAATGGAGAATTTTCCACCAGGATTGTAACGGCAGCTAATAGTTTCAGGAATATCTGCTACTTGTTCCAAGAAATCGATGTGAGTAATATCGTCCAAGTTAATAGTAACGTTTAGTTTGCGAGCCAGTTGGAAATCTTCTGCAGGAGTTGCGTTGGAGGAGAACATAATCTCGCTTTCCTTGAAGCCAACTGCATCGGACATCAAAAGCTCGGTGTAGGAGGAGCAGTCTGCACCGCAGCCTTCTTCACGCAAAATTTGCAGGATGGACGGATTGGGAGTAGCCTTTACTGCGAAATATTCTTTGAAGCCTTTGTTCCAGCTAAAAGCTTGGTTTACAAGACGAGCAGTTTTACGGATACCAGCTTCGTCATACAGATAAAAAGGAGTTGCGTATTGAGACGCAATATTTTCAAGTTGTTCTTTAGTAACAAACGGAATTTTCTTAGCCACGGTTATCACCTTTCTGCAATTCAATAAGCTTTATTTCGTTTTTCAGCGCATCCTTGAACAAATCGACTAGGTTACGCTTACAGGAATATAAACAAGTCGAATTTTCGTCATCTTCTAAATCGCCGGTTACAACGGTTTGCGAATCGGCGATGAGACGAATTTGCTCATTTTGCTTTTCGGTGCCGTAGCAGATTGCCTGCGGCAAAGTAAATTGTTCATCGCTGATGATTACCACTTTTAACCCACGGTTGAGCGCATCTAACAATTCTGCTTTCAGCAGCTCCATTACCCTTTTGTTAGCGGAAACATAAATGCGAGCTTCTGCTTGGCGAACTGTGTTCTTTAATTTATTGATAATTTCCAGTTCACCTTTAATGGTAATGTACCCTTCTGCATCACTTTTCAAAACCGGCAGCTGATTTAAAACATCTTTCTTAATTTCTTGCAGTCTGTCAATTTTGTTGGAGCAGAATTCCTCAGGCGAAACCGGAGTATAGCGGGTAACCTTGCCTTCTTCCAAAACATAGGCAGCTCCCTTGTCTACCAAGCCTGCCAAAGCAGTGTAGGTATTGGAACGGCTGATGCCTGTTTGTTTTGCTGCTTCGTAGCCGGTCAAGTAACCTTCTTTTAAAAGCAGCACGTACAAAGTTGCCTCTTGTTTTGTTAGGTTAAAATGTGTTAATCCTTCGATAAGATCCATAATCCCTCATTTGGCTCTTCTTTCTTGTTTATTGTTCCTGTTTGAGAACACTATACTAAAATTTTCTTGAGTTGTCAACTGCTAACCAAAACTTCCCAAAAAAGAACGCTCTTTTCAAAATTACTACCCTCTTTTTGTAATCACCTTTACATTTAGAAAAAGTAAAAACGCCATCCACAAAAGGGATAGCGTCTCAACTTACTACTTAAAAATTTGGTAAAGCTCAGTTCTAAAGCAATGGTTTTTGCTGAACGACATTTATCGCCTGCACACCACGTTCGTTTTGAATCAAATCAAATTCAACGGAGAACCCTGCGAGCAAGGTTTTAAAGCCATACATGCGGATATTGGTAAAATGCACGAACACATCGCTGTATCCATCACATTCAATAAATCCGTAGCCTTTTTCAGCATTGAACCATTTTACTTTGCCTGTCATCGCTTCACCTCCTTGGGCATTGATATGCAACGTTGTAAACTATTGCTTAAATTTATTATACTCAAGGGAAATTGGGAAAGCAATTGACTTGCAGAGCACCAACATTCTTTATTTAGTTTCTAAAGTTTCTTTAATTAAATAAGTTTTTTGAAGCCTTGTCAGCTTTTTAATAGCACATTCTCGTTTCAGAGCGGTCTCTTTATCAGCAACTTCTTCAAAATAAACAAGCTCCACCGGTCTACGACCACGAGTGTACTTTGCGCCCTTGCCCTGCTGATGCATGGCAACCCGGCGTTCTAAATTATTTGTCCAACCAGTATACAGGCTTCCGTCTTTACAACGAAGCATATATACGAAAGCAGGCATCTTATTTTACAACCTCTACTTTTTCCATGATTACTGCTTCACGGGGACGATCACGGAAATCGGTAACAACTGCGCCAATCAAGCGAACTACGTTCATGCCTTCAACAACTTTGCCGAAGATTGCGTGATGACCGTTGAGCCAAGGAGTCGGAGCCAAGGTAATGAAGAATTGGCTGCCACCAGTGTTAGGGCCAGCATTTGCCATGGAGAGAATGCCTTCGTCGTCATGTTTCAAGCCTTCGCCGAATTCGTCTTTGATGTGATAGCCAGGGCCGCCGCAGCCAGTACCAGTGGGGTCGCCACCTTGAATCATGAAGTCTTCGATAACGCGATGGAAAATCAAGCCATCATAGAAACCTTTTTCGGTCAATTCGATGAAGTTGCCGGAAGTTAGGGGAGCTTTATCCTCGAACATTTCTGCAACGAAAACGCCTTTGTTAGTGGTGAATTTAATTTTTCTGTTTTCAGCCATTGTTGAATCCTCCAATGTATTTTATATTATTTTTTCTTTTGCATTAAAGCAGGTACTAAGTACAAGCCACAACCAATTGCTGCCATGTAAGCAGGAATCAAGGATTGTGCTTGACTGTCGCCGTGGAGATAACCCAAAGCAATTACAATCATCAGGAACACGCCTTGAGCAACTTGCAAACGTTTGGGACTAATACGTTTATTATTACGGTCGCCTCTAGCTTCAGTAAATGCTGCCGCACGAATTTCCGGCAAGAAAATAATGAAGGTTGCGCACATAATCCAAACGTAAACCATAGACAGGTTTTGTACCAAGAAGTTGAAATCTGCGAAGAAGCAGGTAGCCAAGGTCAAGCCTGCCAAATACCAGCTACGGAAGTAGCCACCGGGAACTTGGGTTTCGATAGCGTAAACGGTAGCGGTGATGAGAGGATACAGCCAGTAGCCATCGTGTCCTAACCACGCAGAAATACCGATGATAATTACGTTATCTCCAATTTTATGGATAGAGCCGGAAGTTCTGTTAAGCAAACGCAAAACAAAGAGCATCCACATTACTACCATAATATTGCCTTCGCCCAGATAAGCAGTCGCCGCCATAGTGAGAACGCCACCGATGATACCACCAAATTTACGGTCAGGGTCAAGCTCTTGGGCAATCATGTAGGAGAACAGGAAGCCAAGCGCCGCACCAACGCCGGTAAACGCAGCATCCCACACTTCAACATTTTTCATCATTTCCCAAGCAGTTACCGCCACCATGGCAAGAACAGCACCAGCAACCGCCATGCGAGTGGTGTTGTCTTCTAAATCAATAGGTCTGCCCAAGCCGATATACGCGCCAACGCCAGTAACGTCTTCAATGGCTTGGTAACCAGCATACTTATTACTTTTTTTACTCATTTCATCATCCCTCGTATAAAAAATTATAACTGATTCATTATACCACAAAATAGTTGACAAACAAAACTCTTTATAATATTATCTTAGCCGTGAGTTATCGTTGAGTGGTATCTTTGCGAGCCATATCAACTTGCCAAAAGGCAACTCATGGAAATTTAGAGTCAATAATCGCTTGGATCAATCTATGTTATGACCGGGACGAGACGCAATAAGGGATAACTATGCGCATTTCGGGTCGAAGTGCGCTTTTTTATTGCCTCTTTCCAAGCAGAAAGGAAATGTAATGAAAATTGGTATCATCGGTGGAGGTAAAGTAGGCTGTTGTTTGGCAGAATATCTGCAAAATCATTTGGTTGGCATTACGGCATCAACTTCTGAAAAAAACCAACAGTTAGCAAAGCGCTTTCACACTTCAAGCACTACCACAGCTGAAGTTGTTGCACAAGCAGAAGTAATTTTATTAACTGTTCCAGACAGGAAGATTGGTGTGGTAGCACAAGAAATTGCTTCTGCTCAGGAAGTTTCCAGTAAAATCTTCCTGCACTGTAGTGGCAGCTTAGGTCTTGAACCCTTGCAAGCCTTGGCAGAAAAGGGTGCTCACTGTGGAAGCATGCATCCCTTGCAAAGTTTTGCAGGAGGAACGACTAAAGTACAAGGCGTTTATATGGCAGTTGATGGTGATGAGCCGGCGCAGGCTAAAGCAAAAGAAATCGTTGAGCTTTTAGGTGGTAATAGTTTCCACGTCCCTGCAAAAGAACGTGCAGCCTACCACGCAGCAGCATGTTTTTGCTCTAACTATGCAGTTACCATAGAAGCCCTTGCGCAAAAACTAATGAGTCGTTGGACTGGTAGCGAAGAAGCTTCTTGGCAGGCATTACTTCCTCTTTTTAAGGGAACAGCTACTAACCTACAAAACACAAGCAAAGCAGGCAATGTCCTTACTGGACCAGTTGCGCGTGGGGATATCAACACCATTGAAAAACACCTACAAGCCTTACCTAATGAATATCTTTCTATTTACAAATCCTTATGTTTGGCGACCACACAACTTGCATTATCCAACGAAACTATTGACGCTCAAACTGCACATCAGCTCAAAAATCTTTTGAAGCTGAAAAATGTTCAAAATTCGGAGGAATAAAATGGCAGAAAAACAAGTTACCATTGCAACCATCAAAGAAATGAAAAAACGAGGCGAGCCTATTACTATGATTACCGCCTACGATTTTGCAATGGCACGCAACGCAAACGAAGCAGGCATTGAAATGATTTTAGTTGGCGACTCTGTAGGCAACGTAATGTTGGGTTATAGCTCCACTGTTCCTGTAACTATGGATGAAATGATTCACCATACAAAAGCAGTAATGCGTGGCAATAAAACAGCTTTAGTTGTAGGCGATATGCCCTTTATGAGTTATCAAGCCAGCATCGTAGAAGGAATGCATAACGCAGCACGCTTCTTAAAAGAAACTGGTTGCACTGCAGTAAAATTAGAGGGCGGCAGTGAGGTTTGTGAATTAGTTCAGAAATTAACACAAGCAGGCATCCCTGTTGTTGCCCATATTGGTTTAACACCTCAATCCGTAAACCAATTGGGAGGCTTTAAAGTACAAGGCAAAGACGTTGAAGCCGCTAAAAAACTCATCAGCGATGCTAAAGCTTTAGAAGAAGCAGGTGCTTTTGCTTGCGTATTGGAATGTGTTCCTGCAGCATTGGCTAGTAAAATCACCCAAGAGCTTTCCACCATGGCTACCATAGGCATTGGTGCAGGTAATGGTTGTGACGGACAAGTTCTAGTTTGCAACGACTTGCTTGGCGTAAGCGATGGCTTCTGTCCTAAATTTGTAAAGAGATATGCAGATATCCATTCCATTACCGTCAATGCAGTTAAAAGCTATATTAATGAAGTTAAGGATAGAAGTTTTCCGGCTCCGGAACATACCTTTAAAATAGACGATACTGTTTTAGAAAAATTGTATTAATAAATAGAGGACACAGAATGAAACTTATAAAAACTGTCGCAGAACTGCGTGAAGAAGTTGCCCTTGCTAAATCTAAGGGTGAAGCTATTGGTTTAGTACCCACTATGGGAGCGTTGCACGAAGGTCACGCTTCCCTTATCAAGGCTGCAAATATGGAAAACGATTGTGTAATCGTCAGCGTTTTTGTCAACCCGACACAATTTGCTCCCAATGAAGATTTAGATGCTTATCCCCGCACCTTAGAAGCAGACTGCATTCTTGCAGAAAAAATGGGTGCTGATATTGTCTTTGCTCCTTCTCCTAAAGAAATGTATCCCAGTGAAGATGATACTTGGGTAGAAGTTACTGGCGATATTACCAAAGTTTTATGTGGACGTAGTCGCCCAATTCATTTCCGTGGCGTTACCACTGTTGTCACTAAACTCTTTAACCTCGCACAACCTGACCGTGCTTACTTTGGGCAAAAGGATGCTCAACAAGTTGAAGTGCTGAAACGTATGGTAAAAGATTTATTCTTTAACATCCAATTACGCATTATGCCAATCGTCCGCGAAAAAGACGGCTTGGCAAAAAGCTCCCGTAACACTTATTTATCTAATAAGGAAAGAAGTGCAGCTTTAGTTTTAAACAACAGCTTGAAAGTTGCACAAAAACTTTACCAACAAGGTGAGCGTAGTAAAAATGCTCTTATTTCAGCAGTCATCGAAGGCATTCAGGCAGAACCTTTAAGCAATATCGATTATGTTGAAATCTATGCTTTGCCAGAGCTTAAAGATGCAACCAACAGCTTGCAAGGCAGTAACCTTTTGGCAGTTGCCGTTAAATTTGGCACCACACGCTTGATTGACAATGTGGTTTTGGAGGATAAATAATGCTTTATAATATGTTCCATGGAAAAATTCATCGTGCTACTGTTACTGAGGCAAATTTAGAATATATGGGTAGCATTACCATCGACAGCGAACTTTTAGAACTTTCCGGCATCCTGCCCGGTGAAAGAGTACAAATCGTAGATAACAATAATGGCAACCGTTTGGAAACCTATGTTATTGCAGGCGAACCAGGTAGTGGTGTAATTTGCTTGAATGGCGCAGCTGCTCGTAAAGTTTTAGTTGGCGACACCGTAATCATCATCGCCTACAGCATGATGACCGAAGAAGAAGCCAAAAGCTTCGTGCCTAAAGTTGTTATGGTAGACGAGCATAATCACCCCATTAAGGTACGCGGTACCGAACTGGCTGGCGAAATTGGCTAAATAAGCTTCTAAAGATTAAAAGGACATTCCCCAAGTTTTTAGGGAATGTCCTTTATTTTTTATAACTTCTTAGAAAATTTTAGTGAGTTCTGCAAGAGTAATCGCAAACGCTGCAGTACGCGGCACTGCAGTTTTCAAATCTACAGATTCATGGTCAGTGTGCTCGTCATAGTTTTCTACGCCAAGAGCATCCAAAGTAGGAATAAATTTCGCAGTACGGTTGCCATCAGTCAAACCACCTGCAACCCATTCGTTAACTTCGCCGCCAAATTCTTCTTTAACAACTGCCTTGTAAACGTCCACCATTTTTTGTACTTGGGGAGTTTTTTCCATGGGGCCAGTTACCATACCGCCAGTAATGCTAACCTTGGTACCTGCAATGACAACTTTGTCTGCCAAAGCTTTAATTTCCTTATCAATACGAGCTTGTTCCGCAGTGGAGAAGCAACGGATATTTACTTCGCAGAAAGCATCACCGGGAATTACGCTAATTTTATCGTTGGTGGAACCAATCACGCCAACGTTGACGGTGTTTTCCGGAATGAATTGACCTGCATCCACAATGCCACGAGCCTTCAAAGCTTCTGCGGTAAAATCTTCCGGGTTGCCGGGCATGGGGCTAGCCAGCTTGTGAATTTCAGTAATGGTGTACGCCAGCTGATGAATTGCGTTAGCGCAATGTTGGGAAGCGTTGCCGTGATGTCCGCCAACGCCGGTAACTTCTACGCGGTATTTGGCGTTACTCTTACGTTGAGTAACAATACCCCAGTTGGGGCGGGCAACGTCCATAATAATTGCGAAGTCTGCTTGTTGGGAAAGTTCCGCTACAATTTCTTCCGCAGTTTTGGAACCGCCCTCTTCTTCGCCGTTGGTATAGTAGATAATCTCTTTAAAGTTTTTGAAGCCAGCTTCTTGCAGTGCTTTCAAGCCATAGATTACTTCCATAACGGTAGCCTTGTCATCACCAACACCGGGTCCCCAAGCAAAACCGTTTTCATCAACACGGAAAGGGCGTTTTGCTGCTTCGCCACGATTGAACACGGTATCAACGTGAGCAACGAGCAATACGGTCAGCTCGCCTTCGCCACGCAAACGGGAAATCAGATGGCAAGCACGGTCATTATATCTATATTCAGTAGTAGCGCCCAAGGCCTCCATATGTTCTGCAACAAATTTGTTGGCAGCTTCGGTGCCTTCGCGGTCGCCGTTACCGGAATCAATATTAGTAAGGATTTCTAAATCCTTAACGTAGTCAGCGTAATGGTCAGCTAAATATTTTTTAATAGTCTCTCTCATGGCAGGACTCCTTTGCAAAATTTTCTTAAAAATTCATAGTATATCTATATTCGTTGAGCTTAGGACTTTCTCCTGCCAAAAACTTTATGCAAGTTTTTAAACAAATATATAATCTGCCATTACAGGCTGCAGCCCCCGCCCCTCAAGTGCAGTGAAAATTGTCTCCAAACTACGCCCGTCCTCTATTGCAAACTGCTCATCTCCAAGTCCACTGCCTCCGTGGCTACCAATACCCGTACTTACGCCTGCAGAAATCTTGTTAGCGCAAATACTCATCAAATTATCGCGCACCCTTGCACATTCACGACTGGAAACCGTTATGCTAGCGTAAGGCAGGAACAAACGGTAGGCACAGACAATTTGCAGAAGCTGTCTTTCCCCAACATCAAGAGGTTTAATCTTGTCATTGTTAATTATGGGGCGCAAACGTGGGCAGGACAAAGCAATTTCTGCGTGAGGGTACTGCTTTTGCAAAAGCATAGCGTGTACGCCAACGGCGAAGGCATCACGACGAAAATCATCCAAGCCTAAAAGCACCGCCAAGCCTACGCCACGCATTCCTCCTCGTAACGCACGCTCCTGTGCGTAAAAACGATAAGGAAAACAACGCTTATGTCCTGCCAAATGAAGCTGTCCGTATTTTTCGGAGTTGTAGGTTTCTTGGAACACAGTCACGTAATCTGCACCACACTGGTGCAAATAGGCGTACTCCTCGCTGTTGACAGGGTAAATTTCCAAACCAACAACCTTAAAATATTTCCGTGCCAGCTTGCAGGCTTCGCCAATGTACTGCACGTCGGACATCTTCCTGCTTTCGCCAGTTAGAAGCAACACTTCCTGCATACCTGTTGCAGAAATTGCCTGCATTTCTCGCTCCATCTGCTCCGCGTTTAGTTTTGCCCGTTGAATTTTGTTATGGCAATTAAAGCCACAATACACACAATAATTTTCGCAGTAGTTCGCCAGATACAAAGGCGTAAAGAAAAGCACGTTGTTGCCAAAATATTTTTGCCGTTCCTTTTGGGCAGCTTGGGCCATTTCTTCCAGCAAGGGCAACGCCGCCGGAGAAAGGAGCGCCCCAAAATCTGCAAGAGTTCGTTTTTCGCAGCGCAACGCCCTACGCACGTCAGCTTCCGTAAAATTTTCAGGTTCATACTCCGCCCGCAAGGCAATTACCTGCTCTAGCATATCGCTTGCTAAAACTTCCATTCCCTCTTGGTATTCCAAATAATCTGCCACAAGATTTTGCGCAGTTTGACGACTTTCTTCATTATATATAGTAGTGTTGAAAAATTTATCTTCCATTATATATACCTCTAATAACGCAAGAAACCTGTGAGGGGCGAAGAAGCGTTGGCGAATTTGCGCACCTCTCCCAAGCCTGCAAGATATGCTTTACGACCTGCGCTTACTGCTTCACGAAAAGCAGCTGCCATTTGGGGAATATCCCCTGCACTGGCGATGGCAGTGTTGACCATTACGGCAGCGGCTCCCATTTCCATTGCCTGACAAGCTTGGGACGGTTTACCAATACCAGCATCAACAATAATGGGCAACTCTATCTCATCTATCAGAATTTGAATGAAATCCAAAGTGCATAACCCCTTGTTACTGCCAATAGGCGCGCCCAAAGGCATAATGCTCGCAGCACCTGCGTTCGCCATATCCCGCGCCGCCTGTAAATCTGGATACATATAAGGCATTACCACAAAACCTTCCTTCGCCAAAACTTCTGTTGCCTTTGCCGTAGCGCAATTGTCCGGCAAAAGGTACTTGCTATCCTTGATGATTTCTATTTTTACGAAATCACTTTGGCACAATTCGCGAGCCAGACGAGCGATGCGCACAGCTTCTTCCGCAGTACGCGCTCCGGACGTATTAGGAAGCTTCACTACATTTTCCGGAATGTAGTCTAAAATATTGGCAAGTTCGCCGCCATTGGCACGGCGCAGGGCAAGAGTAATGATTTCTGCACCAGCCTGCTCCACCGCTGCCTTGATAAGTTCCAAGGAATATTTGCCACTGCCTAAAATAAAACGAGAAGAAAATTCATGACCACCTAAAATAAATTTATCCATAACTATCCCTCCAAGCCTAAAATAATGCGTTGCACCAGATGCGCCTGTTGCGCCCCGCAAAGAGCAACCCTTGCGGCATAAAGGCTTTCCATTGCACAATCGCTCACCCCGTCGCCACATAGGTAAAGATTTTTGTTCAGCCTCCGCGCCTTTACTAAATTGCCATCACCCAAGCCTGCCATTCCTGACGAAGCCACCATAACTTTTCCCGGGAAATTTTCTAGCACACCGTTAACCAGCATTGCCTTCGCCTGCGGATTGTCAAAGGCTTCACAAATAATGTCTTCCTTAGTAAAAAGTGTTGGTAAATTTTCTTCAGTAACCTTTACGCAATCAAGCTTTAATTTAACGTAGGGATTTATCTTTTTCAAAATACTTGCCAAGGCTTCCGTCTTGTACTCGCCAATTTGCTCAGGAAAATACTGCTGACGATGAAGGTTACTGAAATCCACTTTGTCAAAGTCAATTAGGTGCAAGTTTTCCACACCCATCCGCACTAGCAAAATGGCAATGTTACTGCCCAAACCACCAAGCCCTGCCACAGCTACCCGCGCCTGTTGCAATTTTCTTGTAGCTTCTTCATCGCAACGCTCCCGTAATTGACGATTCCATTCCTCCTGCGAAAAATCTTTAGAAATCATTCAACCACCTCCCACAAAGCAGACAACTTCCAAATTGTCAGCATCTTTTAAAGTTACAGAAGCGTACTTGCTTCGTGGAACAATTTCTCCGTTCAGCTCCACTGCGATTTTGTCAGTTGCATAGCCTTCGCGCTGTAAAAATTCTAGAAGCGAAGTTTTTTCGTTTAGAATTATTTGTTCTCCGTTGAATTTCATTGTTGTACCTCCTTTAGATCCCTTTCAATTTTTCTTTTGTGCTGAACGAAGTAGCAAAATTTATTTGTTTGCAAGCAACGATTCGAAATAAGCAGCGACACAAATTCAAAGAAAATAGCGCGCCCGTCCACACTTTGAGCTGTAATTTCTACAAACTTGTAGTTTTCTTGGAAGCGAACGTGTGGACAGCGATATTTTCATACTAAAAGGAGCGTAGCATTTGAGTGTTGCAGCAAACAAAAAATTTTGCTAGACATACCGCGAAAAAGAAAAAAGTTCACAAAGGACCTGCACCCGCGGTGGTACACCCCTTCATGAACTTTCTGCTCACTCACTCTCGAAGCCAACTGCTTCTGCATATTAAATTGTCTAAGCCTGTATGCGTAACAAAAAAGAAGCTGACAACGCAGCTTCCAAATTTTAAATCTTTTCCCTACGTTGGCATTACCCATATCAGGTTCACGGGTCGAAGTTCGCAACTTCCTCTCAGCCTATTTATAAGCTCCCCAACAATATTTAATTGCAATTTCAGTATAAAACTGGCAACTTGCCTTGTCAAGAAAAGCCTACAATTATTTTCTTAATCTCTTACAAAATTATTTTGCATCTCGGCAAATGTGCTATAATATGCACAGGAAAGCAATGAGGTCATAATGTTAAGCTGTAACAAAATTATCCATAAATTAAAAACAGAACATAACGCTAATGGAGAAGAACTTCTTGCCCTGCTCCAATGCGAGGACGTAAAAATTGCAGAAGCCTTGCGCCAAGCTGCTCAAGAGCAGGCACAGGCAACCTTCGGCAAGAATGTTTTCCTGCGTGGCTTAATAGAGTTCAGCAATTTTTGTAAGAACGATTGCCTCTATTGCGGAATCCGTCGCAGTAATAAAAACGCTAGCCGTTATCGCCTAACGCCCCAAGAAATTTTGGAATGTTGCACTACAGGCTACGCTCTTGGTTTACGCACCTTCGTCCTGCAAGGTGGCGAAGATTTTGCCTACGATGACAAGCGTTTGGCAGAAGTTGTTGCTGAAATCAAAAGGCAGTACCCAGATTGCGCAGTAACCCTGTCCGCCGGTGAACGCAAGCCTGAAATTTATCGCGAGTGGTTCGAGGCGGGGGCAGACCGTTATCTCTTGCGCCACGAAACTGCCAACGCAGAACATTACGCTAAATTGCATCCTTCTGAATTGCAACTGACTGCTCGTTTAGAATGCTTGCAAAATTTAAAAGAAATTGGCTACCAAGTAGGCACTGGTTTTATGGTAGGCTCGCCTTATCAGACCTTGGAAAACTTGGTGGAAGATTTGCTTTTCATTAAAAATTTTAACCCTCACATGGTTGGCATCGGTCCTTTCATTCCCCATAAGGACACGCCCTTTGGCAAGGAAGCTGTCGGAAGCGCCAAGCTAACCTTGAAATTAGTTTCTATTTTAAGATTACTGCTTCCCCAAGCAAATTTACCTGCTACCACCGCCCTGAACACCCTCTTGCCTAACGGACATCAGCAGGGAATTTTGGCAGGTGCTAATGTAATTATGCCCAACCTTTCGCCACAAAACGTGCGCGACAAATACACCCTTTACGACAACAAAAAGCACAGCGGCAGTGAAGCAGCGGAGGGAATCGCCCTGCTTCGTCAACAATTGGCAGAAATCGGTTACGAGATTGCCATTAGCCGCGGTGATTATCCGGGAGTGATTAAATGAATCCCAAACGTCAAATGATAAATACATATAAATCTCTGAGCGATTGGCACAACTTCCGCTTGCGCCTTTTCGCAGAAGGCATCCTTATCGGCATCTTCTCTGGTCTGGTAATTTGCTTCTTCCGTTACGCCTTACACGAAGTTGAACATTATCGTGGCATTTTTTACCAACACCTGACCACCGCCGATTGGACGTACAGCGCAGCTTGGTTCTGCTGTCTGGTAACACTTGCCTACGTTTTGGACAAACTGAACCGCATTGAACCTATGGCAGCAGGCAGCGGTATTCCCCAAGTTAAAGGTGCCATCCTTGGCTTGGTAAAAATGCGTTGGCTCAACATTCTGTGGGTAAAACTTACCGCAGGCATCTTGGGGATCGGCGCAGGTCTTTCCCTTGGTCGCGAGAGGCCCTCCATTCAATTAGGTGCAGTGGCTGCGCAAGGCGTGAGCCGTATGTTAAAGCGTACTCGTCTTGAAGAACGCTACTTAATGACGAGCGGTGCCAGCGCAGGCTTGGCAGCAGCCTTTAACGCTCCCCTTGCCGGCGTCATCTTTGCTCTTGAAGAACTTCACCGCAACTTTTCCATCGTAGTATTGCTTCCCTGCATGGCAGCAACAATGACGGCAACGGTAGTTTCCCGTGCTCTGTTCGGCAGAGCTTCCATCTTCGAATTTACCGACCTGCCCCTTTTGCCCATTAACTATTACGGCATCGTTGTCCTCGTCGCTTTAGTTGTTGGCTTGGGTGGTGTGGTCTTTAATAAAGGCTTGTTAGGCGTTCCTAAATTTTACAGCCTGCCCATTTTCAAAAAACCTGTTTATAAAATCACCTTTGCTCTTTTGACCGCAGGTGTCCTTGGCTACTTCCTCCCCGAAGTTTTGGGTGGTGGCAATCAGCTTATCAACCAAATTTCCGGTACGCCTGTTTCCCTCCAGCTTTTACTTTTATTCTTAATTGGCAAATTGCTCTTTACTTTGGTCAGCTATGGTTGCGGAGTTCCCGGTGGCTTCTTCCTGCCCATGCTAGTTATCGGTGCCTTGTGCGGAAGTATTTGCAGTAATATTTTGATTAGCCTTGGCTGGATTGACCCTGCCTACGCTTCCAACATTATCGTTATCGGCATGGCAGCACTCTTTTCTTCCTCCGTGCGCGCACCAATTACAGGCACCGTGCTGATTATGGAAATGACTGCTTCCTACCAACATCTGCTAGCCTTGTCCATCGCCGCCATGGTAGCCTTCGTCGTAGCAGAGCTGTGCAAGAGCAAACCAATTTACGAGGAACTACTCAATCGCATGCTCAACAATCCTCATCAAGAGCATATGCTTCACGAACAACGCAATATTACGGAGCTTGCCGTTTGCAGCGGTAGTCCCATTGAAAACAAACTTGTCAAAGAAATCAAATGGCCTCCCAACACTTTGCTAGTTGATATCAAACGTGGGGAAGAACAGTTGGTTCCCGCAGGCGACACTAAAATTATGGCAGGGGACTTCATCTACGTCCTTAGCTATAACGAAAACATTTCCCAATTACAAAAGCTCGCTTCCGAAAAAGAAGAAGGGTAAATTTTATCACCATAACACACAAAGACCGTAACGTCCGAAAAACGCTACGGTCTTTATTAGATTATAAAATCAAAAGTTTATGCACTTCACTGCACAAAGTTCTCATTTTTACAAAGTTTGTGCAGTTGACTGCATAAACTTTATTTTTTTAGAAGTTTGTGCTGTGTTTTTCAACAAATTTTATAAACGCATCAGCTTGCGCAACCAAAAAAGGTTCGCTTACCGTCAAATGCAGCTTGCCATTTTCATCTAGCTGCGACATTGCATTGGGAATTATCAAGCGTCGAGCATTCATAATTTTCATATTCAGAAAGCTTAGCAAAGTAACCAAGTGGTCTTGTGCCATACAGGTTCCACTCATGCCGGGAGTAATACCACTTAAAGCAACAGGTTTGCAGGCAAGAACATTTCCCTCTGTTGCGCTTACTGGTCTTGAAAGCCAGTCCAATAAATTTTTCAGAACTCCGGGAAAATAATGATTATACTCCGGTGAAAAAATCCACAAGCCATCAGCTGCGTTCACTGCTTCTCGAACTGCAGTAACTGTGGGTGGCGCAGGGAACTCTATATCTTGGTTAAAGAATGGCACGTTTTTATAATCTAAAAATTCTACTTCTGCTTTGCCTTCCAAATACTTCGCCGCAGCTTGTGCTAATTGTAAATTAAAGGAATCCTTGCGTAATGAGCCTACGATAAATAAAAGTTTTAACATAAAGGCACCTCCTTTGCTCTCATTGTAGCACAAGGAAATGCTAAAAAGTTTCTCTTTAATAAGTGTTCACAAAGGGTTTGCAAAGATTATCTCAATGAATAAAAAACAGCTACCAGAAAAGATAGCTGTTTTATTCTCTATCTTCATTATTCAATTCTTCTAAAACTTTTTCTAACAACGCCTCAATTCTCCCTCATATTTACTGGTAATATTTGCTACTTCATTCCAAACATCAGCTAATTCTTCATTCTTAGGAACACCTTTTCCAGAAGAATAGCACTTAGATATTTCCCTTTGACCATTTACATTACCTAACTTAGCTGCCTTCAAAAACCATGTAGTTCCAATTCTTACATCTACGCTGTTAGCAAACCACTCTTGCTCATATTTGAAATCTTCATTTTCCATACCGTATGCCCAAACTTCGTGTCCGCTATATATCTGCCCCAAAGCATAAGCAGCATCTCCGTTACCTAATTGAGCAGCCATTTTATAAGATTCAAGTGCTTTTTCTAAATCTTTTTCAACGCCAAGCGCATATCTATAACATTCTGCCAATTCATAGTAGGCTTCACCATTCCCCATTTCAGCAGCTTTTTTATAAAAACCAAAGCATATTTGACTATCTAATTCACGCCCCAGATGCAAACAACATTTACAGTAAGCAACCATTGCTTCCGCACAATTTTCTAGCATCAATATTTCTAATCTATCCAATATATGTGCTAATTTTTCATCTAATACGCATTGATATACAAATGAAGATTTAGATAACAATACTGTTGGGAAATTATAACTATACTCATCATATCCATCTGGTTGATAGAAAATATCGTCGTCATCTATATCCTCACTAATCGGAACTGTATTAGTGCAATTATTAAGATAATATGCAGTTCCTCTAGTAAAAGCATATACACTCTTACGATATTCAATAGAAGCCCTTTTGAATTGAAATGAATTTTTTGCACATATATCAGCTAACTTCAAATGATACTCTCCTTTAATAAAATCAAGATCCTGTTCCCAAAATTTATTGTTTTCTTCCATATCTACACCTTGCCTTTCAGAACCTTCACTTTGGCACCGTCCATAATTTCGCGCATTACCATATATGATTTGTCAAAGAACAATTTGTTGCATTATCGAATATTTCTGCAATTTGCAACCAGCACTCGGCAAGCTTTTCGTCTTTTTCTACAGCAACACCAAATCTATAACAATGTACTACAACATACATAGCCAGTTTATGTCCTAAGCGTGCCGCTTTTAAAAGCCAACTTACAGCCTCTGCCACTACCGGGTTTTCTTCTTCTGTTAATTCCAAATGCCCAAAGCCAGAAGAAGCAATTAAGTAAAAGTCCTTATCTAACATCATAGCTATTTCAAAAGCAGCTTCGGCGCTGTTTAAATTAGCCGCTCGCTCGTAATATCCCCTGGCTTTTTTATAATCCTCTCTATCTCTGTAATACATTCCCAGATAAAGCAACGCTTCTATGGAATTTTTAGCAGCTGCTTGTTCATACAAACTAATTCTTTCCTTAGACACCTCATTATCTGCTTCAACAAATTTGTTTTGTCGAAAAGCTTCTTTTATTACATCTCCCACTTGGTAATAAACAATTCCATTCTTTTGTGTTATTAACTCGTTATATTTTTCACGTATTGCCAAAACATATAGCAAATCCGCCAAACCTACATAGGCTTCTACAATATCTTCATTAACTAAAAAACGGAATCTGTCCTCAATTACATTGGCAGTATTTTCAATTTCCTTTTTACGAGCTATAAAAGCTTGTACAATTTCTGTGTCTCCTTGCTCCATCCATTCCTTATTCCCCAGAACACTATCCGTTCTACTGGTTCTTAACCCATGTGGAAAATAATGGCAAAGACTTTTTTTATACAGTTTCACTGCTACATCATACTCTTTTATTTCAAAATACTTCTCTGCCAGTTCAAAGTCTGCTTTGCCTTTGAAGTAATCGAAATCGTAATTTAACAACCGTTCAAGATTAACCATATTAAAATTGCCTGCCTTTCATAAAACAATAGTATTCCTTTTCTTTATGCTTCAATAATAGCAAAAGCGATGCTCATTTTTTTGAGCACCGCTTGCATTAGTATGATAATATAAAATTAGGAGGTAATGTTATGATTTTTTACGATTTGCTTTTTACAACTTCCCAAACCCTTACAGATAATTCCTTTCTTTATAAAACCAATGAACTCTTAGATAAAGAATGTGCTGACAAAGATTTTACAGCGCAAGCATACGAGGTTAAAAATAATCTTTTACGTTTAGCTTGCTGTTACTCCTGTGCTACAACAGAACCGCAAAACATTTCTCAAGTTTTGGCAGAACATCTTCAAAAACTAATCCAAGCTGATGTTTCTATCCAAACCATAGAGGAAATTACTACCAGCGAGTTTTATCAAAAGGTAAAAACAGCAGAAGATTTCGATCCTGATTTTTTAGACAGCGCACATTTTGAGACGCAGGAATACATCTTCAATAAAAACGTAGTACAAGCAAAAGCTATGAGCGAATCACCAGTACATTACAAAATAACTGCTACCTCTTTTGAAAAAGCAAAAGAACTTGTAGAAAATGCAGTAAATAATTCCATACATTCTAATCGTATCGCTGGCAATAGAACTACTTTCGTAAAATTAAAGGTTCCCAGAATAAACACCTACTTTGAAAACGAAGTAGAATATTTCTTTGAAAGAAGTATCGGTACGACAGTAGTCATTGATTTAGCAAGCATCCGTTTTAGAAAAAATCTTCCTAAATCCGTAAAAGACCTTTCCAGAGAACTTTGGAACGCCTTTGAAAAAAGTATTATAAAATATGCAGACCATATTTCGTTTGTTTTCTTAGAAACAGGAGAAACTTCTCCGAACTCTAAAGAAGTTTTAGATAGGCTTGCTGGAAAATTGGAAATTGTAAACATCACGGAAGATATAAGTATTTAATGAAGAAAGAGCCCCCACGCACGAGAGTGTGTGGGGGTTTGAGTTATTTATAAGCTTCTTCATCAAAAATGTTTTTTGCCTCGGAAATTTCTACGTCACTAAATATTGCACGATTAGCTTCATCTTCTGGGAAGCCTTCTTTAAAAATACATTTAAATTGTATTTCAGAATCACTACCACGATATTGGTCAATAACGTTTTCATCCCAAACCTTCGTTATCGCCAAAGTGCTTGTACCTAAAACATAGTTACTGAAAGAATCTTTTATGCTTTTGATTTCTTTCTTGTTAGCATAATTCAAAAACACAAATTGAGGCACATCACTTATCATATTAACTGTTAATGAAGCAAAATTCTTTAATTTTTCATGATATAATCCTAGTTCTATATAATTTTTCAATACATTAACCGCTTCGTTTTTCGTCACACTAAATCTACTAATACCATGTTTTTTTATATAATCATCATCGTTAATATATCTAACATAATCACTAAAATGTCCTAAAATACCACTTCCCAAACTACCTTTATGTTTATCATAGTCTAATCTTAATTTAGATTTTACTTCATATTCCCCTTTATCTATCTTTACTATTTTACCATTATCCAACAATTTTTTAATATTATCAGCACCTGTCCCAAAGCTACCAGAGTCAACCTTAACTTCTATCAAACCAATACTGTATTCCCCAAAATTGTTTGGAACCATAGATATAGCAAGAATATCATACCTACCATAACCATTTGTTCCCATAGAATATTCCATATCATAACAAAAGTAATTTGAACCAACCATTTCATTATTTGATAACATTATTCGTTGCTGATATTGTTTTTCAAAAGTTTTACTAGCTTTTTTATTTTCAACATAATTCTTTACTTTGACAACTAACTCGTTAAAACTATCGATATTGCTCAAAGTTATACTTTCATATCCATCTCCTTCACCATATAAATACTTTTTATGAGTATGGCATTTACTATAAGCACCTTTTGTATTAAATTCTATTTTGACAATCATAGCACCCATACTATATACAATGATGTAATTTTCTCTTATACCCAAAAATAACTTGTTTTTGTTCTCCCCGTTTATTTCGTTGATAACACTTCTGATTATTACCGCAACATTATCATCACTATTTTTAATAAACTGTAATGTTTTTTCACTTAGACCTCTCATACCACTACACCTCCAAAACTATTTTACTTATACTTCTCTACCATTTGTCCAAATTCCTGCTTCAATTCGTCCCGCAGTTCTTGAGGCTGCAGCACTTCGCATGCAGTGCAGAATTGCTTTGCAAAAACCTTTGCTCCGTCAATGGCAGTTCTTACGGTAAAAATTACGTTGTCTTTATCGTCAGCAAGCTCTCTAATTTCTGCGGCATCACCAAAGGTGTCCCAAATATAATTGAGAATGGACTTGCTGGCTTTAAATTTCACACGCTTTACTTCGCCATTAAACATTTTCAAATGGTCACGAACATAGCTTGTCAATTCAAAATAACCTTTGTCAGTATAACCTTCCATTTCTTTTAATGGAGCACGCTTGGAATTTTCTACAATATCAATTTTGGTTATTCTGTCCAATCTGTAGTGTCTTAAATTTTTATATTCGTAGGTGCTGCCAATAACATAAAAGTTGCCGTCATTACAAATAACTTCGTATGGATTTATGGTGTATCTGCCATCCTCCGCTTTCTTTTGGTAACGGGGGACTAATTCTCCTTTCACGCCCAAATCGTTATAAACGAATTTGACTTGCTTATTTTCTTTGATAGCATCATAAATGACTTCTAAATTATAGGATAAGTCCATGTTGTTGGTACGAATATAGTTCTCGACCAAACCAACGCCCTTATTTAAATTGTTATACTCACTACTTAACTCATTCAGTTTTCCTAAAAGTTCTTTAGCTTGTTTGGCTGGCAAGAATTTTGCTGTAGCAATACTGCTTGCCAACATTTTTAATTCTAAGTCATCAAAGGTTTTGCCTACTAGGTAAACCCCACCATTTTTACCATCTGCTATATTATATTTAAAATTCTCTTTTAAAAGTTTGATATTATTCCCTACTGTTGTTCTAGTAGGTTTCTGTTTAAGGTTAAACTCTTTTTGAACTTTTACAGCAATAGCCTCACGAGTTAAGGGATGGTCTGCATCAGAATATTTTTCTAAAACTTTAAGGACGCATAAGATAAGCGCTCTCCCAATTCCGTATCCAGAACTTTCGTTTTCAGTATCAACTTCACTTTGTTTAACTTTTTCTTCTGCCATAGTACCACTCCTTAAATGTAAAGTAGTTATTTATATTTTATCATACTCAAAATCAATAACAATAAGCATAACCATTATGGCTACGCCTATTTAAATTTAGGGGACGAGCAAAAGCTCTTCGCTTTGCTGCAGATTACGGACTGTAGCAGGCAGTTTTAATTTAGAGAAGAAATCAAAGTTTTCTAAATGCATTGGTATAACCATTGTCTGCTCTCTTTCTTTGCTACATATCTCTACCATTTTCTTTATATCATCCGCAGAAGCGTGTCCCCCACTATGTAATTGAATAAATCTGTTTCCCCATAAGGTTTGTAATTTTTGCAGTTCCTGTTTTTTTGTAATGTACCCATCCCACAAAGAATATATCAAAACACTCTCTTGTCCATATTTTTTGTAGAAGGCTTCCGCAAAATCCAGTTGGCTCATTCGCAAGGCAATTACTAAACCTTGAGGATATTTAACTTGATGAATTGGATTCTTATAAAAATCACTTTTACTATTTTCTGCAACAATTTTAAAGATTTCTTTCTGAAAGTTATCTGCACAAAAAGCTTTCTTTGTCAGCTTGGCTGCACTGGACATACTAAGCAGGCTATCAATGTTTGTAGAAGAACCAAGATATAAAATATATCTGTGTTCATTACAGATATCTATTGCTTTTTCGCGAAGCTCTTTTTCAGAAATAGTTTCATCTTCTCGGCTAAGCATAGTTCCTTCTGTTATGATAACGTCTACCTTTCCAACATATTTTTCTAAGGTCGTATATAAAGCCTTACCTGTGTACCCATGGCTACGAAAATCTCCAGTAAAAAATATCTTTTTGCCAGCAACTGTAATCAGGTACGCTAAAGCATCGAAGGCAGAATGGTCTACACGAATAGGTCTAACTGTAAAAGCGCCAATTTGAAAATCTTTCCCAAAATCTTCATAAGAAAAAAGTTTAGCATTTTCTAATCTATCTATGGTTTTATCATCACTAGCTAACAATTTTGCTCTTTTTAATCTATCATAAATAGTCAAGCCAATTTCTTGACTAACCTTACTCATATAAACAGGAACTTCTGGAAGTAAATACTTCAATAAACCAATGTGGTCTCCATGATAATGAGTTATCAAGACACCATCACATTGTTCTTTGCCAATTGTAACTCCATCAATATTAGGATTAGGCTCTACTCCTTCGTACTCTAACTCTGCTCCCAAATCTATAATCAATCTATGTTCATTGAAAATAATTTCAGTTATGCCCCCACCAATGCGTTCAGGATTTTTGTGAAATTTGATACTTAACATGCTCTTCTCGCTTTCAGTAATTTTTTGTCCAACATCTCAACCCTGTGCTTATGCACAGCTTTAACTCTTACAATAAAAAATATGCTAGCCATAACGATATTTTTACAATACTTGCCGTAAGCATTCCTAACTCATAACTTGACATCAATATACACCTTTTTATTACCTTTCATTAAAATTCCGCAACCAAACCAAGTATTGCGCATCCCTTCCAAAAACTCTTCAGTAATAGGATATCCAGATGCATCTGGTATAACAGAATCTATCCCACAATAAGGGCAAAGTGCAAATTTATAGTCTAGTCCATATTTGCTATTATAAATTTCACTTGCATCAAAAATACGACCACAGTGAAAGCATCCACACTTTTTACTATTTAAAACAGCTTTAATATTATTATCGCTCCACTTATGAGCTAAACGATAATCTATGTAAATTAGATTCCTTTTGGCAATTTCAAGTCCCTTTTCAGCAGCTTGCAAACACCAGAATTTAGCAGCTGACATATCTTTCTTTACCCCTAGCCCTACAAAATAACATTTACATAAAGCATACATAGCCTTCAAATGTCCAAGCTCTGCAGCTTCCCTAAACAACTTAACCATTTCCTCCATGGTACTTTTTGTTCTTACCCCGTTATAAAGAATAACTCCCTTACGATAAAATTCATCAGCTTTAGACAATTTATTCATAAAAACACTTCCTTTGTTTAAAAGTTAATATAATTCAATAAAACAAAATTTAGTGCAACTATATATTTAGTTGTCAAAGAACATCTCTTTCCTCTCTTTGATTATATAATAGAAAAAGCGATGCTCGAATTTTTGAGCACCGCTTCATTATTTTAAAAATTTTTAATTTTTTCGACAAATCTTCTAACAAGTTAGACAGTTAACCCCTCACCTCATCGAGAACAAGGACTCTTGGAAATGTTGACCAGATATTTTTCCCAAGAAGAAGAATTTTTGCCATTTGGATAAAGCACTATCTTTCAAAGGTCGTCTTAACCATTTGAACGCTAAGCTTTGCGAATCAAAAAGTAGCACGCCAACGTTCATTTCAGTAAAAAGGTCTAGCTTTTCTGCAAGCAGTTCTTCTTCCTCGAAGGGCATAACTGCTACCACGTAGTTGGCAAAGGCTTTGTACATAGTCGCTTGGAGTAATGCACGCTTCCAGCTGGTAGCCTTCACTTCAAACGCCCAGATGTTATCGTTCTCTTGCACAAAATTTTCAGAAAGAAAATACAAGTTCTTGCGCTTAACGATAAAATTATTTGCCTTTAATTCTTTTAGCACACGATTAAAGGCAGCATCTGCAATGCTGGTTCGCTCTTTAAGGTACTCTTTCGTTCTACCGGAATTATATTTTAAAAGTGAAAGCACAAGGCTACCGTTTTCTAAAGAAGAAAGTCTGGAAAAATCATAAGTGCCAAGCATTTTCTCGTAGGGGAAGCAAATAAAATCTGCGCTACCCTGCTGGCACATTACTTCTCTATAAACCAGTTCATAGGAAGGCAGCTCTTTAAGCAAATTAGATTTCAAGGTATGTTCAAAAGCATCAAGCACTTCAAATTCCATATTTTCCATTTGCAAGCCTCCCCTCTAGAAAAATTCTTCTTTTTTATATTATAACATTCTTAAGATTAATAACAAATTTTATTTTGCATGCTTATGCAAAAAATCCTGTAAGCTTTATGCCTACAGGATTTCTTTTTTATTTAGGGCAATTTGCCAAATATTCTTCGTCAGAAATTTTAGAATCGCGCACTGCACGCAGGATTGCTTCTTGCATTACTTCCGCCGCCAAGGTGCCAATAGCGTTTACGTCAGCTTTAACTTTGCCTAAAGATACTGCATAAATTGAATCGCCATCATACAAAGTTCCAACAGGATAAATGCAACGAGCATAAGCGTTTTGTGTCATAGAAGCAACTTTTGTCAGCTGCGCTCTGTCCAAATCTGCATTGGTAAGGATTGCTCCAATGGTTGTGTTTTTATGAGCCAAGGAAGGCACGCCAAATTTATAAACTTCGTTGCGAATATCTGCAAAGGCAGTGCGGTCTTCGTTCCACAAGCCGGCAATCTTTTCGCCAGTTTTGGGATCATAGATATCGCCACAAGCATTCAGGATTACAATTGCCGCCAGCTTCACATCGCCAAGCTGTACTGCGTAAACGCCCATACCAGCTTTGGTCGCACGTTCCATACTGTAATAAGTGCCTACAGTTGCACCAACGCCTGCACCGTACAAACCACTTTTAATTTCCGGGCGCTTCATTGCATTTTCGCAAGCCTTGTAAGCCATCTTGGGACCGGGGCGAACATCAGGTCTGCCATACGCCAAGTCAAAAATATCACTTTGCACTACGATGGGCACCAAAGACACACCTGTATCGTAGCCAATGCCGTGTTCTTCAAGGTACTGCATTACGCCATCACTTGCGCCCAAACCGTAAGCACTGCCACCGCCCAAAACTACTGCATTCAGCGGAGTGGGATTGGTAGTAGGTGCGATAACGGGAGTTTCGCGAGAAGCAGGCCCGCCGCCACTAATTTCCACGCCAGCCATTACGCCTTTGGGGAAAATCATAACGGTTACGCCAGTTTTTGCCTTGTGATCTTCAACAGTACCAATGTAAGCGTCTTCAATAGTGTTTACAGGAATTTCTTTATAGGGGCGTTCAGCCGCCAAAGCGGTACCGACGCCTGCGAGCATTCCCAGCATTGCCAAGGCAGCAGCAATTTTTTTAAATTTCATTTGAGTTACCTCCGTTGCTAAAATTTTGGAACTAGCCAAATATCTTGCACGACGTTGAACACGTCTTACCGACATTGTAACACAATTTTTTCAAAATAAAAGTACCTTTAAAAAATATACAGCCCACTCTAAAACTAGAGTGAGCTGTTAAAATCATTTTATTTTTTTGAACAAACGCTTTACGTTGGCAGTAGTCTGTGCTGCCAGTTCGTCAAAGTCTACGCCTAAAACTTCCGCCGCATTACGTGCAGTAAGCTCCACGTAGCCGGGATTATTGCGTTTGCCACGATAGGGCACGGGAGTAAGATAGGGGCAATCTGTTTCAAAGAGAATCAAGTCACGGGGAACAAATTGCATTACTTCGCGCACCTTTTGTGCGTTTTTGTAGGTGGAGGTTCCACCAAAACCAAAGTAGTAGCCACGTTTTGCCAGTTCATTCGCCATTTCCACAGAGCCAGAATAGCAATGGAACACAGCTTGCACGCCAGTTACTTCTTTTTGGAACATTTCCAGCATATCACCATGAGCATCGCGGTCATGGATGATGATGGGCAAGTCAAATTGTTTTGCCAAATCTATCTGCTCCATAAAAACGCGCTTTTGTACTTCTTTAGGCTCGTTCTCTTTCCAGTAGTAGTCCAAGCCAATTTCGCCAATGGCAACTACCTTCGGGTGAACAGCCCACGCCGCTAGCATATCCAAATAGTTGGCAGGCATTCCAGTTAAGTTTTCCGGATGCCAACCTACTGCAGCGTAGATGAAGTCATATTTTTCAGCCAGCTCTACGGCAAAAGCACTGCTTTCTGCATCACAACCGGGGTTAACGATACCGTCAAGCTCCGCTTGCAAATTGGTAATCAGCTCGTGCCTGTCGCTGGTAAAGTAGTCAGAGTCTAAGTGGGCATGGGAATCCCACAATCCAGTTCTGCTCATAATTATTTTACGCGGCTACCGCTTGCCATACCAGGAGCATCTGCCAAAACAAGGTTGCCGTTGCCATCGGAAGCAGCCAAAAGCATACCGAAGGATTCAATACCAAAGAGTTTTGCAGGAGCAAGGTTAGCAATTACGATTACGTTGCGACCGATGAGAGCTTCCGGTTCGTAGTATTGAGCAATACCACTTACGATGGTGCGTTCTTCTTCGCCAATCATAACTTGCAGTTTCAAAAGTTTTTTGGATTTTTTAACTTTTTCTGCAGCTTTAACGGTGCCTACGCGCAAATCGATTTTTTCAAAAGCATCAATGGTGATTTCTTCTTTGATGGGTTCCATTTCAACTTTCGGCTCTTCCACTGCGGGAGCGGGAACTTCCACTTTAGCTTCATAGCGTTTGCCACCAATAATGGTAGCGCCGTCTTCTGCGATTTCAATACGCGGATAGAGGGGGTCACCTTTTTGAACTTTGGTGCCTTCCATTTTGCCAAATACTGCATCAGCAAGGAGGAATTCTGCAGGAACTTCCAAGCCAAGTTGGGTGTAAATTTTCGGGCTGGTGGACGGAATGAAGGGAGCAACCAGGATTGCTACAACGCGCAGGGTTTCTGCCAAATTGTACATAACGGTTTGCAGGCGAGCTGCTTTTGCTTCGTCTTTTGCCAAAATCCACGGACCAGTTTCGTCAATGTATTTGTTAGCGCGGCTAATGAGTGCCCAAACGCCTTTAATAGCGCTATTGATTTCCATAGCGTCCATATCTTTTTCGAAATTAGCTACGGTGCTGTTCACGAGAGCAATCAAATCTTCGTCAACTGCTTCGCTTACGCCAGCGTTAGTTACTACGCCGCCGTGATATTTTTCAATCATGCTAACAGTTCTGTGGAGCAGGTTGCCAAGGTCGTTAGCAAGGTCAGAGTTAATACGGGTGATAAGTGCGTCGCGGGAGAAGTTGCCGTCATTACCGAATACGATTTCGCGGAGCAGGAAGTAACGGATAGCATCAGCGCCAAATTCGTCAATAAGAGCCAAGGGGTCAATAACATTGCCTTTGGATTTGGACATTTTGTCGCCGTCGATTACCAGCCAGCCGTGACCGTAAACTTTTTGCGGCAGTTCTACACCCATAGCTTTGAGCATGATGGGCCAGATGATAGTGTGGAAACGCACGATTTCTTTACCAACAAGGTGCAAGGATGCAGGCCAGAATTTGTTGAACATTGCATCATCAGTGCCGTATTTAATACCGGTCAAGTAGTTGAGCAACGCATCGAACCAAACATAAACAACGTGTTTTTTGTCGAAGGGTACAGGAATACCCCAGTCAAAGGTGGTACGGGTAATGCACAAATCCTCCAAGCCTTGTTTTACGAAGTTAATCATTTCGTTACGACGGCTTGCCGGTTGGATGAAGTTGGGGTTTTCTTCAATAAATTGCAGCCACCAATCTTGGTATTTGGAAAGTTTGAAGAAGTAACTTTCTTCTTGCATTTTTTCTACAGGGCGACCACAGTCCGGGCATTTGCCATCTACCAATTGGCGTTCCAGCCAATAGGATTCGCAGGGTACGCAGTAGAGACCTTCGTAGTTCTTTTTATAGATGTCGCCTTGTTCAAAAATTTTGGTCAAAACATCTTGAACAACTTTGTGGTGGCGTTCTTCACTGGTACGGATGAAATCGTTGTTGGAAATGTTCAGTTCATTCCACAGTTGTTTAAAGTTAGCAATGATAGCATCAACGTATTCAATGGGGGTAATGCCTTTTTCTTGAGCTTTGCGTTGAATTTTGAGGCCATGTTCGTCACTACCGGTGAGGAAGAAAACGTCTTCACCTTTTGCGCGGTGGAAACGAGCCAAGGTATCTGCAATAGTGGTGCAGTATGCGTGACCAATGTGCAGTTTGTCACTGGGGTAGTAAATGGGGGTAGTAATATAATAAGTCGGTTTAGTCATTCTGAAATCCCTTCTCCTTCTGAAATAAGTTGATTATATAGTTCCCTTTTGGGGATTCTACGTTTTTTTGCAACCTGCGCCAAGGCAGTCTTTTTATCTACGCCACTGGCGATAAGTTGTTTTACCTCGTCCAAGGGGTCAAGCTCTTCTTCTGTTTCAGGAGCCTTGCCCTCGCCGGGTGCAAGCACTAAGCAGAACTCTCCGCGAGGCGCTTGTTCTTCAAGCCACGCCAAACAGCTAGAGACGGTGCCACGGTAAAATTCTTCGTGCAATTTGGTAAGCTCCCGCGCCGCAGCCATAGGTCTATCGCCCCAACATTCTAAAATGTCTTGGAGTACTTCCTTGATGCGGTGAGGTGCTTCGTACAAAATAATGGTTGCAGGAATGTGCTGCCACAGTTCTAACTGTTCCTTACGATTACGTCTGCTCTTTGGCAAAAAACCTCCGAAGAAAAACGGGTAAGCCGGAAGACCAGAGGCGATAAGGGCACAAAGAGCTGCGTTAGCCCCGGGGACGGGCACTACTCTTACGCCTGCTTCGATAGCTTCCTTCGCCAAAGCTTCGCCGGGATCAGCAATGCCGGGGAAGCCCGCGTCACTTACGAGAGCAATGTTCTTGCCGTCAAGGAGCTGCTCCAAAAGATAAGCGCCTTGCTTTTCCTTGCTGTGTTCATCGTAACGCACCAAGCGACCTTTAATTTCAAAGTGGTTTAACAGTTGCAGGGTATGACGAGTGTCTTCTGCCGCAATGATATCTGCTTCGCGAAGCATCCTTATTGCGCGAGGGGTCATATCCTCCAAATTTCCGATAGGCGTAGCGCACAAGTACAGAGTTCCGTATGAAGTTTTTTCTGTTGTCACGGCTTCGCCTCCTTCGGTTTTGCGGTCAGCGCACACTGACCCATAATATAAATATTTTATCACAAGGTAGTTTTTATAACAACAAAAAGCAGGCAAACTAAACGGTCTGCCTGCTAAAATATTATTTTATATTTATTTGCTCAACAAGATTTGTTTCTGTCCAGCAACGTAAGCTAAAGAATTTGCAACATACTGATTCAAACTTAAGCCTTCCATTTTAGATTGTTCTGAAATAGTTTTATGCAATGTTTTCGGAATCCTGACAACAAACTTACCACTGTATTTAGCAGCATCAGTAGGTTCTGGAATAGACAAATCATTTGCCAACATATAAGTAAGCCATTCTTCTTTAGCTTCTTTGATATTCTCCAATGCTTCAGCGATAGTTTCGCCGTCACTCATGCAGCCTTTTAATAACGGAATCTCTACTAAATATCCACCACCGTCTTCAACTGCGATTTCTGTAATTTGAGTGGGATATTTTAAGTTCATATAATATTCTAAGTTTTTCTCCATTGTTTTTACCTCCTCAATATCAGTTTCTACTGTGCATCCACATCTATAAATTCAGATAAAAACTCTGCTACCTTTTTAGCATATATCTTTTTGATTTTTCCGTTGTGTACAGGTATCGTTAACGGTGTTTTCCCTTTTATAAAAATCTTAAAATGACTTCCTCCACTTGGATTTTGTACAACAACACCAAGACTTTCTAATAACGCAACAATTTTACTCCAGGGCAATTCTGCTCCGTTAGCTAATGCTCTCAAACGCTTTTCTAACTTTGACATTTATTCACCTCAATAGAATTATTACTGCGCACTAAAATGATACTATATATAATATCTTTAGTCAAATTTATCATCATATAAAAAATACACGCTTAGCTAAATCGCGAAACGTGTATTTTTCTTTTTGTCATTTAATTTTACAACAAAGCTTTTGGACTGGGCTTTCTACCCTTCCACTTCATTTCCTTTGCAAATTCGATTGCTTCTGCTAAAAGAGCCTCGTCTTCAGAATTATAATCTTCCAAAAATTCACAGAAGCCATACAAGCCGCCAACATCATCCACTACATTTACCCCATCAGTAGCAATGCAGAGGGGATTTTTATTTTTGCTAACTGCGTGTACTGCATCGTAAAGTTTTGCACTAACTTCTTTATCCTCGTCACCGATGAAGGCAGGTGCTTCTTCCCCTTCCATTTCCTCAGCGCAGTAAACATTTTTACAGGTAACACGCACTTGCCAGTCATCACCATAATCATAATAGTACACAAGACTGTCAGTAAAAGCATGCACCATAGGATTTAATGCTTCCAGAAGCATATTACGCAAATCAACAGCTTCACTTGCCTTGTCCAGTTCTTCCGTCAGCTCTTCTTGTAATTTATAGGACACGCCTTCTTTGAACTCGCCATATTCATCACAATATTTTTCCATCAGCTCTTGACCTTTTCTGATGACACGCTCGAACATGGCAAAATCTTTTTCTACATTCTTATCGTGCATATTCACAATAGCAGTAACAAGGGACTTCATACTCTCGAGCCAAGTCTTATAATTTGGCACGTGTTTAGGTAAAGTAAACACTTCGCCAACGGGAAGCCTTGTCAAAATAGTATTGATATTTCCCTCTAAACCTAAGCCTCTTCTTAACTCATCAATGGTCGCCTGTTTAACGTGAACCTGCTTGCCACCAAAAAGTTTTAAGGGGCGTGGCATAGCCAGCAAATCTTCAACTGCTTTTTGATTATTGTAGTAATGGTCGCCTTCGCCTAAATATTCTTCTTCGGTAGTATATTTTTCACGGAACCAGTGCTTGAGAGAACTTTTACGTCCGTAGTCGTCATTATCATACCAATATAAATCTTCCATATTTCCGTCAGGATAACGGAAGATGATGCCACAAAGCTCGCCCCAAGTTTTAACACTATTGTTAGTAATTTCTGCAAAACTTGCTTCCGGCAAAGCAAAACGGTGCAAATGACTATCGTTCCAACCAAAGGCTTGTTGAATTATATAATGCAACTGCCATAAAAGAGTATGCCCTGTCACTAAAACAGTACGAGACAAGGAATTTTTGACCTTGGCAAATTTAGCGAGGGCCTTCTTCTGTTCGTCAGTTAAGTCATCATTTTTAAGGTTACTACCCACAAGCTCCAGCTCTAATTCATAGACATAGCTATATTCATCTTCATAGGAGCTTAAAAAATAGTCAAAGATATCGTCATCAAAAGCATCGTCAAAAAAATCTTCGGTATCTTTTGACATAAGCTTATCAGAAAGCTTCAGTTCAGTTTCCAAACCACGCTTCTTTTGAATATCGCGTTTTCTACTTTCAAAATCAATAATAGTCATACTCCATTACCTCTTTTGTTTATTTTTATTATTGTACCACGAAATTTTTTATCTAGCAAAAAACGCCTCGCAAAATGCAAGGCGTTTAGATTCATTTGATAACTTCCTAAATTCGTTAGAAGTGCTGGAAGGCGAGGAATAGCGCAATTCGCGCAGCGATAGCGTACTAGACGTACGTTGAGCAAGCGAATAAGCTATGACAAAGCATAACAGTGCTTATAACGAATTTGTATAAAACTTTTTGACGTTAGTAGTATAACTCCCGTCACTCTCATACATAATCAACGGCGGCAACACGTCCATTCCGTAGCTCCCCCCCTTGACCATTTCCATAAGGAAAATCCAGGCAGGCTTATCAATAGCAGAATGCACCCATTGTAATTTTTTCGGTTGCAAGCCGTATTTAAAGGCAAGCTGCATACTTTCAGCAAAGCGTTCCGGTAATTGCACAAGCGCGAAGCGCCCACGATAGCGTACAGCAAAAGCTGCTGCCTTGAAGAAATCTTCCAGCGTAGCAGTAACCTCATGGCAAGCAATGGTTCCTACTTGGCGTTGGTTCCCACTGTTACGATAAGGAGGGTTCGCTACCACAAGGTCCATGCTTTCAGGCTTCACGTAATCTTTAATTTTGCAGATGTCCCCATCAACGATGGTGAACTTCTCCTGCAAATTATTATCTTCCACACTACGACGGAGCAGACTTGTAACCGCAGGGTTGCAGTCAATGGCAGTAACGTGTTCTGCACCGCGATGCTCTACCAACATACTGATGGCACCAGTACCACAGCCCAGCTCCAAAGCCTTCGCCTTGTTCACCACGTGGGGGAAGTTCCCCAAAAACACGGCATCAGTTGTAAAACAAAATTGTCCCCCGTCCTGCCAAATTTTATACTGGCAACCGGGCACGTAATCACATCTAATTTTATCTTCCATATTTATACGTCAGCTTGGGAAGCATCTACGATTTCGTCCCATTCCACTTGAATGATGTTATCGGGAGCAAGTTGTACGGAAGCAGTACGTTGACCGCGGTTAATACCGGTAACCTTGCCTTCGCCCAAAGGAGTAACAACCAAAGCACCCATCTTGGGAATTTCTACACGTTCACGTTTGCCACAGCCTTTGCAATCATTTTTGCAGTACATATGGTTTTCATATTTCAGGCAGCACATCAAGCGACCGCAGATACCGGAAATTTTGGTGGGATTAAGGCTAAGGTTTTGATCCTTCGCCATACGGATGGAAACAGGTTCGAAATCGCCCAAGAAGGTTGCACAGCACAAGGGTCTGCCACAGCTACCAATTCCGCCAAGCAGTTTTGCTTCGTCACGCACACCAATTTGGCGCAGTTCGATACGGGTACGGAACACCGCCGCCAAATCTTTTACCAATTCACGGAAGTCAATTCTGCCATCTGCAGTAAAGTAGAAAATAATTTTGTTAACGTCAAAAGTAAATTCTACGTCAATAAGATGCATGGGCAAATCATGATTTTTAATTTTACGCAGGCAAATATTAAAGGCTTCTCTTTCACGCACTTTGTTTTCTGCAAGTTTTTCTGCGTCTTCTTCGGTAGCTTTGCGCATTACGGGTTTAAGGGGAGCAACGATGCTGTCCTCGCTCACTTCGCGGCTACCAATGACAACCTCACCGTATTCTACGCCGCGGGCAGTTTCCACAATAGCGAAATCGCCTTTTTCTACACCGCTGTCTACCGGGTCAAAATAATATATTTTAGCTGCTTTTTTAAATCTAATACCTACAACTGTCGGCACTATATTCACTCCTTTCGGAAATTATCTATTTTCATGGCCAAGTTTTCCAATATCAGCTTCACGCCGGTAGTGGTATTCAAAGCCTTATAAGCATCACTCACCGCCGCCAAAGCTTTCTTTAAGCCTTGGGGTTGCCAACCGCCACAAAGTGCGGTCAAAATTTCCTGCAAATCGCAGTTATATAAATTAGCGGTCATCCCAATTTTTACAAAGAGCATATCCCGCAATAAAAGCTGTAGTAATTTTACAAACAAAATGGCTTCACTGCGCTCGTACTTTTCTACCCAAGTACGACCTGCCAAATAGTTAAGAGGCATTTCCAAAGGCAACGCTTCTAAAAAACTGATGGCAGTCTGCCTGTATTCCAAGGCTTGCTGTTGATGCAGGTTAAGCGCCGCCCCAACACTACCTTCACTGATGCGTGCCAAAACTTCGCTTTCTTGGTCAGCAATGCCACGCTCAACTAAAAGCTGCTTCACATCTGCCACAGCCAAAGGGTTAAAACGCAATTTAACCACACGCGACAAAATGGTAGTGAGCAGTTTGTCTTCGCTGCTCGCCAGCAAAATTATCAGCCAACCATCAGGCGGTTCTTCTAGTAATTTTAAAAAGCTGTTGGCAGCAGCTTCCCTCATGGTATCTGCATCTTCAATAATGCAGATTTTATTTTTAGAAAGCACGGGAGCATACGCCGCCTGTTTAATCAGCTCGCGCATCTGGTCAATCAAAAGCTCGCGCTTCTCAGGCAAACGCTCCACCATAATAAAATCCGGGTGACTTACGTTACCGTCAGCAAAATTAAGCAGACGACAAGCTTCGCAGCCGTCATTGCCTACGCCATTTAAGCACAAAAAGCTCTTGGCAAATTCCAAAGCCAGCTTCTTTTTCCCCAAGCCTTCCGCCCCGCAAAAAAGCAATGCGTGAGGACGTGCCTGCGCCTTCAAGAAATTCTGCAAAAACTCTTTATTCTGTTCGTGTCCTAAAACACTATCCCACATTTAAGCCTTTACCTTTTCTAACAATGCAGTAATTTCCTGCATAACCAATGCTTGCACTTCATCTTGACCGCCCTCTGCATTAACAACCTTAATGCGTTCAGGCTCAGCTTCCGCCAAAGCTAAGAAGCCATTGCGAATGCTGTGTTGAAAATCCAAGCCTTTATTTTCATATCTATCGCTTACGCCACGTGCATCTCGTCTGCTCAGCAAAACCTCCGGTCTGCCGTCAAGGAGCAAGGTCATATCCGGAGCCAAACCATTGCTGGCAAAATCATTGAGCTGGCGTAATTGGGTAAGCTCTTCCACTTTCAGACCGCGAGTCAAGCCTTGGTAAACCAAGGTAGAATCACTGAAGCGGTCACACAAAACAATCTTGCCTGCCACCACCGCAGGGGCAAGCACCTTTTCTACGTGTTCACTACGCGCCGCCAAATAAAGCAGCACTTCCGTAATATTGTTGATGGGCAAGTCCGGGTCTAAAACAATGTTGCGTACCTTTTCCGCAAGAACGGTACCGCCCGGCTCGCGACTTTCCAAAACCTCGTAGCCTTGCTCACGCAAAGCTTCGGCAACTCTTTTCAATTGGGTAGTTTTGCCAGTTCCGTCAGGACCTTCAAAGCTGATAAATAAACCCTTCATTTTTTCACCACCCGTATGGTTTTCAGGCTTCCGTCTGCAGGACCGCTAACGGGTAAGCCTAAACCTTTCATCATTTGACAATAAGCAATTATCTCCTCGGTAATAACTTCACCGGGAAGCAGCACCGGAATCCCCGGAGGATAAAAGCTTACCTGCTCGCCACAAATCTTACCTGCACTTTCTTCAAGGGCAATGGCTTCCTTATTGCCGTAAAAAACTTCACGTAAAGGAAGCGCCATTGTAGTTACAGGCACGTCTTGAGCAGTTACAGCTTCTTGCTTACTGCGTTTGTGCTGCTCCATTTGAGCAAGCACTGCATCTATTTTTCTTAAAGCTTCGTCATAATCCTCAGTTACATCTGCATAAGTAACTAAGAAGAGCACATTTTGTGCATCTACCAATTCTACGGCAATACCTGCCTTACGGAACAAGTCACCAGCTTCGATGCCAGTGTAGCCCCACTCTGCAAAATTTACCGTAACCTTGGTAACATCTAATCTTAAACCACCGCAGTCAGCTTCGCTTAAAAGCTTCAAGCCTGCGTACTTATTAATTACTGCACGCAATTTGTTCGCCGCCAGCACTGCAGCTTCCGCCATTTCCTTGCCACACGCTTGCACTTGAGCGCGCGCCGCATCCAAGGATGCCATCAAAAGATAGTTGGGACTTGTAGTTGTCAGTACGCTCATCACGTCTGCCGCACGTTCCACGCTAAGGCGCTGACCTTGCACATGGAGCATACTGCATTGGGTCATGGCACCTAAAATTTTGTGGGTACTTTGAGCGCAGGCATCAGCACCACATTGTAGCGCAGATTTAGGCAGTAAATCACTAAAGCCTAAATGGGGCCCATGAGCTTCATCAACGAGGAGCACTACCTTACGGGCATGACAGATTTTTGCAATAGCTTCCACATCTGCCGCCACACCATAATAGTTGGGACTGGTGAGCAGTACCGCTTTAATTGCCTTATCTTTTTCAAGAGCAGCTTCTACCTCTTGAGGTTGCACCTGAAAATTAATGCCAAACTCCTCGCAATAATCAGGCTGCATGAAAGTTGCTTCAATCCCTCCAAGGATTAAACCTCCTGCCACACTTCTATGAGCGTTACGGGGAAGCAGAACCTTTTCTCCGGGACGAAGTGCTGTCATCAGCATGGCGTGAATAGCTTGGCTGGTTCCATTCACTGCCCAAAAGCACGCATCACTGCCGTAGGTTTGCGCCGCCAAAGCTTGTGCTTCCTTAATATAAGTTTCCGGCTCGTGAATATCGTCCAGCTCACTCATCAAGGACACGTCCATCAAAACACTTTCGCCTAATTCGGAGCGCAAGCTTTGCTCCATGCCACGTCCTCCTTTGTGACCGGGAGTGTGGAAAGGATAAATATTTTCTTGTTTATATTTAAGCATCGCTTCAATAAGCGGCATCTTCATTTTCAAGGCAGGCTCTCCATCACATAGATGTCCATAGTATCATTTTATTTTACCACAATAGGCATAATGCGTACAATAAAAACAGCTCCACGTTTTTAAACGCAGAGCTGTAAATTTTGATGATTAATCTTTAAAACGCGTCAGAAGTGCCAGATAACAAGGCGACATAAAATTGCGCAGCGAAGGCGTACTTGAAGTACGTCGAGCAAACAATTTTATGGCAACACAGTTAGATGGTGCTTATCACGCGTTTACGTTTTCCCATACAACGAACTCAGCTTTACTAAAACCGTTGAAAGTAGTAGCAGAAGCGGAAGTGTACGCGCCACAGGACGGAACTAAGAGTAAATCGCCAACTTCGAGGGGCACAGTCATACGACCACGGAACATAATATCCAAGGAATCGCAGCTGGGACCGGCAAAAGTCGCCGCCACACGTTCGTCGCCCTCTTTGAAACTAATGAGTTTGAAATCCCATTGGTCAAAAATTACACCGGAGAAGGTTCCGTAGAGACCATCATCAAGGAAATACCAAGGTTGTCCGCCACGTTCAGTTACACCGATAACACTGGTAATGAGATTAACCGCAGTACCGCAAATATAACGACCGGGTTCTGCCCAAATTTCGATGTTGGGGAAATCTTCGTCAAGGCGAGCGTGAATTTGTTTAAGCATTTCTGGCAAGTTGAATTTCATGGAAGGTGTGGGAATGGGGAAGCCGCCGCCAATATCCAAAATGCGCAGGTCAAGACCTGCTTCCTTAGCTTCTTCAAAAACTTCACGGGCAATATCCAAAGCTTCCAAGTACGGGTCAGCCAAAATGGTTTGACTGCCAACGTGGAAAGCAATGCCTGCCATATCAAGACCAGCTTCTTTAGCTTTGAGCATCAATTCCACAGCATGCTCCCTGCCTGCGCCAAACTTTTTGTTCAAATCTACGTGAGCAGAAGAATTATCGATACGCAAACGCAAAAGTACGGTAGCACCGGGAAGCTCTTTTTGAATTTTAGCAATTTCGCTGGCACTATCGAAGGTCATTCTTGTTACGCCACAATCACGGCAAGCTTTGAAGCCAACGCCAGTCTTAACCGGATTTGCGTAGATAAAACGTTCACCGCTTACGCCCATTTCGCTCAAAGTGCGAATTTCGCCAGCAGAAGCAACGTCAAAACAAGAACCCATATCTATCATGGTCTTTAAAATTTCGGGATGGGGGTTAGCCTTAATCGCATAAAACACTTTTACACGCGGCATATATGTTCTCAAACATTCATAGTTTGCTTTTACTTGATCCAAAGAAAGAACTAACAGCGGGGTAGCATATTCCTCTGCCAATTTTTCTACAGCAGTTTGATTGAGTTGGAAAACTTTATCTTTCTTCATATCCACTCTCCCCTTGCAATAGCATATTTTGATGATATAAGTATACCACCTACACGGGAAAGTACAATAGGAAAACGGACGAAAACGGAAAATATTTGAGGACTTCAAGAAATTTTCGATAATACGCAGGATTACACCAAAATATCGGATTTTTTCCCTAAATACAAGGATTTTTAAATTAAAAAAGCGCTGCTCACAAGGAACAGCGCTAAGAATAGCATAATCTAAAAAAATCGTTAGAAGTGCCGGAAGTTGCGACAAAGCATAACGATGCTTATGGCGATTTTTTATTTAATCACGTCGCAACCCATATATTTACGTAATACTTCCGGAACAATAACGCTACCATCAGCTTGTTGGTAGTTTTCCAGAATAGCAGCAACAGTTCTGCCAACTGCTACGCCACTGCCGTTAAGGGTGTGTACAAATTCCGGTTTAGCTTTCGCATCACGACGGAAACGGATATTAGCACGACGAGCTTGGAAATCCAAGAAATTGGAGCAGGAAGAAATTTCACGATAGCAGTTTGCAGCCGGCAGCCATACTTCCAAATCGTAAGTAGTAGCAGAGCTAAAGCCCAAGTCGCCAGTGCAAAGACGTACTACACGGTAGGGCAAGCCTAAAAGTTGCAGTACTTCTTCTGCATCGAGGGTAAGTCTTTCCAATTCGTCCCAAGATTCTTCCGGTTTGGTGAATTTAACCAATTCAACTTTATTGAATTGATGCATACGAATCAAGCCGCGAGTATCACGACCAGCAGCGCCAGCTTCCGCACGGAAGCAGCCGCTGTATGCGGTGTAGCGAATGGGCAGGTCTTGAGCGGACAAGATCTCGTCACGATGATAGTTGGTTACAGGAACTTCTGCAGTGGGAATCAGGTACATATCGCCATTTTCCAGTTTGAACATATCATCAGCAAATTTCGGTAATTGACCAGTACCTTGCATGCTGGCACCGTTTACGATGAACGGCGGGAACATTTCGGTATAGCCGTGTTTTTCAGTATGCAAATCAAGGAAGAAGCTGATTACAGCACGTTCCAAGCGAGCACCCAGACCACGATAGAATACATAACGAGCGCCGGAAACTTTAACACCACGTTCAAAGTCGATGATGTTCAAGCCTTCGCCAATATCCCAGTGAGCTTTAGGTTCAAATTCAAATTTAGTAGGTTCGCCCCAAGTGCGTACAACGGGGTTAGCACTGTCGTCTACGCCAACGGGAACGTCTTCTGCAGGAATGTTGGGAATGGTCAGCAAAATTTCTTTCAGACGAACTTCGATTGCTTTCAGTTCTTTGTCGTCTTCAGCAATTTTGTCGCCCAAAGCACGAACTGCTGCCATTTGTTCAGTAGCATCTTGACCAGCTTTTTTCAGCTTGCCAATTTCTTGGGATGCACTGTTGCGTTCACTTTTCAAAGCTTCAACTTGAACAGTGATTTCACGACGTTTTTTATCTAATTCCAAAAACTCAGTCAAGTCTAAATTGCCATTACGTTTTTTAATAGCTTCTACAACAAGTTCCGGGTTTTCACGGACAAATTTCATATCTAACATATTACATGCGCCTCCAAACAAATTCGTTCACAACGCTTATTTTATCATAAATTAGCCTTTTTAAAAAGTAGATTTATGATTAATAGTCAATCTCTTCGTCACGTTTAGCCAGATAACGAATAGCACTCAGCGCTGCCTTTTGACCTTGACCAGCAGCACGATTACATTGCCACGGTTGACCAGTGCAGTCGCCGCCAGCAAATACGCCTTCTACGTTGGTTTGTGCTTGGTCATCTACGTATACGCTACGACCACGGATTTGCAATTGAGGCAAGAAGCTGTTGAGAGGGTCAGTAGCACGGAACATAAATACTGCTTGAACACCGAAGAAATCAGTATCAGTATGCAAGCCAGTTACTCTGTCGGTACCGGTAATTTCAGTAGGCGGTTCAATTACAATGGTGATGTTCTTTCTCTTGGGAGGTCTGAAACCGCTGTAACGGGGGAACAAGTAGACATGCTCGCAGTAATCAGCCAAGAGTTCAATTTCATCCATTGCGTCATCGGTAGTAGCAATTGCAGCTACACGTTTGCCTTTATATTTAACGCCGTCAACTTTTGCGCTATAGCTTACGCCACGGCCCATAAATTCTTTTTCGCCAACCAAAAGATTGGAACGGGAAACACCGGTGCAAAGTACAACAGCATCAACGTCAAAGTTACCACTAGGGGTACCAATTATGAAGCCGTTGCCAACTTCTTTTAAGGAAACAACTTTTTCTTCAACAACAAACACGTCAGTTCTGGAAAGATGAGCAACAAAATGGTCCATCAGTTCAGTACCGGACATAGGGCGCAAGCCTAAGTAGTCATTAACTTCAGCAACGCTACGCAGGCGCGGGCTAAAGCCATGGGCTTCAAAAAGTACAACCTTACGACCTTTACTTTGTGCAGTAATTGCAGCTGCGATACCTGCAGGACCGCCGCCGATAACCGCTATATCAAATTTCATATATTAATCCTCCGTAGATTTATTATGGACACTTCCATTCCTTTTATATTATTCTGTATTAATTTTGTAGTCAAATTTTTTCTTTAAACGGTCGATTTTTTCAAAAAAACTCTTGCCAAACTATAAAAAATCGTGTAATATATTCAAGTAACATCACTACGGCCCATTAGCTCAGTTGGTAGAGCACCTGACTCTTAATCAGGGTGTCGTAGGTTCGAGGCCTACATGGGTCACCAATCTGGCCGGTTGGTCAAGCGGTTAAGACACCGCCCTTTCACGGCGGTATCAGGGGTTCGATTCCCCTACCGGTCACCATAATACGGTCGCTTAGCTCAGCTGGGAGAGCGTCTGCCTTACAAGCAGAATGTCGGCGGTTCGATCCCGTCAGCGACCACCATTTTCCATGTAACCTCATATTGTTTGGCCCGGTGGTTCAGTTGGTTAGAATGCCGCCCTGTCACGGCGGAGGTCGAGGGTTCGAGTCCCTTCCGGGTCGCCAAACCTGCCTCGGTAGCTCAGTTGGTAGAGCAAGGGACTGAAAATCCCTGTGTCCACAGTTCGATTCTGTGCTGAGGCACCATTGGAAAAC
>JAFTID010000040.1 GCA_017457085.1 Phascolarctobacterium sp.
ATGCTGGAAGATATGATTGTTTCCGCAGTTAACGAAGGCATCCGTCAAGCTGACGAAATGTCCGAAAAAGAAATGGCTAAAATTACCGGTGGCATGAAACTGCCCGGTATGTAATATGGCAAGAATGATTAGGCCTTTGGCGAATCTTCACGAACAGCTGCGCCGCTTGCCGGGCATCGGTTCCAAGACCGCCATGCGCCTTGCTTATCATATTATTGATATGTCAGAAGAGGATGTGCGCCGTCTGGCGCAAGCCTTGACCAATGCTAAGGAGCAAATTCACTACTGCCGTTCCTGTTTTAATTTGACGGACGGTGATGTATGTGACGTGTGTGCTGACCCTAATCGCGATAGGTTTACCGTGTGCGTAGTGGAACAGCCTCAAGACATTGCAGCCATGGAGCGTAGTAGGGGCTATAAAGGCTTGTACCACGTTCTGCACGGTGTGCTTTCTCCGCTGGATGGCATTGGCCCTGAAAATTTGCGTATCCGTGAATTGTTCCAACGCTTGCAAAAGGAAAGCGTAGCAGAAATTATTATTGCTACTAATTCCGATGTGGAGGGCGAGGCTACTGCAACTTATTTGGCTCAGCTTTTAAAGCCTGTAGGCATTAAGGTTAGCCGTATTGCCCACGGCTTGCCCGTCGGTGGCGATTTAGAATACGCTGATGAAGTAACCTTATCCCGCGCCATGGAAAACAGGCGCGAAATGTAAGAAAGGGAGGGGTACTCATGGATGAAGTGATGAAATTTGCTAAAGATGCGTGGAATTCCATCAGCTCCTTGGATTTTAGTTTTTTAGATTCAGTAGGTAGCAGTGTTGGCTCTTCCTTGGGTAAAATAGGAGACGTGGGTGACATCACCTCCTTCTGGCCCTACATCGTAGGCTTAATTTTGATTTTGTTTGTTGTGCAGTTGTTTGAACTGCCTTTCCAATTGGTTTGGAACGGATTGGTTGGTGCGGCAATGCTGTGGCTGATTAATCTTGTGGGCGGTTTTGTAGGCTTCGGCTTAAAAATTACTGTTATCAAAGCACTTATAGCAGGCTTCTTCGGAATACCGGGAGCTTTAGCCATAGTGTTATTTGAAATATTTGGTTAATAATTAACCACAAGAAAAGAGGGGACTGCTTTATGTGTGCAATGCGTAAAGCCATGACCATCGCTGGTAGCGATACTAGCGGCGGTGCAGGCATGGAAGCCGATTTAAAAACTTTTCAGGAGCTGGGTGTTTATGGAATGACAGCTCTGACCGTAATCGTGACTATGGATCCGCACAACAACTGGTTCCATAATGTGTACCCCATTGAAATGCACATTATCGAGAAGCAGTTGGAAACCATTTTGGACGGCATCGGTATTGATGCTATGAAAACTGGTATGCTGGGTAGTGCAGATTTGGTAGAACTGGTTGCGAAAAGTATTGATCGCTACAGCCTGAAAAATGTTGTAATTGACCCGGTAATGGTGTGCAAGGGCATTGATGCCATTATGGTACCTGATGCAGCTGCTGCCATTAAAAAATATCTGGTAAAACGGGCAGATGTGATTACTCCTAATACCATTGAAGCAGCTTACTTGGCAGATATGCCCAAAGTAAATTCTTTGGACGAAATCAAGGAAGCAGCTGGTCGTATTAAGGAGCTGGGTGCGAAAAACGTTGTCATCAAAGGTGGCGAACGTATGGAACGTGATGAAGCGGTAGATGTTTTCTATGACGGCAAAGAATTTAAAGAGATGTCCGCTAAGAAAATTTATCCTTCCTATAATCACGGCGCAGGCTGCACTTATTCTGCTGCGATTACCGCAGGTTTGGCAAATGGTTTGAGCGTTGAGGATGCGGTTATCCAAGCTAAAGCGTTCATCACCGAAGCATTGAGACATTCTTTCCAATTGAATGAGTTTTCTGGATGCACTGACCATTCTGCTTACAAAAAAATGTTATAAGCCGCCTTCCGGCACTTCTAAAGATTTTTAGATTGAATTTTTCTAAAGCACTTCGTAAAAATACGAGGTGCTTTTCTAATGTCTGGGTATATTTCTTGTAAAACAAACTAAGATTATTTTGCAATTTCTTCAAACGCTACTAGCAGGATAATTTTTCCAAGACGTAGAAAATTTTTTGTAAGATATGTATAATATTGAGCGTAGGTGTTTTATATGGCAGATATGGAAAGATTAATGGATAGGCTTTACGAAAAATTACATAGACGTCCTGCTGGCATTGACCGTATGGATAGATTGTGGGAGGCTTCCGTGCTGTTGCCCATTGTTAAAACGGAAGAAGGCCCCGCAGTTTTGTTTGAAGTGCGTTCCAAAACTTTGAAACGCCAGCCGGGAGAGATTTGCTTTCCCGGTGGCAAGTACGAATGTGAAGACAGTAGCTTTGAGCGTACTGCTATCCGTGAAACTTGCGAGGAGCTTGGCTTGACCACAGATGATATTGAAATTTGTGGGGAGCTTGATTCTTTGGTAACTCACATGGGGCCAATTATTCATCCCTTTGTTGGTTTACTCCATAATCACGAAAAGATTACCTTTAATCCTGACGAGGTGGAAGAAGTTTTCACCGTGCCTTTGGAATGGCTTCTAAACAACGAGCCGATGGTGTGCGGTATGGAATTGGCAGATAGACCTTTAGAGGATTTCCCTTTGGAATTGGTGCCGGGCAGGGATAAAGGTTGGCGTTATCGTAAAACCTACAATGTTTATTTTTATCAGTACAAGGGTTATGTAATCTGGGGCTTGACTGCCAGAATGCTGTACGCATTTTTGAAACGCTGTAAGCCTGTTTTAAATGAATTTGCTTAAATTGGGAAAGGTTTTTGTTGATGAAGAAATTTTCTAGCGGTACCATTATCTGTTTTTTAGCAGCGATGGTAGCAGTATTATATATCGTAATGGGTGGGGGCAAGATTACCGTAGATAGTCCCGTATCCAGTCGTCTTGACAAGAGGGAGCTGCTTTCTGCTCGCCAAAATATTTTGGTAATGGGCAAGGACTTCCGTGAGGGCGATGGTCCCAACGGTCGTAGTGATGCGTTCTTTATGTTGATGTTTGATGAGAACACCAAGGTTCCTTATTTACTCAACATTCCTCGTGATACACGCGTGCATATTCCAGGCTATGGTTGGGATAAAATTAATCACTCCTATTCCTACGGTGGCTTTAAGCTTACCATGCAAACCATGGAAGAATTCTTGGGCATCAAGATTCACCGTCATCTGCTCATCGGTTTCAAAGAATTTGAAGAAATCATAGATGACATTGGCGGCTTGGACTTCCTTGTGGAAAAGGATATGTATTCCGTAGATAAGAACGATGGCTTTACCGTTGATTTGAAGAAGGGCTTCCAAAATATCAACGGTAAGGAAGCAATTCAGTTCGTGCGTTTCCGTGATGAAGAGGGGGATAACGCACGCATTCATCGTCAGCAACGCTTCATCGTAAAAATGTACGAGAAGATTGCTGATAACCTGATGGTTATGTACATTGACGGTTTGTATAAAAAATTGCTGGCAATGCTGGTAAGTGATTTATCCGTTAGCGATTTGGGACACATCGGTACTGCACTTTACATTCGTGTGCGAGACGGAGGCCCCGGCGTGAAGATTGAAACTGTTCCCGGCACACCTGCCCACATTAACGGTACTGCTTACTGGGTGCCTGACATGACTGCCTTGCGTGCCAAGGTTGCAGAAATGGAAGGCGTGAAGCCTAGCGATAGATTTGTTGAATCTTCCAGACTTTTTGAAGAAGAATACAATGCTGCTTTGCTGAAAGCAGAAGCCGGAGATAGCAGTGGTGAGTGCAAGGCTGCTAAAAAACTTGCGGCAAGCATTCGTGCCAGTGAAGTGGAAGCAATCCAAGGCGTTGATACTGCTGTGAAAGCTATCGTCAAAAATGGCGGAAACCCTGACGGAACCGTGAAAAAACAGTAAAATTTTTAGCTGTTGAAAAATTAGAATTGTCTAACAAATATGGGCGTTTCGGCTTGCATTTTGTATACAAGTTTGTTATACTTAAAGCATCAAACAGCCCCTCATTTGGCCCTTCTCGCAAGGGCTTTTTTTTTGTCCTTTTTCAAGTTAAACGGACGATTAAAAAGCTACATATATATATGTAGGAAACTTTGTGACGAGAATGTGGCAAAAGGTAATTTGTTGTGGTAAAATAAAAGTTAATTATAGAATAAAATCGCCTAACTATGCTTTGTTTAAGGAGGCTTATTTATGCACGACGATATACATGTAATTGTTGATAGTGTTTCTGACGTTCAAGATACTGATTTGATGAACCATCCCCGTCTGCACGTACTGCGTCTTATCGCACGTCATGGCAATGAAGAATGGTTTGATGGTGACAGAAGCACCGCTTACTTGTTTGACCTGGTTAAGAAAACCGGCAAGCTTCCTGCAACTTCTCAACCTCCCATCGGTCATATCATTGAATTGTACACCGGGCTTGTAAAACAAGGTATTAAGCTGGTAGTTATTAACTGCGATAGCGTGCTTAGCGGTACCTACCAAACCTGCTGCGTTGCAGCAAAACAAGTTATGGCTGAAGTTCCCGGTGCTGACATTCGCGTTGTGGATAGTAAAGCAGCAGGCTGCTCTATTTGCGGTATGGCTAAAGAAGCTTTGAAAGCTGTTGACGAAGGCAAAACCATTGATGAAGTAGAAGCTTATGTTTTGGATATGGTTAAACGTACCAAAACCTACTTTACTTTGGACACCTTGGAATACTTGGCTAAGGGTGGTCGTATTGGTGCCGTTGGTGCGCTTTTGGGCAGCATCTTTGGTATTCGCCCCATTATCCACGTTGTTGAAGATGGTAACATCGTTCCTTATGATAAAGTTCGTACTCGTAAGAAAGCATTAAAACGCCTTTTGGAAATTGCGAATGAGCAAGGCGAATTGGAAGAAATCTTTATTCCTAACGCTATGGTTCCTGAAGACGCAGAATATTTCCGTGCTGAAATGGCAGCAAGACATCCTGGCGTGCCTATCTGGATTACTCAAATTGGTACTCCGTTGGCAGCTCATCTTGGCCCTGGCGCAATTGGGCTTTTTGTAAGACAAAAAGCAAAATAGAAAGGTGTTTTTATTATGTCTCAAAATAAAAGATATATTACCGGTAAACAAATTAAGGATATGCTGCTTGGTGCCTACCACAGCTTCGAGAAAAACTATCAAGTTATTAACGACTTGAACGTTTTTCCTGTTCCTGATGGTGATACCGGTACAAATATGATGCATACTATGGCTTCCGTTGCTCGTGAGCTTAGCGCAATGAGTGATAACTCCACTGTTGGCGAAATTGGTCTTGCTGCTGCGAAGAGCGCTATTATGGGTGCGCGTGGTAACTCCGGCGTAATTCTTTCCCAATTGCTGCGTGGCATTGGTCGCGGCTTGGCTGGCAAAAATCTTGCTAGCAATAACGAATTGGGTAAAGCTTTCCAATATGGTGTACTCTTTGCCTATCGTAGTGTTTCTCAACCGGTAGAAGGTACCATTTTGACAGTAGCTCGTGGTATTGCTAAAGGTGCTTACACTGCAACTCGTAACTGCGAAGGTTTGGAAGACATCTTTAATGAAGCTATCCGCGTTGGTAAATTGGAACTGGCAGAAACTCCGGAAAAACTTCCTGCTCTGAAAGCTGCTGGCGTAGTTGACGCAGGTGGTCAAGGCTTGATTGCTTTCCTCGAAGGCTGTTTGGCTGGTTTGCGTGGCGAAGATTGTGCAGAAATCAAAGTTACCCAAAAGGCTAACGTTAAGATGCAAGCTGAGGACGAAGAACCTCTGGATTTGGAATTCCCCTATTGCACCGAATTTATCGTAAAAGGTGCAAATGTAGATAAAAAGACTGTTGTAAGTGCTATTGAGGACTTTGGTAACTCCTTGATTGTTGCTGTTGTAGAAGACATTGTTAAAGTACATATTCACAGCAAAAATCCTGGTAACGTACTGAACACTGCTCAACAATGGGGCACTTTGCACGATATCAAAATTGAAAATATGGTTGACCAACACGAAAACCGTATTTTCTCTGATGACGAAGAAGTTATCCAAGCATCTGGTAAACGTAGTGGTGTAGGCATTATTGCCGTAGCTGCAGGTGAAGGTATTGCAAAAATGATGCGTGATTTGGGCGCTGCTGAAATTATCAGTGGTGGTCAAAGCATGAATCCTCCTGTTGAAGATTTCGTTAATGCTATTGAAAAAGGCGAATACGAACAATATATCATTCTTCCCAACAACAAAAACATCATCTTGGCAGCAGACCAAGTTAAAAAGATGTTGGGCGACTCCAATGTTAATTACGTTTCCACTGCTAACTTGGCGCAAGGTATGGCGGCGCTCTTTAACTTCAATCCCGAAAGCAGTTTGGAAGAAAACTACGTTGTTATGTCTGAAGCAGCAAAAAGCGTGACCAGTGGTGCTGTTACTATTGCTGTTCGTGACAGTGTTGTTAATGGCGTACAAGTTCATAAAGGTGAATACCTTGGCTTGATTAACGACAAAATTTACTGCACTGGTTTGAGTGTAAAAGCCGTTCTTGACAAAATGCTGGAAGATGGCGATTACGAACTCATTACCTTGTATTATGGTGAAGATATTACCAAGGAAGAAGCAGAAGAAATCGTTGAACATCTGGGTGAAATCAACGAAGATTGGGAAGTTGAACTGTTCAATGGCGGACAACCTCTCTATCCTTTGCTGATGTCTATGGAATAAAAGAACATTTAAATAAAAATAAGGCTCCGCATTTGCGGAGCCTTTACTGTATGATTTTCATTTGGTTTGAGGGGTCTTATATGGAAGAAATTATTATTTGTATCACAATAGGCATCTTGCTAGGCTGGTTTGACGTGTTAGGCTACAAAACTAAGCTGTGGCTGAACAGAGCATCCTTGGCGTGCCTGTTTTTGATGCTTATTTGTTTAGGAGCTAAGATTGGTTGCGACAGTAATTTGCTGGCGCAGATCGAAACCCTTGGTAAGCAAGCCTTTATCTTGGGGGGGAGCACCATCATCGGTACAATGGTGATGTTCTATATCATCATCAAGCTTTTTGCCCGTGACTTCGATGAAGAAGGAGGGGAGGAGCGATGATTTACGCATTGTTTGGTGCCATCGCCGGTGGTATTCTTTTAGGCTACCTGTGCTTTGATGTTAGCGCTAAGCCTGCGCTGGACACAACCTTGATGACGGCTTTGAACTTTATGATTTTGGTAGCAGGCATTGAAATTGGTGGGAACCGTAAGCTGATTACTAAAATCTGCACGCCGAAGAATATGGTGCTGGCTCTAGCTTTGCCTATTGGGACTATCGTAGGTAGCTTGGCAGGTGCTTATTTAAGCAGCTTCATTACTGGGCTTGGTGTTTACGATTCTATTTTGGTTGCTAGTGGGTTAGGTTGGTACAGCTTGTCTTCCGTTGTTATCAGCACTATGCACAGCACGGAACTGGGAGCCATTGCCTTTTTTGGCAATATGATTCGTGAAGTATCTTCCTTCGTTTTAATTCCGTTACTCGCCCGTTGGCATAAGCTGATGTGCATTGCTCCAGGCGGAGCGGCGACAATGGATTCGCTGTTACCCTTGGTAATTAATTCCGCAGGAATGCACACGGGAATGTTCTCGTTTATTAATGGATTGGTGCTATCATTGCTGGTGCCTGTGTTTTTGTCGTTGCTTTTAAAATAGTTATCTGGCACTTCTAAAGCGTTTATCGATAGAGAACAAGCAAAAGAAAGTTGACACCTAAAACAGAAACAGTTACAATGAGAGTACAAAGAGACACTACCGATATAAACGGCTAGCCCGATAAATGATTTTAGTTATACAAAGATAACCGCAAGTTTTCCGGACGCGCGGTTATTTTTGCGTTTTAATGGGAAAGTCCCATCATATAGCCAAGGCTGAAAATTGTTATAGTATAACCGACGAAGGTCATTAACTGTTCAATAGTCATAATGGCTCCCTCCTAAACGGAGATTTTCGGAAGACCGAATTTCTATGTCATCGGAGGGTCACAGTCCCTCCGTAGAGGGCTAACCGCTTATTACCGTAATGGTAGTGTCTAATGATATTTTAACAAATTGTTTGCAAACGTACAAGTAAAAGCAAAAAGAAGTTCTTTGAAATGGAGAACTTCTTTTTCTTTCTGTAATAGAGTTGTATAATGTAACTAAGATTAAGAAGTTTTACGTGAAACGATGGAGATAATTTGCAATGCCACTTGTAATTAATGGGAAATCATTAACATTTTCTAACGAGCTTTTTGAAGCTGTAAAATCTTATATCGATAAAAACTTTGTAGAGGCAATACACTGTAAAAAATATTTACTGGACGAGAAGAGCTTTAATTTTAGTGTATCTGAATCTGCCTGCGAATTCGAGTGCCTTAAAACGATATCATCACGTTCCTGTAGCAAAACATATTCAGCAGAGAACAATCTTCGTCCGTTTGAAGATATCATTAAAAATTTGGAAAGCAGTTTTGCGGAGGCGCTTTTTGCTCGCATAGACGAAAAGGGCTTAACTGACCCGCAAGTTTATAAACGCGCCAACTTGGATAGGAAGCTGTTCTCGAAAATTAGAAAAAATAAAAATTATAAACCAAGTAAAACCACAGCAATCGCTATTGCCATTGCCTTGGAGCTTAATTTAGATGAAACCAAAGATTTTATTGGCAAGGCAGGTTATGCGCTTACACATAGTAGTAAGCTGGATGTTATCGTAGAGTATTTTATCATCAATGGCGAATATGACATCTTCAAAATAAATGAAGTGCTTTTTGCTTTTGAGCAACCCTTGCTTGGATTAAATGTCGCTTGATAGGCGACCTCTCCTTTGTTTTAAACGCCTATAATTAGGTTAAAACAAAGGAGGTTTTTATTTATGAAAGAATTAACAGAAGTTGTATTTATTTTGGATCGCAGTGGCTCTATGAATGGCTTGGAAAAGGATACCATTGGTGGCTTTAACAGTATGCTTACAAAACAAAAGCAAGTTGAAGGCGATGTGCTTATTTCTACGGTTCTTTTTGATGACAAGTGCGAGGTTTTGCATGACCGTAAGCCAATTCAAGAGATTAACCCCATGACAGAAAAGGAATATTACGTGCGTGGCTGCACTGCATTGCTTGATGCTGTTGGCGGAGCTATTCATCACATTGGCAATATCCATAAGTACGCTCGTGAAGAAGACAGACCTAACAAGACCTTATTTGTGATTATCACAGATGGTTTTGAAAATTCCAGCAAGCGTTATACTTATGATAGAGTTAAGAGTATGATTGAACGCCAACAAAAACGTTACGACTGGGAGTTTATGTTCTTAGGCGCAAACATTGATGCTATTGCTGAAGCAAAACGCTTTGGGATTAGGGAAGATAGGGCAGTAGATTATCTTTGTGATGAAGTTGGCACTGCACTGAATTACGAAACTGTAAGCGAAGTAGTAAGTTGCCTGCGAGCAAACAAATCTATTTGTGCCGGTTGGAAAAAGAAAATTGAAAGAGATGTTGCGAGTCGTGGCATGTGTTGAGAAGAATATTCATAATATTTCGTAAGAGTAAATATGCTAAGAAGCATTTGACAACATAATTTTATTGATTATAATGAAATCAATGGAGGTATTTTGAAATGCAAAAGATTCCGCAAGAACATCTTGAGGCACTCCTTGAATCGGAGAAACAGGAAGCTATGGGAAAAGCAGAATATCTTTCGCACGAGGAACTTGTGAACTCTATAGAGAGGATATTCGCAGATTTTGATGAAGCGAAAGCAGTATAGAATTATTTACAGAATTGTTTTCCATAAAGAGTTAAGCAGTATTGTAAATTATATTTTATACGTGTTGCATAACAGAAGTGCAGCTCGAAGAATCTATAAGAATGTTATTAGCGCAATAGAAAAACGTGCTGTAACGTTGCCAAGTGCTTATGAGATTCTTAGAAATGAAATGTTGACAAAAGAATATTATAGAATTTATATCAATAATTATGTTGTGTATTATTCGTTGGAAGAAGATACAATGCTTGTTGAGCATATAGTTTATTCTAAACAAAACGCATTAGAGTTTTTGGATATATAAGCGGAAAGAAGTTCTCTTGAACGGAGAGCTTCTTTTTTTTATGCACATTGTGAGAAACTCGATTGCTTAGCCAAATGTTGGCAAGATAATTTTGTAAAATACTAGTATACAATCTATGCTCACTAAAATTTAAAGGATAATTTTTTTTTTGTAGAATATGTTACTAATAGTTTATGGGTATAGGTAAATTTTTTGGGAAGTGTTGATATGGAAAACTACAAAGTTGCAAAAGACCGATTGTTAGTTATGCAAGCACGTTTACTTGAAGGCAAGGTTTTGTATAAAGAGGAAGAAGCTAAGAGATTTGGCTGTTCCGTGCGTTCAATACAACGTGACATTGATGACTTGCGGTCTTTTTTTCATAATCAGAGTGAGGATAGTGGTGTCGTTCAAGACCTTATTTATGACCGAAAGCTAAAAGGCTATCGCCTTGTTCCGCCAGTTAGAAATGTCTTAAAAAATGAAGAAGTATTTGCTGTGCTGAAAATTTTGTTGGAAAGCAGAGCTTTTACGAAAGACGAGCTTTATCCAATTTTAGATAAGCTGGTAGATTGTTGTGTTCCGAGAGAAAAGAAACGCCAAGTAAATGAGTTGATTGGTAATGAAAAATTGCATTACGTAGAACCGCAACACAAAAGTGCTTACTTAGAAAAAATGTGGAACCTTTCTGAAGCGGTTAAAGAACGTAAACAGATAATTATAAATTACAGACGTGCAGTTTTAGATGACAAAGTTGTAGAACGTACTTTACAACCTGTAGGGATAATGTTCTCAGAATTTTACTTTTACCTTGTTGCGTTCATAGTACCTAAAGAAAATGAAAGCATTAAGTACAAAGTAAAAGATGACCCGTTCCCGACAATTTATAGAATAGACCGCATTCAAGATTACACCATAACAGATGAGCATTTTTATGTGCCTTATCAAAATAGATTTGAAGAGGGCGAGTTCCGCAAGCGGGTACAATTCATGTACGGTGGTAAGTTGCAAAAAATAAAATTCTACTATAAAGGACCTAACGTTGAAGCTGTTCTTGACAGATTGCCCACTGCAAAAATTTTGGAGCATAATGAGAAAGGTTACCTTGTTAGTGCAGAAGTTTTCGGTGCAGGTATTGAGATGTGGCTTAGAAGCCAAGGCGAGATGGTAGAAGTGGTGGAATGAATTGATTACAAATATATTTTAATAAGGTTTAAAAGGGTATATGGTTGAAAGGATATAAGAATATGACTTATGTAAAAAATAATGATGTGGCAACAGAAGTATTTGATTTTGATGAGTTAGAAGAAATGCTTCAAAAGAATTTAGAAGAGGAACTTTCTGGATTAGATTTTCTTAAACGTGAGCAAGAGATAATAGGAAATCCAGAAAACCTTGGTAATGTTATTAAAAATGTTGTTTGGGAGCAGTTTGTAAATCAAATAGCAGTTACCGCTGGTAAGGATTTTATTAAAGAAAATAAAGGGCTTACATTGGACGTGCGTGAGGAAGCTCATATTCAAACAGCTGATAATTTTGCTGTCGGAAAGATTGCTACACATAATTATTTAAGCAAAGATAAGATTGAACAAAATTACGACAGATATATAAATATACCGCATAAAGAATTTCGGGATGAATTTGTAGATAAAGGTATGGATGTAACGCTTAAACGAGCGGGAGAATTGAAAAAAGAAGGTATTGATTATGTAAAAGATATTTATACAGGAAGGCAGATTTCTACTAGCACTAAGTTAGAGAATGGTGAGAATAATTCGAAGGCTGCACAGAGGGAACATGTAATGCCTTCTGCAGAAATTTATAAAAATCCATCTTTACAAATGGCTAACGATAGCGATGAATTAGCAGATGTAATTAATCATCCTGAAAATTTACAAGGTTATACTACAGCTGAACGTAATCTCAGAAAAAGTGATAAATCTAGCTGTAAAATGGATGAGCGTGATAAAACGAAACATTGGGAAGAAGCAAATAGTAGAGCAGAAAAATATATTCAAGATAAAGAGCAAAGTGGTGAAAAGCGCCTTAGAAATGAAGGTGAGAAAACTCGTGAGGAAGAAGCTTTTCGTATTGGTGGTAAAGCGTTACGAGCGGTTATTATGCGTTTGCTTGCAGAATTGGTAAAAGAAATTATTGTTAAGCTTGTAAAATGGTTTAAGTCTGCAAAGAGAAAGTTAGAAACATTTTTGGAAAGTCTAAAAGAAGCTATACATTCTTTTGTGAATAATTTGAAGACGCATATTTTTAATGCCGTTCATACATTAACAGATACCATTGTTACATCTATTGTGGGACCTATTTGGGGAACTATTAAAAAAGTATGGATTTTATTAAAGCAAGGCTGGAAATCTTTACGTGAGGCAGTTGCTTATATTAAAAGTCCTGTTAATGGAAATAAACCTATTGGTATTTTGTTAATGGAAACTGGGAAAATTATTATAGCAGGTCTGGCTGGAGCAGGTGCGATTGTTCTTAGTGAGGTTATAGAAAAAGGATTGCTTACTGTTCCTGTATTTGCAGTTGAAATTCCGATGATTGGGAGTCTAGCTAACATATGTGGTATCTTTTTTGGTGCTGTAACTGCTGGCATTATAGGTGCAATAGCAATCAATATTATTGAGAAGAAAGTTGAAAAACAAAAAAAGGCTGAAAATATTAAAATGCAAATTGCAAAAGGGAATGAAGTTTTGGTTATACAGGATCAACTTCTTGATGTCAGCAAGGAGAAACTGAATACTAGGAAAGATGATTTTAGAAGTGATATTAATAAAAGACATAAAGAAGCACAAAAAGAAATTCATAAATCACTAAGCAGTATTTTTGATAATAAAGTAAAAGTTAACAGCGATAAAGATTTTGCTGAAATGGACGCTTTGTTAGATAGTTTAAGCTTTAACAAAGGGGATGCATAGTATGAGTGACATTATAGTTAATAGGGTTAAGATCAATAAGGAGAAATTTTTACGATCCAAAGAAAAACTTAAAGTTTTTTCACAACGTGCGAAAACAGATGTCCAAATTCCTAAAGTTGCTGATAGTGACCTATACTTTTTTGATCATGCTGTTACTGGAAAGGAATTAAATAGAGTAACTGCTAGTGTGCAGGGCGTTTTGGTAAAGTTAAATAACTTGCAAATAGATACGATTAAAGAATTTTCGGAAGTCTATGATACACTTGCATATTTAGATAAAGAATATTTGAATAGTATAGTGATGGCATTAAAAGCAGCAGAGGAGGTAGATAGAGAGATAAAGGCTGAACAAGTAAGGCTAAATAATACTATAGAAAGACAAATACGCACAATTGTAGAATTAAAAGCCTTTGATAAAGCTGTTAACGAGAGGTTTGAGTATATAGATAATAGTACTGTTGCATTATTAAATAAAATAGAAATGATAGGTGCACAATACCAAAGCAAAATAATTGAGATGGAATCACGATTAGAAAAATTACAGGCAAGAAACAGTAATGATAATAGAGCTTTTGTTATAGCGTGTGTTGCAATTCTTGGTGTTATTGCGGAGGCTGTTTATATAATTACTAAACTTATTTGAGCGTTATTGATTATTTTAACAAAATAATCATGGAGGTTGTTATGAATTTCAAATCTTTACGAGAAAATAAATTACAAATCAGTGTTGAGGAAATGGCAGCACTTATTGGTAAAACAGAAGCTGATGTTTTGGAAATGGAAGTAGATCCAGAAATGATTGATTTGAAGACCTTAAAAGTATTAGCTGAAAAAACCAATATGACATTAGATGAGCTCGAAGCTTGGGGGGCGTTAACGGTGCAACCTGAGCAAAAAACAGTGCTGGACAAATTTGGAAACTTTGTAAAAGAAGCTAATATTGGGGACATGCAAAAAGAAATGTCTACAAAGATTAAAGAATTTGGATTAGCTGAAAGATTTAATATTCAAGCAGAAGAAATGAAAGAGAGTGCTAAAGGAATAAATTTTATAGAGAAAATAAAAGAAGCTACTTTAGCGCATAATGTTGCTGAAACCGTGCAAAAGATAGCGAAGAGTAGCAAAGTTAAATTATTTAAGCAAGAGGATAGGAAAATTACTTTTGCTGAATTGTTGGCTAAGTTACCGAAAATGCCTATCAACATATCATACTTTATTAAAGATATTAAGGACGAAAAAGCTAAGAATGCAACAATCAATATAATGAAAGGAAATATTGAAAATAATATTGAACAATACAGGAAAAATACGAAGCAAGAATTTCAAGAAATCTATAAAACTAGTATTAACATAGATGTATTAGTAGGACATATTTCTAGATGTGGTATAACAAGGAAGAGTAGTAAGAATGAAATACAATTAATGTTGCAAGAATTGGAATGCTATTTTAAAAATAGCATTAGTGATATTTTGAAAGATAAAGCAAAGGATTTAGGAAATGATATTCAAGTATTTATGTTAAGATATGCTTATATACGTTACGGAAATCTTGAGATTGGTGATAAGAAATGGATAGGTGAACAGGGATTTCTAGAAGAAGGTATAAGTTGTACTATTGAAGATTATAGTGATTTTGAAGAATTTTTTAGGGTCGTTGTAATTTTAGGTAGTTTTTTTGACCCCACAGGAGGTGTATTTGCAGAACTTTTTGATACAGGTTTAGATTGGTATTATACTGATGAAAAATTTAGGAATAAAATTGCGGAAAAGATAGTTGAAGCATACGAAAAGGGTAATTTATTAAATCTGTATATGTCTAAAATGGATGATTTTTGGAATAAAAATAGTAAATCATTCGATAGCTTAGTAAAAGATATGGATAAAGCATATAAAGAATATGCTAAAACAGTGAAATAATAATATATTATATAATTTTATACGTGCCACCTCACATTAAGTTGAAAAACTTAGTGTAAGGTGGTGTTTTTCTCCTTGAGTGAAATAGTAACTGCAAGATAGTATATAGGTTAAAGAAAATAGTCGCTTAAAATGGCTATTAAAGCATTAAAAACTGGTATATAATAATCTAAAACTGTTGGTTTTGCACTATTTTTGCGAATAGCAAACAGACGACGCTCCAATTTTTGAAAAAGAAAATGCAACCTCGTCTAAGTTAGCTTATCGAGTTGAGGTTGGTTGTCTGACTTGCGTAAAAATTACCTGTTTTGTTTTAACAGGATTGGTTTGAGGCACACTTCATCGGGTGGAATCGCGGAGAGTGCTAGTGCGGCTAACAGTTTTTTGTGTTTCTCGGAAGTCATAAGGTCAAATGGGGTAAGGTTATCAAATATTTCTCTGGTAACACTGTTAATATGCCTAGTAATGAGATGTACATCTTCTGCTTTCAAGAACTTGAAAGTAGTACCTTTGGGTAAAATTCTCCTGATCAGAGCATGGTTTTTCTCAATATGAGCTTTTTGCCATGAAGCTTGAGGGTCACAGTAGAAGATTCTAGTCCGGCGTTCTCCTGTTTCAGAGAATTCGAGATTGTGAGGCCCTTTAAACTCAACGCCATTGTCGGTGAGAATGACAGGGAAAACCTTTTTGAATAAGTCTAAACCTAATTTTCTTGTCAAATAATCGAATACTCCGTTCACACTCTTTATGGAAGATAATTTTATAAAAGTGTATTTTAAAAGATGTGAGAATTTGACAATATTCCTTTTGGGGAATATACTAGTATTGAGGAAGGTGATGTGTTGTTTGATGTAGATTTTTACAGATTGCCAAATGGTAAAGCACCAGTAGAAGAATTTTTAGATAGTTTGAGCGTCAAAATGAGAAACAAAGCTTTAGATAGTATCTTGCTTCTGGAAGAGTTTGGCAACAATCTTAGAGAACCACATTCAAAGGCTATGGGTGATGGGATTTTTGAATTAAGAATTAAATTCTCTAATGACATTAGCAGAATTTTTTACTTTTTCTGCGTTGGTAATAGGATTATTCTAACAAATGGGTTTATTAAGAAAACTAACAAGACCTCTGTTTCGGAATTAAATCTTGCTAAAAAATATAAATTAGATTATGAACAAAGGAGCATGCAAAATGAGTGACTTCAGAAAATATCTTGATAAACAATTGCAAAACGAAGAATTTAGGGCAGAACATGAAGCTACTCGTGCAGAATTTGAAGTGGTACGTGCGTTAATTGCTGCTAGAATTGAATCCAATCTTACCCAAAAAGAGTTGGCAGAGTTGTCTGGTGTAAGGCAATCTAATATCAGTCGTATTGAAAACGGAAGCTGTATGCCTTCTTTGGCAACGTTGCAAGCTTTGGCAAAAGGCTTGAATAAAAAACTTGTAATTGAGTTTGTATAAAAATTTTTGTTTGAAAGTTGGAGAGTGGATTTTTCCGCTCTCTTTTTCTTTTTACCTAGCCAATATTTGGCAAAGCGCTGGGATAAAATCAAAGTATAATCCTTAAATAGAAAGGGGTTAGGAAAGGAAGGAGTGATTTGTATGAGATTAAAAGATAATAACAAATTTGTTGCAACTAAGATTAGAGATTTTGCAAAGTTGATTATGAAAGAACGAGCTGTGACTGAAAGGGTAGAACGTCATTTTAAAAATCTTGTGCGTACTACGGGTAAACCCTATCGTTCTGTGCAACTTCTCACGCTATGGACTATTATTAAAGCTTATCCCAAAGCAAGTCTACCGCATTTAACTTATTTAGATATAGAAGGATTTATAGATGCGGCTACTGCAGAAAATAATTGGGCAAAGGTTAAGAATTTACCGAAAACATCTGATATTATGGGAGCCATAGAACGAAAGGTAGATGTTGGTGAATACCGATAAATTCAGTTTTCAGAATATGAGGAGGAGTTTATATGAGGACAGTTGGTATAGTTGACAAGGATATGATAGAAATTTATTTTAAATGGGAAGCATTATATAAGAAAATTAAAAGGGTGTTAATCAAAGCAGGGTTAGAGTTAATTTATAAGGTTTTACAACTTTGGTACGTACTTCAAAAACCAGACCTGCTTTACCCTATCAAAGCAACCATTGTTGGTGCCCTTACCTATTTTATTTTGCCGATAGACAGTGTTCCAGATTTTTTGCCTGGTGGTTTTACAGATGATGCCGCGGCAATAGCTTTTGCTTTGAGTATGGCATCTTTGTATATTGATGAGCATGTGAATGAAAAGGCGCGAAAGAAACTTATTGAGCTTATGGCACAAGTCGTGTGTTAAACGGAAGGATTGGTTAGTTTGTTTGATAATAAGATTTTGATCTCACTTGGAGGAATTGTTTTGCTTGCCCCTGCATTACCTTTTTTGGTGTTAATGCTTTTGGGATTGATAGTTGCTGGATTTGCGTTGTATTATTTAGTTGAGCTAATGGATTGATGTAGTAACTTAGTAACCGCTTTAATGATTTCCAGTGAAACGATTATGACGAGTAGCAACAACAAAATCGAGAAAAATATCGTTAAGACCACATTCTGAGCTGTAGTTTCCAAGTTGTTGTTTAATGTACGAGGCGAATATGTGGGCAACGATATTTTTAACTAAAATGTTGCGTAGGGAGTCATTGTTGAACGGAAATATTAAAGCGTTTTAGAATACTAATTAAAAATTATCACCCCAAACCAAAAAACTCCGTCCCTCAATTTGAGGAACGGAGTTTTGCTTTTTATGAAGCAATTACCATGCCGGAGTAATGGTGCCTTTGAAGTATTCGTTTACGAATTTTTTGTTTTCTACGGATTGGTAAACTTCTTGCAATTGTTTAATACGCGGGTCGTTTACGTTAGCTTCGCGGGTAACAAAAATGTTCAAGAACGGGTTGTTAGCATTTTCCAAGAGGATGGAATCATTGGTGGGGTTCAGACCTGCGGGCAGAGCGTAGTTGCAGTTGATAACAGCAACGGTCAAGTCAGGCAAGCTGTTGGGAATGATGGCAGCATCCAGTTCACGGATAACCAAGTTTTTCGGGTTAGCGGTGATGTCTTTAACAGTGGTAACAACATTGGTTTTATCTTTGAGTTCGATTAAGCCTTTGTCAGCCAAGAGGAGCAGTGCGCGACCGCCGTTAGAGGGGTCGTTAGGAATACCAACAACTGCACCTTCAGGGATTTCTTCACCTTTTTTAACTTTTTGAGAGTATACTGCCATAGGGAAGTTTACGGTTTTGAAAACTTCTACCAATTTAAAAGAAGGTTCTTTAGCCAAGGTTGCTTTCAGATAAGGAGCGTGTTGCATGGAGTTTGCAAAGAGTTCGCCTTGATGGAGAGCAACGTTGGGAGTTACATAATCGGAGAATTCAACAACTTCTATTTTCAAGCCTTTTTTGTCAGCCAATTTTTTTACGTTATCCATGATCTCAGCGTGAGGACCAGCAGTTACACCAATTTTAATGGGAGCGTTGGTATCTGCTTTCTTTTCAGCTTTTTTATCGCCACCGCAACCAACTGCGAAAGCGGTGAATGCACAAAGTGCTGCGATGCTCAAAATTTTTGCTAATTTTTTCATAGGGGATTCCTCCAAACTTTTATAGACGTTCTAAGGAGCTTGCTCGCTTAGAAAATTTTACAGTTTATTTTTGTTAAGTTTTTTGCTCATCCAGTCACCGAAGGATTGCATTACTTGAACCATTACGATGAGGACGATAACGGTTACAATCATAACGTCCATTTGGAAACGTTGATAACCATAACGGATTGCTAAGTCACCCAAACCGCCGCCGCCAAGTGCGCCAGCCATTGCAGAGTAACCAATCAAGCTGATGATTGCAAGGGTTACGCCCAATACGATGGAGTGGAGTGCTTCCGGAAGCAGAACCTTGGTGATGATTTGCATGGGGCTTGCGCCCATTGCTTGTGCTGCTTCGATGATACCGGGGTTGATTTCCAAAAGGGAAGATTCAATGATGCGGGCAATGAACGGTGCTGCAGAAATTGTCAGCGGCACGATTGCTGCGGTGGTACCAATGGAAGAACCAACAATCATACGGGTTACAGGGATGATGGCAACCATTAAGATGATGAACGGAGTGGAACGGGCTGCGTTTACAACTGCGCCCAATACGGAATTGATTGCTGCGTTGGGAAGGATGTGGTCTTTACGGGTAACGGTCAAGATCACACCCAAGGGCATACCTATTGCGGTAGCGAGTGCTGCAGAAGCGAAAACCATGTAGCAGGTTTCCCAAAAAGATTTTATCAAAAGATCAATCATATCAGGACTCATAACCAATTACCTCCGTTTTCAGATTTTGGTTGTGCAAGTATTCCAAAGCACTGTCGATACCTTCGTGGGTACCGGAGATTTCGATAATCAAAGTGCCGAAGGGAACATCTTTCAGTTGAGCGATGTTACCAAACAAAATACTTACATCTACGTCAAACTTTTTAACCATGCCGGAAACGATAGGTTCGCCTGCGGAATTGCCTAAGAAGGAGATACGCACGATGAGCTTGCTGTTTTCAACATATTTTTCGGTCAGATGCATGTTCTTGATAATTTCAGGAAGCTCTGCATTCATAACGCTCTTGGTAAATTCTTTGGTGGTTTCGTGTTGCGGATTGGTGAACACTTCTACCATGTTACCTTGTTCAATAATCTCGCCATTGTCGATTACTGCAACGCGGTCGCAAATTTCAGTTACAACTTCCATTTGGTGGGTAATCAGTACGATGGTGAGCTGCATTTTTTTATTGATGTCTTTGAGCAAGTCCAAAATGGATTTAGTAGTTTGGGGGTCCAACGCGCTAGTTGCTTCGTCGCACAGCAGAACCTTCGGATTACTAGCCAAAGCACGAGCAATGCCTACGCGTTGCTTTTGACCGCCGGAAAGCTGGCTGGGATAGTAGTTAGCTCTGGTTTCCAGTTGTACCAATTCCAGAAGGGGACGTACACGTTTATCAATTTCATCTTTGCTCAAGCCTTGGATTTCCAGAGGGAAAGCAATGTTGTCATAGACAGTACGGGAAGCCAACAGGTTAAAGTGTTGGAAAATCATACCAATGCCTTGTCGAGTTTTGTTCAGCTCTGTTTTGTTCATGGAGGTCAGTTCTGCACCGTCAACATAAACTTTGCCTGCGGTGGGGCGTTCTAACATATTGATGCAGCGCACCAAAGTAGATTTGCCTGCACCGGACAAACCGATGATGCCGAAGATTTCGCCAGCATTGATAGACAGGTTGGTAGTTTTCAAAGCGTGGATGTCGCCGGCTTTGCTGTAGTAAGTTTTCTCTACATTTACTAGTTCTATCATAAACTTTTATCCTTTCTCGAAAGCTGTATAAGTACCATTATGCTTTGTCGCAACTTCCGGCACTTCTCCAGCGTTTTAGTTTTTATAAAATGTACCACAAAAAACCCTTCGCCTCTAGACGAAGGGTACATTTCTTGCGCTTAGTATCTCTTCATCTGCCGGAAAACTCCGTAGGATTTGGCACCGTTCACTAAAAGCGTGGTTGCCGTAGCTTCATTGGGCCAGTCCCTCGGCTACTCTTGATGAATTTTTTGTTAACTTAATGACTTAATGTTATAATATCTTTCAAAAATTGTCAACAAAAATATTTCTCAGGTCACAAAATTTTCCTTGACTTTCATAAGCTAAAGGGTTAAAGTAGGATAAAGAAATTTTTAAAATCTAAGGAAGGTTTCAAACTGGAACACTTCTTTTAAAAAGGAAAGCAATATTGCGAAAAGCTTGTGAATTTATAGGAGGGAATGTTATGGCACCCAAACTTCAAGACCATTTGACCGACCAACTTTTTGAAGCGATTTTAAGCTTGAAAGATAAAGAACAATGCTACAATTTTTTTGAAGACATCTGCACCATTAGCGAGCTGAAAGCTTTGGCTCAACGTTTAGAGGTTGCCCGTATGCTGGACGAAGGCAGTATATATGAAGAAATTGTTAGCAAGACCGGTGCCAGCACCGCAACAATTTCCCGCGTAAAACGTTGTCTTGTTTACGGAGCAGACGGTTACAATTCTGTAATGCCTGTTCTGAGGAAGGGGAAAGAGGAAAATGTTGAATAAGGTTTTTCAGGTGCCCTACGGCACGAAAGATATATTGCCCGGCGAAATGAAACGTCGTCGTAAAATAGAGAACGCTATTTTAGATGTTTTTGAAGGCTGGGGCTACGAAGAAGTAAAGACTCCCGGTTTTGAATACGCTGATACTTTTGGCAGTATGGTTAAGGACAGCGACTTCCGCTTCTTCGATCGCAATAATAATTTACTGGTGTTACGCAATGACATGACTGCTCCCATTGCCCGCTTGGCAGCAACTCGTTTGCAGCAGGGCGAAGGAGCGAAACGCTTATGCTATCTTGCTAATTTGTACCGCTACGAAGAAATCCAAATGGGACGTCAATGCGAGTTTGAACAAGCTGGCGTAGAATTCTTCGGTGCTAACGGGGCAGAGGCTGATGCAGAAATTATTGTGTTGGCAGCTCAAGCCTTGCAAGCTACTGGCTTGGAGAAATTTGCTTTTAGTGTTGGTCACGTTGGCTTTATCAACGGTTTGGCAGAAGAAGCAGGCTTCACGGCAGAGCAAACCTTGCAGTTAAAGGATTGCCTGCGTCGCCACGATGCAGTTGCTATTGAAGAACTGGTAGCAGCTACCAATATTAATGAAGAAATTAGAAAGCTCTTTACAGATTTCCTGTTCCTGCAGGGAGGCGTAGAGCTTTTAGATAAAATGACCAGCGTTGTGCAAAATGCAGAGTGCCTTGCCGCACTGCAAGACCTGCGCCAAATTTACCAGCTGGTTGAAAAACACGGAGCAGGTAAATATGTAAGCTTTAACTTAGGCTTGTATCGCTCCTTGGGTTATTACACTGGCATGCTTTTTGAAGTGTACGTTCCGGAAATGGGTTACCCTGTTGCCGGCGGCGGACGTTACGACAAAATGATGCGTGGCTTTGGACTGGATTGCCCCGCTACTGGCTTTGCCATTGGCGTTGACCGTGTGCTTTTGGCTTTGGAACGCAACACTAATGACGAATACATTACTATCGCCATGCCCAAGGGCAAGCTGTTCAAGAAAAGCTACGCCTTGCTGGAAAAAGTTGGCTTTAGTGGTGAAAACGTTACAGAAGATTCCCGCAAGCTGGTAATTACCAATGAAGAAGCCAAAGTACGCTTCATCATTGCCAAAACTGTGGACGTGCCTACTTACGTTGAGTATGGCGCCGCAGATATTGGCTTCATCGGTAAGGATGTATTATTAGAAGAAAACAAAGACGTTGTGGAATTATTGGACTTGGGTTTTGGCAAATGTCGCTTGATGATGGCGGTACCCGAAAAGAATCAACGTGCTAAGCTGACAGATTACGCACATATCCGTGTGGCAACCAAGTACCCCAACTGCGCACGAGCTTATTTTAACAAGCTTGGCGTGCAAAATGAAATTGTTAAGCTGAACGGCTCCATTGAACTTGGCCCATTGATTGGTCTGAGTGAAGTGATTGTAGATATTGTGGAAACAGGTACTACCTTACGTGAGAATAAATTAGTAGAGGTTGATTCTATTTTTACCGCTACTGCCCGTTTGATTGCCAATCGTGCCAGCTTTAAGCTGAAATTCGCCCGTTTACACAAATTAGTTGAAGATTTACGTGCTGTTTTAAATGAAAGGGATAAATAAAATGATAGTTACCGATGCAAGAGCCATGAGCGCTCAACAAATTGCAGATTTAATGAAGAAAAAAGCTTTTGACGAATGTGTACTTTCCCCCGGTGTGCAAGCAGGTGTTAACGCTATGTTCGGCGCTCCCCTGACTGCGGCGCAGGTAGTAGACCGCATCGTTGCTGATGTGCGTGCAGAAGGAGATGCCAAATTATTTTACTACACTAACTTGATTGACAAGGCTGGCTTGAACGCAGACAACGTTCGCGTTAGCGAAGCAGAATTTGCCGAAGCAGAAGCTTTGACTAAACCGGAGGTAGTGTCTGCCATTAAACGTGCCATTGCCAATGTTACTAAGTTTCACGAAGAACAAATGCCTAAAACTTGGCTGACCAATCGCCCTTACGGCGCAATGCTGGGACAAAAGGTTACCCCTGTTGACTCCGTTGGTATTTATGTTCCCGGTGGTACTGCGGCGTATCCTTCTTCTGTAATTATGAATGCTTGTCCTGCCAAGGTAGCAGGTGTGCCTCGCATTGTCATGGCAGTTCCCTGCGGTAAGGATGGCAAGGTAAATCCCTACGTGCTTGTAACTGCTAAAGAAATTGGCGTAACAGAAATTTATAAAATGGGCGGTGCCCAAGCAGTAGCTGCTCTTGCTTTTGGTACCGAAACCGTTCCTAAAGTTGAAAAGATTACAGGCCCTGGTAACATCTTCGTTACCTTGGCGAAAAAAGCAGTGTATGGTCACTGCGACATAGATATGCTGGCAGGCCCCAGTGAAATTTTAATCATTGCAGATGAAACTGCTGACCCTGTTTACTTGGCGGCAGATTTGTTGAGCCAAGCAGAACATGACCCCTTGGCAAGCGCCATCCTCGTAACTGACAGCGAAGCTGTGGCAAAGGCTGTGGCTGAAGAAATTGAAGTACAATTGGCACAATTGCCTCGTCAAGAAATTGCAGCGACTGCTCTTGCCAACTACGGCAAGATTATTCTCGCCAGCGATATGGCGACCGTAATTGAAATGGCAAACATTTCTGCGCCGGAACATTTGGAAGTTATGACTAAGGCTCCCTTTGAAATCTTGCCCTACATTCGCAACGCAGGCGCAATTTTCTTGGGACAATATTCTCCCGAACCCTTAGGTGACTACTACGCAGGCCCCAACCACATTTTGCCCACAGGTGGTACTGCTAAATTCTATTCCGTTTTGAACGTAGAAACCTTTATGAAAAAGACCAGTATCATTTCTTATACAGGCGCAGCTTTGGCTGCCGTTGCCGACGACGTTATTGCCATGGCTGAAGCAGAAGGCTTGCGTGCTCACGCTAATGCTATCCGTAAACGCGTAGAAGGGAAGTGAGCCGATGGAAGAATTTGCAATTCGCAAAGGCTTGGAATCCATGGAAGAATATTCCGTAGAGCATGTGGCAGCGGACATCATCGTTAACGCTAACGAAAGCAATTACGAAATGCCCGAAGCGGTGCGCCAAGCAGTTGTTGCTTGTACCCAAAACTTTCCCTTTAACCGTTACCCTCCTATTAAATCTGAGAACTTGTGCGAAGCGATTGCTCAAGAATTAGATTTGGATATTGCCAATGTAAAAATTGGTAATGGTTCCAGCGAACTCTTGCAGGTAGCTTGCTACGTGTTTGGTGGTTACGGCAAGAAAATTGCCATTCCCTATCCCTCCTTTTCTATGTATGGTGAGTACGCTACTTTAAGTGATAGCGTTGCGGCACCTTACCCTCTGACGGAAGAAGGCTATGTAGATGCGGATGTTGTGATTGAATTCTGCGAAAGAGAACGTCCTGCGCTTCTTATCGTTTGCAATCCTAACAACCCTACTGGCAACTACAATTCCTTGGCGACAATGGAAAAGATTATTGCCAACGTGGAATGCCCTGTGATTATGGACGAAGCCTATATGGAATTTGCAGATGGCAAGGAAGTTCCGCCCTCTGATATGCGCCCCTTGAACAAGCTGTGGCTGGTGGCAGGCTCTACCTTGAGCTTGGTAGGCAAGTACAGTAATTTAATAGTCTTCCGCACCTTCTCCAAAGCTTACGGCTTGGCAGGCTTGCGTTGCGGTTACGCAGTAGGTGCAGCTGGCGTAATGCGTTTGCTGGGTAAGGCGCTTTTACCTTATCACGTAAATGCTTATACCTTAATGGTAGCGAAGACCTTGTACGAAAACAAAAATTTATATAAAGAACAGATTAAAGTTGTTCGTGGTGAACGTGATAAAATGGCAGCCTATCTGGCGAAGCTTGGCTTTAGAGTTTGGCCCACTGCTACCAACTTCGTAACCTTCTGCGCTGAAGGTGAGCTGGCGAAAAGCCTTGCCCGTGCTTACGAAAGAAAGTACCACGATTTCAGCTTGCTTCCCCAAGTTGCCAGTGGCAAGATGCTGTTCAAATACTTAATGGAAAACAGCATCCTCGTCCGTGATTATAGCGGACACCCGAAGCTGACAGGCTGCCTGCGTATTACGGTGGGTACTCCTGAAGAAAACTTAACCATTTTACAAAAACTTACTGCCTTGTGTACGGAGGTACAATTATGAGATGTGGCAGCGTAGAACGCAAAACTTTAGAAACTGAAATTTTTGCAGAACTGAATTTAGATGGCAGTGGCATTTGCCAAGTGAATACTGGCATTGGTTTCTTCGACCATATGCTGACCTTGTTTGCAAAACACAGTTTTAGCGATTTAACTTTGAAAGCAGTTGGCGATCTTGACGTGGATAGCCACCACACCGTTGAAGACTGTGGTATCGTTTTGGGACAGGCTTTGAAAGAAGCCATTGGCGATAAAGCTGGCATTCATCGTTACGGAAATTGCTTCCTGCCCATGGATGAAGCTTTGGTACAAGTAGTAATGGATTTCTCCGGTCGTCCTTACCTTGTTTTCGATGCAGATATTCCCAAAGTGCAATTGGGCATCTACGAAGCAGAGATGACGGAAGAATTTTTCCGTGCTGTTGCCATGAACGCAGGCATTACCCTGCACATTAGAGTTTTGTACGGCAAGAACACTCACCATATTATTGAAGCCATTTTCAAAGGCTTCGCTCGTGCCTTGGCAGAAGCAGTTGCTTATGATGAAAGAGTGCAAGGCGTAATGAGCAGTAAAGGATTGTTATGAGTAAACAAGTTGTAATTATAGATTACGGTATGGGTAATCTTCATAGCGTTACCAAAGCCATTGCTGCTGTTGGCGGCGAGCCTATCATCACTGCTGACAAGGAAGTCATCGCCAAGGCAGAAAAAATTATTCTGCCGGGGGTAGGTGCTTTTGGCGACTGCATGGCTAATTTGCACAAGAGCGGTCTTGTTCCGCTTATCATGGAGCTTTTGGAAAGTGGCAAGCCTTTTTTAGGAATTTGTCTGGGCATGCAAGTGCTTTTTGAAGGTAGCGACGAAGCTCCCGGCGTAGAAGGCTTAGGCTATTTCAAAGGGCAGGTAAAATATTTAAAGACTACCCATAAAATTCCCCACATGGGTTGGAATAAATTGTCTTTGAAAAATGCTTCTCCCCTTTTGGACGAAGCAGAGGGAGAATTTGTTTATTTCGTTCACAGCTTCCACTGTGAGCCAGAAGATAAAGGCATTATTACTTCTGTTTGTGATTATGGTATGGAAGTTACCGCTTCCGTTGGTAAGGGTAGCGTGCATGCTTTCCAATTCCATCCGGAAAAATCTAGTCGTGCTGGTTTAGCATTGCTGAAAAAATTTGTAGAATTGTAGGAGAAAATTTATGCTTATTTATCCCGCAATAGATATTCGTGGCGGACGTTGCGTTAGATTAACAGAAGGTCGTTTTGATGCGGAAACAGTTTTTGCAGATGATCCTGCGGAAATGGCTTTGAAGTGGGAGGCGTGCGGTGCAGAATACTTGCACCTTGTTGACCTTGACGGAGCGTTGGCAGGCGAAGGTAAAAATATTCCTGTTATTAAAAGAATTTTAGAAGCGGTACAAATTCCTGTACAGCTTGGCGGTGGCATTCGTAATATGCAAGCCATCGAAAAGCTTTTGGAATTGGGCGTTACCCGTTTAATCTTGGGTAGTGCTGCTGTGAAAAATCCTCAGCTTGTTGACGAGGCTTGTAAAAATTTCCCTGGTCACATCGCTGTTGGCATTGATGCTAAAAATGGCGAGGTTGCCATTGAAGGCTGGGGCAAGGGCAGTGGCGTAGCTGCTACTGAACTTGCTAAACAAATGGCGCAATATGGCGTTGACAAAATTATTTACACTGACATTAGCCGTGACGGCATGCTTACTGGCGTAAACGTAGAAGCTACGGCAGAGATTGCCCGTGCTGGTGGCATTGAAGTTATTGCTAGCGGTGGCGTTGCTTCCATAAATGATATTAAAAATTTACTGCCCTACCAAAAGGACGGGGTAACCGGTTGCATTATTGGTAAGGCAATCTATACAGGCGCAGTTGATTTGCGTGAAGCGTTGGCTTTGGCGAAGGAGGGCTAAGATGCATACTAAAAGAATCATCCCTTGCTTGGACGTTAAGGCTGGACGTGTAGTTAAAGGCACTAACTTTGTAGGTCTCAGAGATGCAGGCGACCCAGTGGAGCTGGCGGCGACTTACGATATTGAAGGTGCAGATGAATTAGTATTTTTAGATATTACTGCTTCCGTTGAAGAACGCAAGGCTATGCTTGACGTTATCAACAAAACTGCAGGCGAAGTGTTTATGCCCTTGACCGTTGGCGGTGGCATTAGTACCGTTGACGATATCCGTAATGCTTTGCGTGCCGGCGCAGATAAAATTTCCGTAAACTCTGCGGCGGTGAAGAACCCTCAACTGATTGCAGAGGGTGCTAAACTTTTTGGAAGTCAATGTATCGTCCTTGCCATTGATGCTCGCCGTTGTGGTGAAGCTAAATGGGAAGTTTATGTGCATGGCGGACGCACTCCTACTGGCATTGATGCTATTGAATGGGCGAAAGAAGCTGTAGCTCTTGGCGCAGGCGAAATTCTGCTGACCAGTATGGATGCAGACGGAACCAAAGCTGGCTACGACATTCCCCTGACAAAAGCCGTAAGTGAAGCAGTTAATGTTCCCGTGATTGCCAGTGGCGGCGCGGGTAAATTAGAAGATTTTTACGAAGTGCTTGCAGAAGGCGGTGCTGATGCAGTTTTGGCAGCTTCCGTCTTTCACTATAAAACCTTCACAATTCAACAGGTGAAGGAGTATCTGCGTGATAGAGGTATCGAGGTGAGAATATAATGCAGATAGATTTCTCTAAAATTAAATTTGACGAAAAAGGCTTGGTGCCTGCCATCGTTCAAGATGTGCGCACCAATGCCGTTGTGATGCTCGCCTACATGAATGGCGAAAGCTTGGCGCGTACTGTGGAAACTGGTTATACTTGGTTCTGGAGCCGTAGTCGTCAAGAACTGTGGAATAAAGGCGCGACCAGTGGCAATTTGCAAAAGATTGTGGATATTAGCTACGACTGTGACGGCGATAGCCTGCTGGTACAAGTAGAACAAACTGGCGTGGCTTGCCATACTGGCGAATATTCCTGCTTCCATAATTTACTGTGGAAACGTGACAACCTGCCCGTTCCTGAAATGGAAGGCATTCCCGGTGTGCTTAGCGAACTGTACCGTGTCATCCAAGAAAAACGCGTTAATGGTGGCGAAAAATCTTACACCAAGTATCTGTTTACTTCCGGTCAAGACAAGATTCTCAAAAAAGTTGGCGAAGAAGCAGCAGAAACTATTATTGCTTCCAAGAACCACGCTAAAGACGAAGTGCTTTATGAAATGTCCGACCTGTGGTATCACTGCTTAGTGCTTTTGGCTTACCATAATATTACGCCCAATGAATTGCTTGCAGAATTGGGTGGTAGACGCGCTAAAGAAAATAATAGTAAGTATTAAAATTAAAACAGCAATTGTTTGCGACAAAACAATTGCTGTTTTTTTATGTTTTTGGGCAAAGTGGGGAGCAACGTTCAAAATTAAAAATTTTTTCTGCAAAGTTCACAGGGATTTCACAACTTCGCATTTCAAATACAGGCAAAAGTCAGAAATTGTGGAATAGAGAAGTTAAAACAGGGAGGAGGTGAAGGATGCAGGAGTTTTCGTGGCGAGCAAGGGAACCTACGGGGAAGCTTTTGCGTGGCAAGGTACGTGCCGGGTCTAAACAGGAGGCTGCCAATTTAGTACGGGCAAGCTACGGCTACGTGGTAGGCTTGCGAACAAAGGAAGATAATTTTTTGCTACGATGGCAGGTGAAACTTTTCAAGGGAGATAAAAGTCTTTCTGATAAGCAGAAGATAGTGTTTTTCAAACAGCTGGCGGTCATTTTAAATAGCGGTGTTCCTCTTTTGAAAGGAATGGAGCTTCTCCAACAGCGGACTGATATTTTTATCGGTAGGGTTTGTAGAAAGCTGGAAGTTAATTTGCGAGAGGGTATGTCTTTAGCGAATGCTATGCAGGAGTGCGGTAAGACTTTTCCAAATTTGGCTGTAACCTTGGTGGCGGCGGGTGAGCGTAGCGGTGAACTGAACACCGTGCTTTTAGAACTTGCCGGGTATTACAGTAAACAGCAGGCGATGAAGCAGTTTCTTTATAAGGCAACTCTTTATCCGTTGTTTTTATTGGGAGCATCTTTTAGCGTGCTAGTTTTCTTTTTGCTCTACGTTCTGCCAATGCTGGCTACAGTTTACGCCGGGTTAGGGGCGCAGCCTACAAAATTTTTAAAGCTTGCGCTTAGCATTAATGAATTTGTACTAACTTATAATTTGGAGCTAGGTATTCTTCTTTTAATGGTGCTTGGCGTTATCTACAGGCAAAGAATTCAATTCGTAAATTTTTGCTTAGAGTTACCGGGAATTAGAAAAATACACTCCATGCTTTTGGAGATTCGTTTTTGCAAACTATTGGGCTTGCTTTTGGATAAAGGGATTAGCATTACCCAAGCTGTGGATGTGGCTACTGCTACTATAAGTGGGAAGGAACGTATCCGTCAGTTAAAACTGTTTCGCCTTGCCCTACATCGTGGTGAAGCAATTAGCCTTGCAGTGGGCAGAGTAACGGAAATGTTTTCGCCAATTACTGCGGAATTGATTGCCATTGGTGCAGAAACAGGTTATCTTCCGAAACTGCTCAACGAAGCGGCAGAAATTTTAGAGCAGGATTTGCAGGAACGCTTAGAAAAGATACGTGAGCTTTTGTCTCCGTTGTTATTGTTGTTGGCAGCATTAATCATAGCGTTGGTAGTTTGTTCCGTGATTGGTCCCTTGTTTGAGCTATTTACAGTATTACCAGAGTATAATTAGGAGGTTTTTATGAAAAACAAGCAAAGTGGTTTCACTTTAATTGAAGTTGTGGCAGTGGCGGCGCTGCTGGGAATTTTGATAACGATGGTTATGCCTTCCTTGGACGGCGCAAATACAAAAGTTAAAAATGCAAAACTGCGTAATGATTTGGCAGCAGTTGACCAAGCAATTCAGCTTTACAAAATGGAAAACGGTAGTGTGCCTGCAAACTTAGAGGCGTTGCAAACAGACTATATTTCTGGAACTAGTGAGTTTAAGGATGCTAAAGGCGAAGCTTTGACCTACACCGCCAATGACACTAACGGAACTTACACTCTGACTGGAAAGAATGCTGGCGGGGAAGTAGTAACTTCTGGTGGCAGTACAACAAATCCGTAAGGAAGAAGGCTTTTTGCTGGTGGAAGTACTAACTGTTGCGGCAATTCTGTTGGTTTTGACAGGAGTTCTTCTGCCTAAAAGTGATGTTTATGTAAAACAATGTGCCAAAATGCAGGTGCGTACTGCGGCGAATATGCTGGCTGCGGATATGCGTAAGCTCCAACAACAGGCATTGTTTGGTGATGGCGAGCAAAGATACTTGCGGTCTTTGAGCAGTGGCTACGATTTCTACGAGCGAGGTAAAAAAGTAAAGCAAGTACGTTTTGCTGATAATGGTTGGGATTTGGTGCTTACCTGGCCGAAACGGTTTAACGTACAGTTCGGTGTAAATGGTGGACCTTCTGCGACGGGAACTTGGGTGCTGAAGCATGCCAAACTTGCGAATTTTAGTTGCACGGTGGCTGTTCAGCCTGTGACAGGAAGGATTGTTATTAGTGAAGGGGAGTAAGGGCTTTTTACTTTTAGAATTGGCGGTGGCGTTTTTGCTCGTTGGGATACTGCTAGCTTTTGTCAGTAGTAGCTTTACAAGCTGTATAAAAGCTTTGAGCCTTACGAAGGATATACAAAAGGCGCAGGCATTGGCAGAGGAAGCACTTTTTAGCGAAGCGGAGGAGGTTCCTCCCAATTGGCAGGTGCTTAAAGAGGAGCGTACGGTGCAGGGAGTAAACTTGAAGGAGGTGCAGATTCTAGATGTTCAAACTGGAAAGGTTATTTTCAATCTTTTCTGGGTGCAATAATCGGAGGGCTGGCTTTCTTTTAGTGGAACTGCAGATAAGCGTTGCCATCATGGCGATTGTTGTTGCCGTGCTATATGCTGATTTTTGTCAGGTGCTGCAAGGGTGGCAGAAAATATTTCTCGACATACAGATACAAGATACAGATCGCTATATGTTTAGCGTTTTAGAGAAAGATTTGTGCTACGAAGGACAGCAGATTGTCATAACAGAAGATAGCTCAGGCAAAACGAAAATAGTTTGCCAAACGGGACACGCAGGCAAAAGCTACACCTATTCTTTAACCGGAAGAAGCCTTTACAAAACAACCAAGACTACTAAAACAAGTGGTAAAAATCCTCTGTTCGTGCCTGATTGTCAGGTGGTTGACTTTCAAGCAGAACGGATTGGCGAAAATTTGCTATCTCTAAACATCACTTTGGAAAAGCAAGGTCGCAGGCAGAATTTTAAAAAGCTCTTGCATTGCTTTAATGGTAGTGTTATTTATGAATAGGCAACGTGGAAATATTAGTATAGTTCTGCTAGTGATAGGCTTATTCTTGGTAGCGGTTGCCCAGTTGGCAATGGTGTGCGTACATCGAAATGTACAGCTTATGGAGGATTATTGGCGTGGTAGGCAGCTGCGAATGTTGTGTAGCTCTGCCATGGAAGCTTTTGCTAATAAAGATTTACGGGCAGGGGCGACTGCTTTTGAAGTACAGCTTTTCCCCGGAAATCATATCGCCACTTCTACGACAGCTGTAACTTTAAGTGCTGATGGCTTGTTTCGTTATCTAGATGTGAATGCACAAGCTTCGGAGCAATCTTACAGCTTGCGAAATGTACAGTTCCAGCTTTCAGAAACGGACTTGCAGAAAGCACGACAGTATATGCTCATTAGCGGTAAAGAAGTTTTAGGCACAGAATTTTTATCTGGTGAGGTAGGATACACAAGCAAAGAAGAAGTAACAATTCCCCAGATAGATTTTCTGAAAAATACTAGCACTGCTAAAAGGAGCATATCTTCCCTTGGCATGGAAGATGTTAAGCTTTATGGCTTGGATAAAAGATTTTATTATTTGTCCAATGCCAGTACGCCACTCACCTTCACTAAAAATCTAAAGGTTTATGGAACGGCGGTTATTGCTTCGGAAGGAAGTATTATCATTGAAGAAGGCTGTCAGTTTTTTGACAGGGTAATATTTTTATCCAAGGGGAATATCACTATTAAAGAAGGTGTTGAGTTACCCAAGGCTTTGCTGATGGCTTACGGAAAAGTTTCCCTAGGTGCAGGCTGCAAGCTAGGCGGTGTAATCTTTAGCGGAGGCAATATTGAACTTCTAGGTTCAGCACAACTTGTTCATGACATAGAGGTTGTAGCGCCCTTTATGTCAGCGTTTTATATTTTGTAACCTCAAAATTTTAGAAGCAACTAAGTGGCCTAAAAGTTGCGTTATTAAAAGGCATAAAGAAAACGGTTGGTGTAAAACTAGCCTCAAAAATCTAAAAAACGAGGTTGGGACAAAACCTCTTAATAAAAACTAAAAAGGCAGACGAAAAATTAGTATTACTAATCCTGTGAGTGGAAGCTTGCAGGATTTTTTATTTAATGTTCAACTTGATTTTATAATCAACCGTTAATACATAAATCTAAGTTACTACTAATTTTCTAGGAACAAGGAACAAAACTTTCAGTTTTGCTTGAACGGATGGCAGAAGAAAAAAAGAAAAAGAAAAAAAGAAGATTTCACACTATAACTACAACTGAAAAAGCAAAAATGGCAATGTTAATCAAAAAATATTTTTAATCGCAAATAGGAAAGTTCCG
>JAFTID010000041.1 GCA_017457085.1 Phascolarctobacterium sp.
AATTAGTGTGCATCTTATGCCACCCAACTATGAGACGTATTGTGGTAATACGTGAAAGAAGGAGGCTTGCCGCATGATTGAAATTGAGAAACCCAAGATGGTTACAGCTGAGATCAGCGATGATGGACGCTATGGTAAATTCGTTTGGGAGCCGTTGGAAAGAGGCTATGGCATTACACTGGGCAACAGCCTGCGTCGTGTATTGCTCTCCTCCTTGCCTGGTGCCGCAGTAACTCATGTTAAAATTGACGGAGTTCTGCACGAATTTACTACAATCCCCGGTGTTAGAGAAGATGTTGCTGACATCATCCTTAACATCAAGGCTCTGTGCCTTAAAATGGAAGGCGAAGAGGAAAAAATCCTGCGTATTGACTGCTCCGAAGAGGGCGAAGTGACTGCTGCTAACATCCAAGCAGATAGTGATGTAGTGATTTTGAATCCTGAGCTGCACATTGCGACTTTAGATAAAGGTGCCAACTTCAACATGGAAATCTATGTTGACAAAGGCCTCGGTTATGTTCCGGCGGATAAAAACAAACGCCAAGATCAACCTATCGGAGTAATCCCCGTTGATTCTATTTACTCTCCTATTACCAGAGTAAAATTTGGTGTAACTGATACCCGCGTTGGTAACGTAACCAACTACGACAAACTTACTTTGGAAGTTTGGACCGATGGTAGCATAATGCCGGATGGTGCTGTTAACATGGCAACCAGCATTATGATTGATTATCTTAAGTTGTTACAAATCGGCGAAACCTCTGAACCCGGTATCAAACCTCACAATGGTTCTGAACCGGAAGGAGTTGAACCCGAGAAAACTGGTCCTGGCGCAATGTCTATCGACGATTTGGACTTGTCCGTACGCAGCAACAACTGCTTGCGTCGTGCAGGTATCAACACCGTTGCTGAATTAACCCAGAAATCTGAAGAAGATATGATGAAAGTACGTAACTTAGGCCGTAAGTCCCTGGATGAAGTTAAGAAAAAATTAGCTGATTTAGGTTTGTCTTTACGCAAAAGTGACGAAGAATAATAAGGGGGTCGGAAACAATGGCATACAGAAAATTAGGCCGTACTTCCAGCAACCGTAAAGCTTTGTTTCGTAGCATTTTGACTTCTTTCTTCAAATATGGTCGCATCGAAACCACCATTACCAAAGCTAAAGAAGTTGCTAGCAAATCTGCACAACTGATTACTTTGGCAAAACGCGGCGACTTGCACGCTCGTCGTCAAGTTTTGGCTGTTTTGGTTGATGAAGAAGTAACCAGAAAACTTTTTGAAGAAATCGCTCCGAAATATGAAGGCAGACAAGGCGGCTTTACTCGTATTTACAGAGTTGGTCCTCGTCGCGGTGATGCTGCTGAAATGGCAATCATTGAGCTCATCTAATCAGAGCTTTCAAAGCAGGAACTTAGGTTCCTGCTTTTTTTATAATACCGCCCCTGCAAGGGGAGGTGGCATAGCGAAGCTATGACGGAGGGGTTGAAATGAATAAAAGCAATTTTACAAATTATAATTTTAACCTAAAAGAAAATTCGAGAAAGTTAAGACAAAATATGACAAGTCAGGAAAGAAAATTATGGTATAATTTTCTTAAAGAATATAAGGTTCGTTTTAATAGACAACGTCCTATCGGTTCATATATTGTTGATTTTTATTGTTCTAAAGCTAAATTGTTATTGAAATAGATGGAGGTCAACATTATTCTGAAGATATAAAAATATATGATGAAAAAAGAAGTTTATTTTTAAAAAGTTTAGGATTGAAAGTAATTAGGTTTACTAATTTAGATATAGATAATAATTTTGAGGGTGTGTGTTATCGTATAAATTCAGCTGTTGAAAAGTTGTTAGCAACCCCTCAGTCACCTACGGCGACAGCTCCCCTTGCAGGGGAGCCAAAGTGAAGGAATAAAGGAAGGTGCAAAATGCTAACCAAGAATTTCATTGAGTTTTTATATGAAGCAGCGCACATTCAGCGTTGGAATGACCATATTCGCCCAGGAGGCTTCACTGAGCTTGATAAGCAGGCTCATAAAATGATGATACTCTACGTGCTGGCTCGTCATGAAGAAGATGACCACGGTGCCAAACTGAACTGGCGTGTCTTAATCGAAGGTGGCATCTTTGAATTTTTGCACCGCAATGTTCTTACAGATATTAAGCCTCCTGTTTTTCACGAGCTTGTCCGTGTGCATGGCAAGCAGCTGAACAGCTGGGTTTACGAAGAATTAAGAAGACGTATTCCTGAAATAGATGCAGACTTCATGGCTCGTATGGAAGAATTTTTTGACAACGATTCCTATTATCCAAAAGAAAAGAAATTGCTCAGGGCTGCTCACTATCTGGCAACCCAATGGGAATTTAACATCATCTACCATTTTAACCAAGGTATCTTTGGTATTGAAGAAACACGACAAGCTATTGAAAGCGAGATTGAAGACCACTACGATTTGGCAGGCGTGCAAAAGCTGGCACTTAAAGGTAAGAGCAGTAAGTTCATTGACTTGGTTGGACAATTGCGTTTCCAAAAACGTTGGGCACAATCTCCTCGTGTACCGGAAACTTCCGTTATGGGACATGTACTGCTTGTAGCAATTATGGGTTACTTCTGCGCTGTGAGGATTGGCGCCTGCGATGAACGCGTGGTAAACAATTTCTTGTGCGGCTTGTTCCACGATTTGCCGGAAGTTCTTACCCGCGACATCATCTCTCCTGTAAAACGCAGTGTTGAAGGTTTGGACTTGCTCATCAAGCAAATTGAAGAACGTCAAGTTGCAGAAAAGATTTTACCGCTGTTGCCCTACGGTTGGCACCAAGACATTTTGTACTTCACCCAAAATGAATTTGCCAATAAGGTTATCGTTGGTGGCAAAGAAGTTGAGTGCACCTACGAAGAGCTTAACGAAAAGTTTAACAAGGACGGGTTTAAAGCAGTGGATGGTAAAATGCTTAAGGGCTGTGATAATTTGGCAGCCTTTGTGGAAGCGTGGCTTTCCCGTCGCTACGGCATTACCTCCAAGCATCTGGAAGATGCGGAACAAGGCTTGCGTGAACAGTACAAAAATAAAATTGTCGGTGGCATAGACTTCGGCAGTATTTACGAAGCCTTCCCTGAAAATAAATAAAGTAAATTTTAAAGCATCACTTTCTAAAAGAAGGTGGTGCTTTTTGCTTTGGATGATGCGCACGCGAAGCGTAAGCACCTTTGAGCAACAAGATAGGCAAAAAGATGTAATCTTTTTAACTATTTTGTGGCGAAAAGTCTTTACGGGGGGGGACAACTGTGATATAATTTAACCGTCTAAAGACTAGTGGCTATAACAATTAGCTTCTAAAAAATTTGATTGTCTTTTTACTAAGGATTTGGCAATCATGTTTTCCTCTTAGAAGCAGGGGTGGTTATGAAGCAAAATTTAGACATAGGCTTAAACGGAGTGCCTTGAACCGTTTGAGCCTCCTTGGGTTATATCACATCTAAAGGAACGCTATCGTAAAGACTGGGAATTTTAGAGGAAACATGGAAACTCTTAGAAGGATCTTTCGGAGCGAGGCAATTCCCGAAGATGTTTTATAAAAATAAAACATTTCCGAAGGAGGAAACTATTATGAAAAAATCTTTAGTTCTCGCAATGGCAATGGCATTGGGCGTAACCGCTTCCGCTTATGCTGCTAATCCGTTCTCCGACGTTCCCGCAGGCCACTGGGCATATGATTCCGTAGCTAAATTGGCTGCTGCTGGCGTAGTTGATGGCTATGCTGATGGCGCATTCGACGGCGACAAATTGATGACCCGTTATGAAATGGCTCAAATCGTAGCAAAAGCTATGGCTAAAGGCGCTGACTGCGACAAATTGGCTGCTGAATTTGCTGACGAATTGGATACCCTCGGTGTTCGCGTAGCTAAATTGGAA
>JAFTID010000042.1 GCA_017457085.1 Phascolarctobacterium sp.
AATTAGGGGCAAACCCTCAAGTTTGCCCCTCAAACCAAATCCTCAAAAACGCCCCTCAAGTTTGTCCCTCACGAATGACCCTCAGGAAAGGTGCCCCTCAAAAACTTTGAATACCCGATTTTTTATTTGAGGGTTATTGCAGTACAGTTACTTGAGTAATGCGCAAGCGTGCTTCTACGATTTCGGTCAGGTCGCCACCGCTAGTTTCGATAACGTTGGAAGCGAGGATGATTTCCATTGCTTCGTTGGCTTCTTCAGCGGTGATGCCGTCACGGGGGTCAGTTACGGTGAGTACCTTGGTATCACCTTCGACGTTTTTAAATACAAGTTCTAAAGTTTGTTCCATATTGTTAGTTCCTTTCTGTTTGTACCCTTTATTTTGCTCCACTTGCAGGTGAGCAAAGGGGTTAATTTGAGATGTTAGCTTACTGATAGGGGAGTTACTTACGTTCCCAAGCAATAAGCTTGAGTAAGATGCGTGCTACCGCACGCCAAAATTTGTTCCACATAGGCAGGAGCTTACGCTTCCAAAAGCTCACAGCGGTCACTGAGCATAATGCTCACCATGGGAGTTGCCATCAGGCTGGCAAGGGCGTTGCCGGCAGCGAACAAGTTGTCCGCGGTGGAATCCTCCTTAATTTCGCTGTAGGTACGGCTTTTGGTGCGAGTGCTGCCATCGGCGTTGATACCGTCTTCCACGTTAATTACTAAACTGCGTTTGATAAGTTGTTGTTCAATAGCCATTGTTAAGGCTCCTTTCGTGATTAGAATAAAAATTTGATTACCATTGCTTTTTCTTTGGGAGTGTAATGCACATAAATCTTCTTGGCATTGCCCACAGTTTTACTGGCAAGCTTGTGCAGTTCCTCCTGCGTGATTAGTTTCGGCTGGTTGTTCAAAGGTTGGGTCAGCTCCTTTCGTTTTTAATTACTTCCTCCGTTTGTAAGGGGAAGTGTTGCAAGGTGTTCCGCGCGGTTGATTGCACCTTTCACACTATAACTTCAACTGAGAAATCGATTTCGGCAATGAGGTGTGAAAAAAATTTTAAATTTACTGTTTTTTGGCTCTTTTAAAATAAACAAAAAATTTTTCCGTCAGTGATTGCCGTTTTTGCTTTGTCAATTGAAGTTATAAGGTGAGATTTCTTTTTTCCTCTCCTTACTCTTCTTCTTTTGCTAGGTTTTCTTCTTCTCGTTCCTCTCCTTTGTTTCTTTGCCCTAAATCTAGCAAAGCTGAAAGCTTTGCTTCCCTGTTCCTTAAGTAACTACTAACTTAGAGTTATAAAATGCTAAACAAAAATCCCCACCCTTAATTTTAAGAGAGTGGGGATTTTGTAATGCTATACAAATTTGTACTACTTAATACTCAAACTGTATGAATTAGCAAGCTAATCTATATACAGCAAACCGTGCTGAAAATGACTGCTACAACCTTTGACGTAAATTATTTAAACCTTCTTGCCGATGGTAACGTACCGTTCGTGGAGTAAGCTCCATGTTAACTGCGATTTCATTGGTGGTACGCTCTTTAAAGTAAAATGCATATAAAATCTTACGTTGCTGTGAAGGAACATTTTTAAGCTCCTGCCATAATGCCAATTTATTCAAAACATCTTGAACATTATTGGGGGAGGGTAGCTGTGCCACACTGCATTCACCATCCATCTCTGAAAGCTGTTCCAGATTAAAGCGAAAGCTACTGTGTTTAATGATGTTCATGGTCTGCAAAATAAGATACCTACGCACTAAACCAGGCAGCAGCCTAAATTTGTCTCCGGAATACTGGTTGATGAATTCCAAAAACAAAAGCCAGATGGTGTTTTCAGCTTCTTCGCCTAAGACATTGTAAACGGTTTGCCTATGGCTAAGCCTTTTAACTAAGGGCGTGAAGCTTTGGCATAATTGTTCCATGGCTAATTTGTCACCAGCCTTAGCACTGGGAACAAGGCTTTTAAGGTCTGTAGCGGTCAACAATTTTTGGTTTTGAGTAAAAGTTTTAATTAAGCATCCATCCTTTACAATTTTATGACGGAACGTCCGTACTGTACTGCATCAAGCGCTTGACATTTTAATTATGCATACTTTACAACGTTGAAGCAAGCAAATGACTAAAAAGATGGTCATTTAATAGATAATTTTAAAAATTTGGATAGACTATAAGTAAAAGGAGATGATGATGTGAACGAATTAATAGAAACATTTATAATGCCAAGATTTGGTGAAGCAGTAGCAACCCTAAGAGAAAATTGCGATATGAACCAGTCGGAACTGGCTAGTAAGGCAGAAATTAGCAGGTCAACCTTAGAAAACATAGAGCAGGGCAAGAGCCTGCCACAAATGGTGAACTTCTTTAAATTATGCTTAGCCCTAGATATAACACCGGAAGAATTTATGAAATATGCATTGTCAAACTGGAAAATGTATAAAAATACGTTACAATCGAGTTCACCAAAAACAGCTTTGTTGAGGGTTAGCGATAGCCAAACGCCGCAAGATTCGCAAGAGTTAAAAATTTCTAAGACAATGGGTCTTGCGGGGGGGGGTCAAAAGTGCTAAAATAAAACTACGGTTAATAATAATCCAAATTTGTTTATATTATACAAAAGTGGTGATGAATGTATGGAAAATAACTTTAAAATTCTCGGTCGCAGGGTAAAGTACATGCGTATGGACAGGGGCATTTCCCAAACTAACATGGCAGAAATGCTTGGTCTATCCCAAACGAACCTAAGCAACATGGAAGGTGGCAGGACAGCCATCACCACCCAGAACCTGTTTAAAATGCAGGAGATTATGGGCTGTAGAATGGCAGACTTCTTCGTAGATTTTGACGAAAAGATTGCGCAAAATCCTAACGCAAGCGAAGCACCTGCTACGAAGCAATCAATCGAGCTTGAAGATGCAGTAAAGATTTTGAAGCTACTGAAAGCAGTGGATATTATAGGACTCTGACTTGGCGCCCCTGAAAGGGGAGCTGGCTGCGAATACAATGAGCAGACTGAGGGGTTTGGTTATATAGCTGCAAAGAGCAGCTTGTAATAAAATTTATTTCTTACTTAGCTTTGTACTAAAAATTTTAAGGAAAGAAGGCGTTTTTTATGAGTAAGAAGATGTTAAAAAGAAGTTTGGCTTTGGGCGCATTGATGGCGTTCGTAATTACTGGTAGTGCGTATGCTGGTTATGACTGGAAAGGAAATGGTGTTTCTTTGTATCTTACAGGTGGTGAGACTGTAATTGATTCAATAACAATTGATAATACTGGTGATAATTATTTTGCTTTAAGAGGTTATGGTGATTTAAACGTAAAAAATAGCAATAATGAAGCTGGTAATATTTCTATTACTAATGTAAAGAGTACAATCAAGGTACAAAATGGTACTCTTAAAATTAATGCAAATGATATTATCTTGAAAGCAACAGGTACTAATGCGATGGGTATTTCATCTGATGACAGTACTGGTGAAAAATTTATTGTAAACGCAAATAATTTAACTATAGATGCTCCTGGTGAAGGTATTCATGGACAAGGTGAATTGCTTTTATCAAGTGATTTGAAAGTAAATAGTGGTAGTCACGCTGTTGCTGTTGGTTCTGGTGGTTTAACAATTAAAGCAGAAAATATTACCTTGAATGCTACTGGTGCTAATGCAAGAGGTTTGTATAGCGAACATGGGAGTCTTGATGTAACTGCTGGCAGTGATGTGAATATTACTACTGGTGGGAATAGTGTGGACGGGTACGGTAAACTGATAGTAAAAGATAAATTGATTATTACTAGTGCTGCTAATGCTATTAATGCACGTAATACTGGTCTTGAAATTGGGGCAAATAATATAACTGTTCTTGACGCTTATGATGGTGTTAGTGGAAATGTTAATGTGACAGCAAATAAAATGGATATTAAAGCCGATCATATTGGTGTAACCGGTGCTGGTACTTTAAATATTACTAATAAGTTGACTGTTGAAAGTAATGGTAATGCATTTACAACTGCAGCTGGTGGTTTAACCGTTAATGCTAATGAAATTGAAATTAACACAACAGGCAATGCTTTCCAAGTTCAAAATGGTAATTTAAATATTAATGATGTTAATAAACTTAATATTATATCTTGTGATAGAGCGATTCGTGTAGCATCTGGTGCAGAAGCGAATATTTCTGTAAATGAACTTAATATTAGTGGTGCAAAAGAATCTGCCAAAGTTAGTGACAATGGTACTTTGAACTTGATCGCTGACAGTGGCATTATCACTAATGAGTTATATGCGGCTTCTACTGGTACTATTAATGCGACATTGGGTGCTGGTGTTGAATGGACTGGTAAATTTGTTACTGATGACGATGCAACCAAAGGTACTCTTGATTTAAGTGGTAAATGGACATTGAAAGATGTTGCTGCTGACACCAAAGAAAAAAATAAAGTTAACAGCTTGACAGAAGCTACTTTTAGAGAAGGGTCTATCTTTGTAATTGAGGGCAAAGCTTGTGCAAATAATGACGGTACAAATGAAACTTATGCACTCAATGGTGTTAACGGAGCCAAGTTGACTGTTGAAAATGGTGCTAAATTAACTGTTGAAGGTATTGATTATAATACCTATAATATTGCAAAAGGTTTTGCTACTGTTTCTGAGGACAAATGGGATGTTACTAACCTCAATACCTTGATGGAAGGCAAATGGGTAGAAGATACTGAAAACAAGACTTTGCAATTAGAAGTTGTTGCTAAAGCAGGTGACACCATAGCAGAGGAATTAGGTGTAAGTGAAACTACTGGCGATTTCTTAAGCAATCTCGCTGAAGACGCA
>JAFTID010000043.1 GCA_017457085.1 Phascolarctobacterium sp.
CGGCGACAAATTGATGACCCGTTATGAAATGGCTCAAATCGTAGCAAAAGCTATGGCTAAAGGCGCTGACTGCGACAAATTGGCTGCTGAATTTGCTGACGAATTGGATACCCTCGGTGTTCGCGTAGCTAAATTGGAAAAAGGCGCTGACGCTGTTAAAATCACCGGTAACATCCGTTATCACTACAAACAAAACGATGTAAGTGGTAAACATGAAAATAAACTCCGTTCTCGTCTTTTCATTAAAGGTGCTATCAATGATGACTGGTCCTATACTGGTATGATTGAAAATAACCAAAATTTCGATGATGAAAATGCATCCACTCTTGCTGATAAAGATGAAAATGAAGTTAAATTCCAACGTGCTTATTTGGAAGGTAAATTGGGCGGTTTGAAAGTAACTGCTGGTCGTTGGTCCAATTTGGTTGCTGAAGGTAACGTATGGGATTCCCGTATGGACGCTGTGAAAGTTGTTTATGGCAAAGATATTAAAGTAACCGCTGTTGCTGGCAAAGCTAACGCTTCCTCTCCGAAACAAGACTACGGCGAATACAAATCTTTGGATGTAGCTGGTAAAGTTGGTATTGTTGGTTTGACTGCTGGTTACTACGATTTCGCTGATCCTGCTAATGGTAATACTGCTGGTGAACAAGATAAAGAAGTTTGGACCGTTGCAGCTAATATGCCGTTGGCAAAAGACCTGAAATTCGGTGCTATGTACCTGAAAGGTGATACTGATAAAGCTGGTGCTGAAGATGACGGCTATGTATTGACCTTGGCATATAAAGGTGCTAAAGCTTCCGTTCCTGGTTCTTGGGGTTTGAGTGCTAAATGGTATGACCAACCGGTTGCTACCTATGCTGACCACACTATGAATGGTGATGCTGATACTATGGCTAAACTTGGTGGCTTTGAAGGTTATGGCTTGTTTGCAAACTATGCACTGGCTAAAAACATCGTAGCTCAAGTTGAATACTATGATCTCGAAGCTAAAGATGCTGCTGGTACTGAAGAAGAAACTCTCTGGACTCAAGTTGTATTCACTTTCTAATTTTGGTTTAACTGTTTAACAAAGTTAGTTTGTAAATTAAAGGCGACTGGCTTTTAGTCAGTCGCCTTTGGTGTACAAACTAAAATGACTGGTCAGTCAAAATTGTTTAATCCTATAAGCACTTAATCTTTAAGTAAGGTTTAATTCTGTTTATGAAGCATTTGAAAGTAAAAGGCGTTGTGATGAATGGGAAGATTAGTGGAAACATGGACACACTATGATAAAAATTCAAAGCAAGCTTTTTCCTTGAAGGTGTTTTATAAAAATAAAACATTTTTTAAAGGGAGGAAACTCTTATGAAAAAATCTTTAGTTCTTGCAATGGCAATGGCTCTTGGCGTAACTGCTTCTGCTTATGCTGCTAACCCGTTCTCTGACGTTCCCGCTGGCCACTGGGCTTATGACTCCGTAGCAAAATTGGCTGCTGCTGGCGTAGTTGACGGCTATGCTGATGGCGCTTTCGGCGGCGACAAACTCATCACTCGTTATGAAATGGCTCAAATCGTAGCAAAAGCTATGGCTAAAGGCGCTGACTGCGACAAATTGGCTGCTGAATTTGCTGACGAACTGGATACCCTTGGTGTTCGCGTAGCTAAATTGGAAAAAGGTGCTGACGCTGTTAAAATCACTGGCGCTATTCGTTATCGTTACAAAACTTCCGATACTAATGTAGGTGACAGCCACACTAATGACCTCCGTACTCGTTTGTGGATTAATGGTCAAATCAATGATGATTGGTCCTATACTGGTATGCTTCAACATGTTCATAATTTTGATAATGAAGCTAACGACGAAGATGGTACTACTTTCCAACGCGCTTATGTAGAAGGTAAATTGGGTGGCTTGGACGTAACTGGTGGCCGTTACAATGCATACTTTGGCGATGGCTTGGTATATGATACCCGTGCTGATGCTGTAGAAGCTTCCTACAAATTGGGCGGTGTTAAAGTAACTGGTTTTGCTGGTAAAGGAACTGATGCTGGTTATGGTGATGAATTAGCTGAATTGATTGGTTCTGCTTCTGATTCTTATGGCAACTACGCTGCTGTTGAAGTTGCTACCAATGTAGCTGGCTTAGATTTGATGGCTGGTTATGCTAATTTCCAAGATATGCGTCCGGAATTGTTAGGTGATGGTTTAGACAATGGTATTTGGTGGGCACAAGTTGGTAAAACCATTGGTCATGTTGGCTTGAAAGCTACCTATTTGAAAGGTGACTATGAGGCGCCTTATGGATTTGGCAAAGTACTTAATGATGAACTTGATGATGATGGTTATGCATTTGCAGTATCCTATAAAGGTGCAAAAGCTTCTGATGTTGGTTCTTGGGGCTTGAATTTCAACTACTGGAACCAAGGTTCTGCAACTTATGTTGCACACACCACCGATGCTGATACTTTCAGTGGCTTAGGTTTCAAGGGTTATGGCATTGCAGCTGAATATACCGTTGCTAAAAATATCGTAGCAACTGTTGCTTGGTATGACACTGAAGCTAAAAATAAAGAAGCGGCTGAATCTATTACCGGTGCTGACGAAAATGAAATTCTCTGGGCTGATGTAACTTTCTTGTTCTAAATTTGAGAATTAGTTAGTTTTACATTTAATTTTAAAACAGATACAGCGAACACCCTGCTTCCGTTCGGAAGCAGGGTGTTCGTGTGTTTGTTAACTAAAAAAGAGTTGCGCGGTTTGCACAACTCTTTTTTGTCTTATTTAATATATTTATCTTCCAGTTTGTCAATGGTATCGGTGGAATCCATTTCTTCCATGAAGAAGTTAACATAGTTCAGGAAGTCTTGGTCGCCTTTTGGCATCAAGATACCGAATTGGCTCTTAGTAAACGGGTCATCAATCAAGGGTGCTGCCAAGCGTGCATCGTCACGAATATAGCGGCGAGCTTCCATGGTTTCGGTAATCATAACATCAGCTTTACCTTCTGCAATCAAAGAGGGGATTTCTGCGTTGAATTGATGAACCAGCAAGGTGCAGTTGGGCAAGTTGGACAATGCAAATTTTTCGTTGGTACCGCCGGGATTAACCATTACACGCACTTTAGGATTGTTCAAATCAGCTTCGGATTTGAATTTTTTAGCATCAGCCTTGCGGCACAAAATGGTTTTGCCAAATTCAAGATAACCGGTGGACATGTCCATAACTTGTTGACGAGCGAAGGTACGGGTAATGCCACAAATAGCTACGTCAAATTTTCCTGCCATGGTATCAGAAGCTAAGGTTTTCCAAGTAGTGGGGACAAATTTAACCTCAACATTCAAAGATTTTGCTAACAGTTGGCTCAGTTCGGTATCGAAGCCTTCATATTTGCCAGTTGCCTTGTCCAGATAGGACATGGGTTTATAGTCACCAGTAGTACCTACGGTAATGTAACCGCGTTCTTTAATGTCATCAACCTTACCAGCTTCAACGCTTTGAATAAAGTTGCCGAATCCTAAAATTGTTGCTGCCAGCAAAGTACCAGTAATGAGTTTCTTAAAGTTTATCATATTTACAAGCCTTCCTTTCACACAATAAAACAGATACAAGAGTATTATGTTCTAAAAAAACAATTTTGTCCACAAATTTATGAAAATGTTAAATTGATAGAAGATTCTGTATTGCTAAATGTAAACTTTGATATAAGTTTTATTTATTTTTTATCCAGTTGTCCTAAAATTTCCTCGTTATCTTCTCCCAAACGAGGTGCCCGTTTGGAATGTTTTGCCGGAGTTTTGGAAAGCTTCATGGCAAAACCAATTTGTTTGTATTCGCCCAGCTCTTCGTCCTGAATGGTTAGTACCATTTCGTTAGCTTTGGTTTGCTCCGCTGCGCAGGCTTCTGCAAAATTGAGTACAGGCGTTACGCAGGTGTCCTTGCCTACCAAATAAGCTTCCCATTCTTTCATAGTGCGTTTTTCAAATTCAAGGGCGAGCTGTTCTTTCAGATAGGGATGATTTTTTTCGTCGTCAATTAGCTCAATCATATCTGCTCGTTCGAGAGCGTTGCACAAATTTGTCCAGAACTTCTTTTCCAGGCAGCCTACGGAAACGTAACGGCTGTCTTTTGTTTTATAGATGTTGTAGTTAGCGTACATGCCTGTCAGCCAATTGTTGCCACGTTCTGCAACAAAACCGCTGCCAAAATAAAGGCTGGCGGCGCCGGGCATCAAGGTCATAGCAATATTATAAAGGTTAATATCAATTTCTTGTCCTTGTCCTGTCATTTGGGCGTGGCGTAGAGCAATCAAAATACTCATGCCTGCAGCCATGGAAGCGTTCATATCTGCCATCAGTACGCCGGGAATGGCAGGTTTGCCTCCTGCTTCGCCACTCATATTGGTAATGCCGGCAAGACTAACGTAGCCAATATCGTGATCAGCCTGTTTCGCCAAGGGGCCTTTCGCTCCATAGCCAGTAAGGGCGCAGTAAATAATCTTAGGGTTCAGCTTGCTAACAGTTTCGTAATCGATGCCCAGCTTTTTCAGCACGCCGGGACGATAGCTTTCCACAACAACGTCAGCAGTCTTCGCCAATTCAAGGAATGCGTTCTTGCCTTCCTCGGTTTTTAAATCAAGGACTACGCTTTTTTTGTTACGGTTCAGCTGTAAATGCCAGTAGCCAAAATCTTTCAAGAAGGGCGGGAAGCTACGAGAGTAGTCGCCACGACCAGGTTCTTCAATTTTAATAACTTCTGCTCCAAAATCTGCCAAGAGCATTGTGCAGTAGGGGCCGGGTAAAAGTCTGGATAAGTCTAAAATTCTGATGCCTTCTAAGGCTTGCATACTAACACTTCCTTTTATAATCTAGAGCCATTGGTCAAGTAAACTTTTTCTGCTTTGGCTTCTTTAGCTTCTTCTTCGGTGATGAAACCGTGCTTTGCCATGGTGTTGAGTACTAAGATTTGACGTTGCTTGCAGTCAGCAGGGTTATCCAAGGGGCAAAGGGCAGAGGGCGCGTAGGGAAGAGCCGCCAGCACTGCAGCCTCAGCCAATGTTAAATGGCTAACGTGCCTACCGAAATAAACCTTGCTGGCTTGGTGGATGCCTGTGGCTCCTGCACCGAAGTAGGTGGAGTTCAGATACATTTCCAAAACTTCGTCCTTGCTGTATTTTTCTTCCAATATTATTGCGAGAATAGCTTCCTCGATTTTACGCTCCATGGTTTGTTCGTGGGTGAGGAAGGTGTTTTTGACAAATTGTTGGGTGAGGGTGCTACCTCCTTGAGAAATTTCGCCTTCAATAACATTTACCAGCATAGCACGCAGAATGCTTTCGGGTGCGATGGCACCGTGGTCGTAAAATTCGTGGTCTTCGATGGCAATAACTGCGTTGCGCAAATTTTTAGGAATGTCCTTAATATTTACCCATTCAGGGTCTTGGCGCATAGGCTCCACAATATCTTCCATATTTAAGGCAACGTAAAATTTTTGTACGGGGGCGGGCCATTCTTCTTGAGGAGGAAGGATGGCAAGCATAATGGTTTGTATCAATTCTTTATCCTTATCGTCCAGCTTGTCCTGTTGTTCTACGCGAGCAGGAGGGGTGGGAGGAATTTGCTTTTCTTTTTCTGTATCTTTACCTTCAAAAACTTGCAAGCCAAAAAAGAGGAGTATAATCAAAAAAATGCTCTTAGTCATTTTAAGTACCTCGCATAAAAATTATTCTGTATTCATTTTAACAAGAAAGTGTCAACTTGGCAAAAAATACTATGAAAAAGAGCGATGAAGTAGTAAAATATAGATAATA
>JAFTID010000044.1 GCA_017457085.1 Phascolarctobacterium sp.
ATAATACATGTTTTGACTTCGCATGCTGTCAGCCATAAGCACTTGAAGTTTCTGCTGTTCAGCAATCATCATTGCCGTAAGCTGGTTGGAAGCCTGTAATGCTCCCATGGCTCCTTCTGCGTTTTGCGAAACGTGAAGCAGCTGCTCTATGGATTTAGCCGTTTCCTGCTGTTCATAAGGAGAAGCTATGCCGGTTATGCCTAAAGCCTGTAAAAGCGCCTTGCTCCACTTGTCACGGAGTTTTGAGGTCTGCTTACCGTAGCGTTCAGAATCAATTCCGCTCCACGTGGAATAGTCCGGATTTATTTCGCTATATTCGTTCATCAGCCGAGTGTAGTCCGTACCTATGGCATCTGTCTGCGCCCTTATCTGCTCCATGGTACGAATTGCGTTAGCAATACGGTAATAGCTGCGTTCAAGGTTTGACGGGTCAAGCTTCTGTAAATTCTGTAAATCATATTTAAGCTGCTGGGCAGAGTTCTTTACCTGCTCAATCATCTGTACCTTGGTTGCAATATTAGCCGAATAATTACGAGAATCATACACGGACTTCAATGCTTCTGCTTGGAGCGGCAGTACCAACACAGAGCATAAGACCGCTAAGCCTAAAAATTTTCTCATGTTCCTGCTCCTTTTTACTACCGAAGACTCGCAAGCTTCAGCCTAAAATTAGAATCTGCCCATCTTAGAGCCGTTGCCCTGCATCTTGGCATTAGGTTTGGGCGGTGTGAGCTTGATGGGGTTCTTTGCATCAAACTTTTGGCTTTTGTTTTCGTCCTGCAATTCAATTTTCTTTGCAGGGGCAGCGGAAGGCAGCTTGCCTTCTTCTGCCTTGGGTGTAGGTGTTCCGCAGCCTGCAAGCGCAAGTGCGGAAACAATGGTTAATGCCAGGATAATTTTTTGCATGAGTTCAGCCTTCTTTCTTGAAAAATTTATTGATTTTTACTGCAACTTCGTCACCAATTCTAGCGAATACGTCTTCCACTTCGCCACGCTTGGTAACGAAAAAATAAAATATTACGATGTAGCCGATAGCTTCCACCCATTCCATTACGCCTACGACAGCTTCTTGATCCACGCACAATCACTCCTTTAGTTGTTGATTTGGCTTTGGAGCCATTCGCCGGAAATTAAAACATTTTGTTCCCTGCGTTCTGCAGGGATAAGACCGTTTTTAATTTTGCGATACAAGGTAGATGTACTGCATGTTAACAGCTTTGCAGTTTCCCTAACTGTGTAGTGTTTCTTAGGCTTCAGCAGCTTGTTCTGTAAACCGGCTTCTCCCGTTGGAGTGAGCAGCTGGATGGTCAAAGGCTGTTCTTCGATGAGCCTTGCCTTGTGAGATTCCAGCAGCTCATTTGCACGCTTTTCCGTTGTGTTCTGTAGCATCAGCCCACGGAGATTTAGGACGATTACTGGTTTAACTTTATTCTTGCCCATTGGATGCTCCTTTAAGCTGCGATACCGTCATTTGTCCGAAAAGCTTCAGCTGGCAATCGGTGCAGTATTTTGTCCTGTCCGAAACGGAATGGAACACCTTTCCACAGCCGGCACAGATAAGGTTACGGCGTAAATTAGCTGCTTTGTGTTGGCAAAGCTTGGAGCAGAACCTTTGCTTCCTGTTGAACGGATTGAAGGAAGCACCGCAAAACTCGCAACTGAAAACTAAATCAAGCCTTTTGTTGGTGGTTTCTTTCTTGGTAATATTAATCACCGGAGAAGGTTTCACTTCATGTCCGTGCTGCTGTTGCCAGTTTCGGTATTTTTTAGCATTTTCCTTACAGGCACGAGAACAGTAAACTTTGTTCAACTGCTTACCACGGATAAACTCCTTGCCACATTGTGGGCAGACTGCTTTTGCGCCTTCCGTCACGCATGAAGCAGTCTGACTGTTTGCGGATTGCATACCGGTCACCACCTAACGCATAAAGTAGCGGTAAACAGCGAAACCTGTTACCGCAACAAACGTCATTCCTACCAACCCAAGCAAGGTTTCCAATTTTTCGTTAATTTTTTGAATATAGTGAGTGTTGTAACTTTGAATATTTTCAATTTTTTCACAGTGTTGTTTTAGAATTCTTGAGGTAGCGTCTATCACATGAGTATCAAGATAATTCTGAAGGTTAAGCTCCATTCCTTCCGCATACTTCTTTTGCAATATTTCATTTTGCTTTCCAAGCTTTTCAATTGCTTTGTGTATATCCGCCAACTGTTTGTTAGCCAGCACATTCATCACATGCTTCATATTTAGTTCATCAGTTTCGGATTTTTCTTCTTGTTTTGCAGCAGTTTGATGCTGTTGAGCTTCTTTTTTTGCAGTTTGAAAATTTCGTTGGCGTTCGTCCATGGTCATGGTGTGTCCTTCCTTTCATTTTCGTGATTTTTTTCAATTTGCGTACTGATGAACGCACGTTGACTCTCGTCCTTTTCGAGATAATAGGCTTCGTAGAGCTTTGCTAACGCTTCCTTGCGCATCTTTCGCAGTTCTCGAAGCTTCTGACGGTAGTCTGCTGTTACTTTCTCTTTCTGTTCCAATGCAGCAAGCATGGTTTTTAATTTTGTTGCCACAATTCACACCTTCCCTTTATCTTCCAAAATTACCAAAATCTTGGCTTCGATGGCAGCACGTTCTTCTACATCAACAGCAAAGTAGTAGTCAGCATAGAGCTTTGCCAATGCTTCCTTCTCACGTTGGCGCAGTTCTCGGAGTTTGCGCAAGTATTCAGCACGTGCTTTTTCGATATCAGAGGGAAAAATAATCGTCTCTCTCACGTTCTCGCTCCTTATCCTTACTGCTCAATCTTACCTTCATTTTGTTAGCCTTCGGCTGCTGATTGTGCTGTTGCGACAGACGGTGCAAAGTGTTAAGTCTGGACGCAAGGCTACTAGTCTGCGTTTTTGCTTGCGCATTTTCGACTTGCTTCGTGCGCTGTCGCTGCTTAGGTTCACGGAGATAATCTTTCCAGTTGTCTTCGTAACAACAGTACATAATTCCAGCAGTCGAAACAGTGTCGAAATTATAATTTTTGGCTAGGGTGTTTGCCCGAACCTTGTGTTTTGGATTTTCGACAGATTTAAAGGTGATATTCTTCCCTCGGAGCTTGCAGTCCCAGCCTTTTTCACGCATAAAGTCTGCAAACTCGACAAAGCTGCGTGGGTTACGGTTAAGTGAAGCCTTTACTTGCTGGTAGCAGTCAAAGGGGTAGCTGACCTTGTTGTCATCCTTGGCGTTTTCAGCTTTCTTATTAAGTTGGTAAGACTCCATGCTGTACATTTGCGGACGTCCACGTTCTTCGACAGCTTCCGGACTGCGGTCAATTACTTGCAGTCCGTACTCACGAGCAAGTTCGTCGTTAATGTCTTTGAATCGTTCGAGGTCTTGCTTATGTAGTTGGATTTTGTAGCCGTCAATATGGCTGACGGAATTAACTACGATGTGAGCATGCAGCACTCCACTTTCGCTACGAGTATGTAGCCCAACAAAAGCTTGGAAGCGGTCACCGAAACACCTATCGGCAAACTTTTCGGCGTATTCGATAGCATTTTCTTTGCTAATCTCGCCCGGTGCAAAAGACAGAACATAATGTTTGCATTCTCTGCCACCTTCCTTGCCATAAATTTGTTTTATACTTTGCATTTGCTCCAGTGCAATAGTCGCAAAGTCGGAACAATTAACTCCCCTACAAAGAGAAAAATCTTCTTCGGCTCTACGGTCTTTGTCTGCATACTTAATTGCACTTTTGATATTTGAACTTCTTGTTTTGGCTATTAAAACTGCAATGCTAACCACCTTCCTTCTTGGCAAAAGCAGTTAGGATTTCTTTTTGCATAGCTTTTGCTTCCTCCAAAATTTGTAGAAGTTGTTCTGGCGTTGCAGCTTCGCCTGTAGAGTTGCAATGACGAGCTAACTGGTTAATGTTAACGCCCATTTTCGAAAAAAGATTAGCAATTTCATGATTAGATTTTTCGATGGCTATGAGTGTTTTAATTTTTCTTCTATCACTCAAAATATCTACGCAAAAAGTATTTAGTGTTTTACGATTTACACTTGCAGATGCAACAAGAAAGTCTTTAAGTTTTGGGTCTACACGTAAATAAATCGACTCTCGCCCAGCCATTGGCATTAGCATTCTCCTTTCAAAGTTTATGTAGAGAGCCAGCTCCCTACTTTGCAAGCAAAATGCTTGCAAGAGTAGCTGGTCAGAGGGGTTGCACCCCCTAAAACCCCCATTATCAAAACAACTTTAGTTCCGCAAATTTTTCGGTCGCTAATTCTTGTGAATCTGGTAGTAAGTCGAGGTAAATCATTGTAGTTTGAAGGCTGGCATGTCCTAATCGGTGGCTAACAGTTCGAATATCAACGCCTGCACGCAATAAGTTTGTTGCATGCGAATGACGTAAGCAATGGAATGTACAATCTTCTGGCAATTCCGCAGCGAGTGACAGTTTGCGCCAATAACCACGACGGAAATTACTTGCAGACAACGGCTTGCCAAATGAATTGGTAAAAACGAGATTTTCGGCATTTGGAAATAAATCGCCAATACTTTCGGCGTATTCTTTCTGATATTGCTCCCACTCTTTTAGTTTGGCAATTGTTAAATCATCAACTTTAATTTTTCGTTTACTGCCTTTGGTCTTTGGCGAATCAAGGTTCAACCCTTCAGACGAGTATTGTAAGTTTTGTTTGACTGTTAAAATCGAATTTTCGAAGTCAACATTATCCCATGATAGGCCAAACACTTCGCCTTGGCGCATACCTGTTGATATTGCAAGAATAAGTAGATAATACGTACACCATCGAAGATACTTCATACCATCATCCTCATCATAGAGTTGCTTGCAACCTGTATAGATATACTCCTTCGTGCCAGCAATATTTATTAGTTTGCGAAGTTGCTCTGAAGACAAAGCAATAATTTCTTTCTCTTCAGATTTTAGAGGTTTAGTCTTCTTTGCAGGATTATCCGTAATAATTTTACTGTCTTCAGCTACAGTAAGCATATTAACTAGTGTACGTCGAATCCCATTAACTGTAGAGGCTGCCAACGGCTTGCCCTTAACTCCGTTCTCGACCGTCAACAAATTCAAAAACTCTTGTAACTGAACTACGGTTAACTCTTTAACCTTCATCATTCCCAACTTTGGAGTGATATAATTTCGGCAAAATTTTTCGTAATAATCATATGTCCGAATCTTGACGGTGGGTTTTACGGTCGGTAGCCAGCGAGCCACCCACTCACCTACCGTGACTTTCATAAGATATGGTAGGTCAAGCTCCACAAGGTTCTGTTGCAGAGCTTGGATGCGAGGTTGTAACGCTTTCTTGCTCGCACCCTTAGCCCCGTATAGCTTGTATGGCTTGCCGTTGTGCGTAATACGATAGACCCAACGGTCATTCTTCTCATCGAAGGCAAAGCTGCCTTCGCCTTTAGCTCGTCTCGTCATTTATTTTATCTCCCATCATTTCTGCATAGTATTCCAGAAAAACATTGCGATAAAGCAATTGAGTCCCTATTGTATTAGCCGAATAAACAGCTAACATTCGTTTTTTAAATCCGTCAGCACGGCGAAGAACCTCGTCGTAAATTTGAACTTGTTCCTCAGCAGATAAAGACTTAAATTTTCTAAAAGTTTCTTCGAAGATATCTTCCTTTCTAAGTTTTTCAGTTTTTTCTTCTTCTGAAGGTTCGATTGGTGCTGGAACTGGTGCTCTAACTACTTTTGGTGGCTCAGCCACAGCTAGTTCGCTTCCTTCGTAGCTTTTTCGGAGCATCTCAGTTAAGTAAGCAGCTGGGTTCTTGATTCCGTTTCTATCAAGTGTATATTTCGCCCAGTGAATTATTCTTTCAAGAGAGTGTTGGCTGATTAGTCTATTGATGGTGCGTTCATTACACCTACATTGCGACATTAGTTCACGCGCCCGTATTTCTTTTTCGTTAGTTCCATCATCGATTACAACTACTGTGTCCACTGCTTCTTCAGTAATATTAAGGACTATACCAGTAACTTTTGTTTTACTTTTTTCGGGAGTGTAGGAAATACGTAATTTAGTGAGTTGTTCTACTTCCTTAACTGCTGGCACCAACACAAATCTTGACAAATCAGTATATGACTTGTATTTATCTCCAATACCAAAAAGATACTTAAGTTCGTAAAGTGTTAGCTTTTTCGTTTGTTGGTTGAGCTCATACCATTGCCGAACTAAAAGGAAAAGCCTAATTGCGTAAAAACTCCTAAATTGCATAAGTAATCGCGTTGGAATAGTTACATAAGCTTTTTGGACAAAGGTCAAATAGGGTTGTATTTCGTTCGCAAACTTGAATGTTATGACACTATTGTTGTACAAAATGAAATCAAACCATTTAAGTGCCATCCAAGCTTTGCTTTTTTTATTTTTCGAAAATTCTACGACAACAGTTTTACCTGCGATTTCGCGACAGACTGTGGCAAGCTGTACGTACCGACTTTTGGGATTAAGGGACATCAACTCTCCTATTTCTTTGACCGAAATTGAATAAATTGTTTTGTCGTTTTGAATACGTGGTACTTGACTAGCTAAAGCACAAATAACACGAAACTCAATAGTATTCATACCAAAAATACCATTAATTATCGCATTCCCTATTCTGTTTTCTGTTTCAAGGTCAACATTCAGACCTGTGGATAACTCTTCCATAACCAACCGCAAAAACCTCGTAGTTACCGCATTTTTCTCGTTTTTAACCGCAAAAACCTCGTAGTTTGACCGCATTTTTCTCGTTTTTAACCGCAAAAACCTCGTAGTTTAGCGTCCAAACTCCGCTCCCAGAGCCAATCTTAGGCTCCTACATTATTAACAATATGTTTCAATAACAACAACGTTGTTGGTTAAACAACAGCTTTTGGTGGCGGTTTGGTAGCCTCATTAATCTGTTCGTCAATCCAATACTTGGGCACGAAAATTTTGCCACTGAAACGCTTACTCGGAATCTCGCCACTACGAATCATGTTGAGAATACTGGTTGCGCTGATAGCTTCGCCAAAAAGCTCCCTAACTTCCTGCGCTGTGTACCATATTTTTTTGTCTTTTTCGTCCATTTGTGTTTTTCGCCCCTTTTTGTGGTATAATACAGATATGTAAGTAAATTCACATTCCGTACTATTGTTTAGTACATTTTGATTATATCGTACTTTTAAAAAGTACGCAAGGGGGTTTTTATGTCTTTTTCTTATTTTTTTTCGCAAAGAATACTTTTAACAAGAAATGCCTATTTTTTAAGCATTAACGACTTATCCCAAATGTTAGAAATAAAAAGCAAGAGTAATATCTATAATTGGGAAAAACAACGTTCTTTCCCGTCTCTAGATATGTTTAACAAAATAATTGCCCTTTTTTCTGTTTCTGCGGACTGGTTGCTTGGTTATACGGATGACCCATATAACAAAGATGTTATCTTTAGTGTAGAAAATAGAATTTTTGCTGAAACAATCGAAAACAATGGCGTAAATATTCCTGTATTACATAAAGTTCCATGGATACCAGAAGAATACTGGAACGCCGAACTTCGTGGTAAGACATATTCCTTGCCAGTACGTACCAACATCGCTTTTTTACTCCGAATTTACATTTCTCATCAAAAAGCAATGCTTGAAGAACAGTTTAAAAAAGAAGCTTCCCCTCACTGGAAGAATAAAATTATTGATACAGCAAACGAACTGTTAAGCCAAACTCTCGACTATCAAATAAAACAGAAACAACTTGACTTGTACTATAAACAATTGCGAGAACTTCTTGCAGCGAAAGAATCTGCTAAGCCAATTTTTGACATACAAGCACAAAAAACCACGGAAGAATAAATTTTCTTCCGTGGTTTTCTTCATTTTTGGCGAATAATGCCCCACACATTGCCCCAATTTTAATTTTTTCGTAATCAAGTAAAACAAAAAACGCCCAAACCTAAGTCTGGGCGTGTATTTTACTGGAGCTGGCGAGAGGAATCGAACCCCCAACCTGCTGATTACAAGTCAGCTGCTCTGCCTATTGAGCTACGCCAGCATCATTACTTGAAGTATTATAACTTAATCAGTTAGCTTTGTCAACTTCTTACATATAAAAGTACCAGTAGCAAAATGCCGCCAGACAAATGCGGTAATAGGCAAAGCTAGTAAGGCTATATTTATGTAGGAACTTTAAAAACCACAGCACAGACCAGTAAGCAACGACAAAAGCAGTCACGAAACCAATTGCTAGAATTTGTAAGTCATCAGCAGTAAGAAGGTGCAGATTCTTTAGCAAATCATAAGAACACGCTACAAACATTAAAGGCACGGCAATTAAAAACGTAAAGTGCGCAGCAACCTCTCTGCTCAAACCAACAAGCAGACCTCCGGCAATAGTACTGCCGCTACGGCTAAAACCAGGCCACAAGGACAAGAACTGATAAATGCCAACCCAAGTTGCTTGCTTCAAGGTAATCTTGTCAATATCCTGTACAAGCTGGTCCTGTTTATCCTTGGTCTTATATTCAGCGTACATTAAAAGCAAGGCACCTGCCACCAAGGCATAGATAACAGTAAGTGGTCCAAAAAGATATGCCTTGATATGTTTATAAAGGAAGAAAGCAACCAGCATTACAGGCACAATACCTGCGGCAATATGCCACACGCTTAAGCCCTTATCAACCTGCCAGCCCTCTTTAGTAAAAAAGTGGTAGAAGCGTTCTTTATATATGAAGATAACAGAAAGAATTGCCCCCAACTGTACGAAGACTTCAAAAACATGGGCAACACGTTCATCAAGCCCCAACATATTGGCAACAATAATCATATGCCCCGTTGAAGACACAGGCAAGAACTCTGTCAAACCTTCCACAATGCCAACTATGACTGCAATCAAATTTTGATCCATAAATAACAATCCTTTAGTATGAATTATATACGTTACCCATTATACACAGAACATCTTTATTCAGCAACAAGTTATTTATATTCTTCAAACATATTTTACAACATATAAAACAAAAAGACGGCACAAGCCGTCTTTTTATGTAAATTTAAAATTTATAACTTAATCACCAAAGCAGATGCCTATCTGACGACCTGTACGAATGATTTCGCTATCAACAGGTACAAGACGCGGACTAGACGCTGCCTTTTGAATGTACACGGTAACAATTTGGTCATGGTACAAGGATACCATAACATTATATTCACCACGTAAGCACGCTTCAGCTGCAGCTACACCATAGCGGGTAGAAAGCACTCTATCGTAAGATGACGGAGAACCACCACGTTGCAAGTAACCAAGTACAGTACAACGAGATTCAATACCAGTACGCTCTTCAATCTCACGCACCAGCTTTTCTCCTGCTCCGCCCAAACGAATAGGCTCGAAGCTTCCTTTAACCACACGTGCCACAGAAAGCTCACCGCCAATAGGCTTCGCTCCTTCAGCAATGACAACGATGCTAAAATCCTTACCCTTAGCCTTACGGTCTTCTATCTTCTTAATGACAGAATCAATATCGTAAGGAATTTCCGGTATTAAAATAACATCTGCGCCACCGGCAATACCACTGTGCAACGCAATCCAGCCTGCATAACGTCCCATAACCTCCAACGCCATAACGCGGTGGTGGGATTCTGCAGTAGTATGCAATCTGTCCACAGCTTCAGTAGCCATAGCCATAGCAGTATCAAAACCGAAGGTGCGCTCCGTACAGGGCAAGTCGTTGTCAATAGTTTTAGGAACACCAACAACCTTAATGCCACACTCACGCGCCAGCTTAGCACCAATGTTCAGGCTCCCGTCACCGCCAATAACAACCAAAGCCTCGATATTATGCTTCTCAAGATTTTCGACTACCTTGTCACGCATATCATAATAAACAAGCTCGCCATTTTCTTCAACGGCAAATTTAAACGGGTTATCACGGTTGGTAGTACCTAAAATCGTTCCGCCACGGGGCAGGATGCCTGAAACATCAGCATAGTTCATCAGTTTTAAGTTACCATTTATCAGGCCGTTAAAGCCGTTATAGATGCCGAAAACCTCGCAGTCATTTTGCAAAAAGGTTTTGATTACGGCACGGATAACGGCATTCAAGCCCGGACAATCGCCGCCACCTGTCAGTACAGCAAAGCGACGTTTATTTTCAGCCATCAAAGCCTCCAATTAGCCTTCTACGTCCCAAATTTTAAATCCATCGGGGCTGATACGGATAGCTTCAGTGCCATCGAATTTGTCATAGCACAGGTTGCCATTTTCCATGTAGCCAGGCCACGCAGTAACGATGGTGAATTTTTTGCTGAGCTTACGCATCAAGCTATCAGTATTAATGTGGAATACAGGAACAAACAAAGTTTGCAATCTGTCGAGAATAATAACGTCAGCGTTGTAGCTTTCCAAAATGTCAGAGAACAGGTCAGGAGCATACAAGCCTCTGTCAGCAGCCGGAATAGCCAAGAATTCTTCGCTAATCAACATACGGCAATCAACATAAGTCCATTTTTTCATTTCAGCAGCTTCACGTAATACTTTACTTTTGCCGCTACCCGGTTTACCGGTTACGATAACTACGTTACCTTTGTCGGCTTGCGCCTCTTCAACAACTTTTACCAATGCTTCCACTTGATCCATGATTAAAACCTCCCTAAACACCGAAGTGCTTGATTTCAAAACATTTATGTTAGTTAACTTTATATTCGCTGAACATTGCTAAAATCCTCTAAAAAATTTACACCATTCAGAAATTTTCTAAACTGTATTAAATAGTGTTACACATTTATCAGAAACAAACAAAATCCGCGAAGAATATATTATTTTTTGTTGCGAAAACGCTCACTAGGATCAATCGCCAACAGTCCATTATAAACAGTTCGCAAATCAGTAATATCACCACGGCTGATGATATACTTTTCTAATTTACGTTTTACACGTTGCAGTGCATTATCAATAGACTTGATATGGCGGTCAAGCTCCTCAGCAATCTCCTGATAAGACTTGCCATCAAGATAACTCATAAGCACTTTCCATTCCAAATCACTGAGAATATTATTCATCTTATTCTCAATGTCGTCAAACTCTTCCCTGCTAATCACCATATCTTCCGGATTAGCAACCTTTACCCCGCTGATGATGTCCAGCAAGGTTCGGTCAGAATCTTCCTCATAGATAGGTTTATTCAGAGAAACGTAGGAATTTAACGGAATATGCTTTTGTCTTGTAGCAGTCTTAATGGCTGTTATGATTTGGCGAGTAACACACAACTCTGCGAAAGCACGGAAGGATGATTGTTTATCGTTCTTAAAATCACGAATAGCCTTATACAAGCCAATCATACCTTCTTGAATAATATCTTCTCTTTCAGCGCCAATCAAAAAATAACTACGTGCCTTGGCTCTGACAAAGTTTCTGTATTTATGCAGCAAATACTCCTGCGCCAGTACATTGTCATTCAGCTGCGCATCAAAAACGATATCCTCATCGGTCATATCAGCAAAGACCTCATAAGGATCGTTTTGTATTTCTGTAGTCATAAATTACATTTCCTCCGCTTATAACAACTAAGGTACCCTAATTAAAGGTCAGCCATTTAATTATATTATGTATAACCCCTAGCGTCAACTTTTTACTTTCGGCGCAATTTTTCAAACTGAGCCAAAACATCATCTGCAAGCCTGCCCCCCAGCTCATTACGGTTCAGACCGCTAGCCGGCTGGCGAAGCTTTTCAGCTATTGCCTTCTTGGCATTTTTATAATCCTCGTGAAACTCACGAGCTGAAATTCGATAAGCACCTGCCCCAAGCACGTTCATCTGCTCTGCGTAATCGCTTGTTACTACAAAAACCTTGTCCCGTGCATGCCTTAATTCGTAGGCGCGACGTTCAATCCAGGAATCTGCTGTTTCTCCTTCATTAGTAAAGACAACATCCACACCATGAATCTTGGTTACAGAACCATCACCCTGTGCTTCCTGAGCATCAAACACCACGATGCCACGTTGTCCCTTAAAGGCAGCGTACTCGGAAATATTAGCAACTAAAATTTCACGCGCATGCTCTAAGCTATCTTCACGCAGCTTGGCAAATTCCTTCCAGGCATTGATTACATTGTAGCCATCTACAATTAAATACTCTGCCATATTATTTGCCTGCCATGCGGCGCTGACGCACCGCTTCGTACATTAAGATAGCACCTGCTGCAGAAGCATTCAGGGAAGAAACTCCCCCACCCATGGGAATGCTGGCAATAGCATCACATTTTTGTTTTACCAATCTACCTAAACCCTTGCCTTCAGCACCAATCACCAGTACCAAAGGACCGGTCATGTTTACGTGGTAATGTTCCTCGCCGTCCATATCAGCACCAATTACCCAACAGCCACGCTTTTGTAAGTCTTCAATGGTTTGGGCAATGTTACCGATTTGCACTACAGGAACATATTCCACTGCGCCAGCAGAAATTTTTGCAACAACTGCATTCAACGGGCAGCTTCTACGTTTAGGCATCAGTACGCCATGCACCCCTGCAGCATCTGCAGTACGGATAAGAGCGCCCACGTTTTGGGGATCCTGCAATTCATCCAAAAGCAGAATGAAAGGGTCTTCGTTTTTTGCAGCAGCCTTGGCAAAAACATCCTCCAAGGTTTGGAAAGCAATGGGAGCCACCATTGCGGCAACACCTTGATGGCGCATGCCAGGTACAAGCTTATCTAATTTTTCTTGTTTAACATAATCAATGAGAATGTTTTTTGCTTTGGCAGCAGCAATGATTTCGCCAATGCTACCACCCTTAGCACCATCCTGCACTAAAATTTTATTTATGGAACGCTCGCTGCGCAATGCTTCAGTAACTGAATTGCGACCGGCGATAATATCCTCAGACATAAAACCCTCCTAAATCAGGTTTTTATTTTTGTTCCTGTTTAGCCTTAGCAGCCAAGATTGCCTCCAAACGACCGCAGGTCATTTCGCCTTCGTGGCAAACGCCTTCGCTTACACAGGTAGGACCAGCGTTTTCAAAAAGTATGGGAGCAACTTTCTTGCATTCAGCCAACATTTTTTCAGCTAATTGACGTATTTCCCATTGAGCACGGGTGCAGCAACGCAGCTTGAAGAAGTTCATCAAGGAACGTACGTTAAAGGTGCACACGATTTTAGTTTCAGCAGCGTTGGGAAGTACGTAACGTGCATCCTCTGCCAAAACGCCCATGTCAACAAATTCGTTGTACAAATCTTGGATTTCCACCATCAGCTTTTCAAATTTTTCTTTAGCTTCCGGACGGGCAGCAATGGAAGGAGGCATTATAGTTTCAAAATTATGTTCCTTAACATAACGTTGAGATTGTTGGGAATAAGAAGCAATACGATGACGAACCAATTGGTGGGTCAATACGCGGGAAACACCTTCAATGGCAAAGGTAAAGGTTACGTGTTCCATAGGGGAATAGTGGCCCATGCTTACCAGCTTGCGTACCAGTTTAGCAGCTTGCTCATCACTCATTTTTTCTTCCAATTGGGCTGCGCCAATGGGAGAATAACACAAGCGAGCACTCATTGCTACTGTTTTATCAGGCTCCGGAGTATGACGTAATAATTTAACTTCCATATCTACACCTCTCTTCTATTTCTTCTTGGACTTAACACTTTGTACGATAATGTCAAAAGACTTATCCAGCAGCTCCTCCAAACGCTCTTGGCGTTCCATTAAGAACAACCAGCCAAGCAACGCTTCAAAGGCAGTCGCCATTCTATATTCGTGAACGGAGGCACTCTTAGGAACCATAGATTTAGCATTTCGTCCACGTCTAAATACCGCCTGCTCTTCTTCAGTCAAGGTTTCCTGCAGCTCCTGCATCGCCTTACATTGGTACACAGCAGAAACCATTTTGGAACCTAAGTCGTGAATAACACGTACCTGACCGGAAGTAGGCAGTAATCTTAGTCTTACATACATAGAAAAAACAATGTCTCCGATGTAAGCCAAAATGATGGGGTTCATCTGACCAACTTCAGGAAACTTTGCGCCGGCCACTTCACAAGCAGCCAGCGCATGTTGTTTCAACATTTGATATTGTTCAAATCTCATTGTTTTTTCCACTTAACACCTTGAGGGGTGTCTTCGAGGATAATACCCATAGCAGTCATTTGATTGCGCAGTGCATCTGCTTGAGCATAGTTTTTAGCTTTGCGTGCTTCTTGACGCATAGCGATAATCATTTCAATGAGTTCTGCTTCTTTGTTGTCGCCTGCTTCAGCAGGTGCAACAGCAGTGTTTTCCAGTACGCCGATGATGGAGCACATTTCAGCGAAAAGGTCACCCATCATAGCAACCAGTTTACCGTCAGGTTTAGCACCTGCTTCGGTAATTTCTTTATGGTAAATGTTGATTTCTTTACCCAATGCAAACATATGGCTGATTGCCAAAGCGGTATTGAAATCGTCACGCATAGCTTCCAGGAAATCATTGCGCATTTCAACAAGTTTTGCACGCAGGGCAAGGCTTGCTTCGGTAGGGCCAGCGCTCATCATAGTGCTCAAGGTACGCAGGGTTTCTTGAGAGTTACGCAAGCGACCAAGGCTCTTTTGTGCTTCTTGCAAACGAGCATCGCTGAAATCCAGCGGGCTACGGTAGTGAGTAGAAACGATGAAGAAGCGCAGGGTTTCCGGGTCAAAATGTTCCAGAATATCAATTACCATGAAGAAGTTGCCCAAGGATTTGGACATTTTTTCTTCGTTAACGGTAATGAAACCATTGTGGAGCCAGTAGTGTACGAAAGGATGGCAACCAGTGCAGCCTTCGGATTGAGCGATCTCGTTTTCGTGGTGAGGGAAGATTAAGTCGCTACCGCCACCATGGAAATCAAAGCTTTCGCCCAAATATTTCATGCTCATGGTAGAGCATTCAATGTGCCAGCCAGGACGGCCTTCACCCCAAGGGCAGGGCCAAGCAGGTTCACCCGGTTTAGCAGCTTTCCACAAAGCGAAGTCCATGGGATTACGTTTGCGGTCGTCTACGTCAACGCGAGCGCCAGCCATCATATCTTCAAGGTTACGACCGGAAAGTTCGCCGTAATGCTCGAATTTTTCTACGCTGTAATATACATCGCCTTCAACTTCGTAAGCATAGCCACGGTCGATAAGGGTTTGTACGGTTTGGATAATGTCTTCAATATGTTCAGACACGCGAGGATAAACGTGAGCGCGTTTAACATTCAGCTTATCCATTACTTCATAGTAGGAATCAATATAGCGGTTGCAAACGTCAAACCATTGCACGCCTTCTTTGTTAGCAGTGTTGATAATCTTATCGTCAATATCGGTAAAGTTTTGTACGTGGGTTACGTCATAACCTTCGTGTTCCAAGAAACGACGGATAACGTCCCAAGTTACGAAGGGACGAGCGTTGCCAACGTGAGGATGGTTGTAAGGGGTAACGCCGCAAACGTAGATGTTTGCCTTACCTTCGTTAATAGGTACAAAATCTTCCTTTTGTTTAGTTAAAGTATTATAAACCTTAATAGCCATGAGAACTCTCCTTTACAGAGTGATACCTGCTTTCGCAAGGCTTGCTTTAACGCGGTTGCCAGTACGTTCAATGCCCAGCAGCGGAACCATTTCTGCCAGTTCCGGACCATGTTGGTTACCAGTCAAAGCAACGCGGATAGGCATGAATACGTCTTTGCCTTTCAGCTTGGTGGTTTTTTGGATGGTTTTGAACAAGCCTTTTACAGCAGCGCCATCAAGCACTTCCAGTTTGGGCAGTTCTTCCAAAAGCATACCGATTACGGTGGGTACGGTTTCTGCTTTCAAAACTTCAGCAGCTTCTTCGTTTTCGAAATCGAATTCGTCGTTGAAGTACATTTCTACGCAAGCAGGGATTTGTGCACCAAAAGCAACGTGGTCTTTAGCAGTTGCAACAACTTTTTTCAGCCAAGCTAATTTTTCGCCTTCTTCTTCACCGGTCATGTAACCAGCTTCAATCATATGCGGTTTAGCGATTTCAAAGAATGCTTCTGCATCCAATTGACGCATATATTGTTGGTTAATCCAGTTCAGTTTGTCGATATCAAATACTGCCGGGTTTTTAGCAACGCGTTCCATGGAGAATTCTTGGATAAGTTCTTCGATAGTGAACAGTTCTTGTTCGCTGTTGGGAGCCCAACCCAAGAGAGCCAGGAAGTTGTCGATACCAGCAGGCAGGTAACCTAATTGACGATATTGATCAACGGATGTTGCACCATGACGTTTGGACATTTTGGTATGGTCTTTACCCAAAATCAAGGAGATGTGACCGAATACAGGTTTTTCAAAGCCCAATGCATCATAGATCAGGCATTGACGCGGAGTGTTGGAAAGATGTTCTTCCGCACGGATAACATGGCTGATATGCATGGAAGCATCGTCAATAACAACAGCGTAGTTATAGGTAGGAATACCATCGGATTTAACAATTACGAAATCGCCGATACCATTGGAATCAAATACAACGTCGCCACGAACAAGGTCGCGTACCAAAATTTGTTGGTCTGCAGGAACACGGAAGCGAACGGTCGGTTTACGGCCTTCTGCTTCGTAAGCAGCGATTTGTTCCGGAGTCAGGTCACGGCATTTGCCCATGTAGCGGGGCATTTTGCCTTCTTTAACCAATGCTTGGCGTTCTTCTTCCAATTCTTCATCGGTGCAGTAGCAGTAGTATGCTTTGCCTTCAGCAAGAAGTTGGTCAGTATATTTTTTGTACAGTTCAAGACGTTCAGTTTGACGGTACGGGCCATAAGGACCACCAACGTCAACACCTTCATCCCAATCCATACCAAGCCATTTCAAAGCAGCTTTGATGTTTTCTTCAGATTCACGGCTGGAACGTTCCAAGTCGGTATCTTCAATTCTCAAAATCAGTTTGCCACCGGTTTTACGAGCCAAAAGCCAGTTAAACAGTGCGGAGCGAGCACCGCCAATATGGAACGGGCCAGTGGGGCTGGGCGCAAATCTTACTCTTACTTCATTACACATTGAATATCCCTCCAAAAAATCTATTGGTTTAAAACTAAATTTGTCATCATAATATTATACTATGAATAGCACATTTATTCAAACAATTATGCTCATTTCACCAAGCTTGCAATCGCTTCTGCCGCAATGCCTTCCCCACGTCCGGTGAAGCCAAGTTTTTCCGTAGTGGTAGCCTTTACGTTAACACAATCCTCGTCAATTTTAAGAACCTGTGCCACGCGACTACGCATTGCCGGAATGTAGCTTGCCAGCTTAGGTCTTTGGGCAATTATTGTTACATCCACATTATTAACTTGCCAGCCTTTTTCCTCTACCAAATACACAACGTGCTCTAAAAGCTTAGCGCTATCTGCACCTTTAAAGCGTTCATCCGTATCAGGAAAATGCTTGCCAATATCACCAAGTGCTGCTGCGCCTAAAATCGCATCACTTAAAGCGTGCAAGGCAACGTCAGCATCACTATGTCCTAACAGTCCTAATTCGTAGGGAACCTCTACCCCGCACAAAATAAGCTTGCGTTCTTCAACCAGCTTATGCACGTCGTAGCCTGTGCCCACACGAAACTGAGGCATCTTCATAATCTTATCCATGTGTTTTCTCCTGCTGCGCCAGTAAATTTTCTGCAAAGAGTAAATCCTCAGGCGTAGTAATTTTTATGTTTTCGTAGCGTCCAAGGGCAACTACTACCTTGTGCCCCAAAAGCTCCACTACGGAAGCATCATCAGTAACCTGCGCAGGGTTCTGCGCTAAATTTTCGTAAGCCCTTTTAAGCAGGTTCACCTCAAAAATTTGCGGTGTCTGCACTGCATACAAGGTGCTACGTACGGGCGTAGCAGTAACCACACCAACTTCATCCACAACCTTAATGGTATCCTTAACGGGAACTGCAGCAATGGCAGCACCGTGCTCTTTAGCAGCCTCCAAGGTACGTACAAAAACTTCCTCGCCTGCAAAGGGACGCGCCCCGTCATGAACAGCAACGTAACCTTCACTTTCGGTTATCGCCGCCAGTGCGTTAGCAACGGAATCCTGCCTTTCCTTACCGCCTGCCACAACTATAAAGGGTAAGTCAGCAAAATGCTCTGCTTGGTAGCCTGCCAAAAGCTGGCGGCCTTCCTCCACCTCATCGGGAGCAAGCACCACAATCGCCCTTGAAATCATCTGGGTTCTAGAAAGCATAGTTAAACAGTGTACCAGAAGCGGTACACTGTTTATTTTTGCGAAAGCTTTATTTATTCCTAATCCTAAACGCTTACCTGCGCCAGCCGCAGGAATTACAGCAATTAAATTATCCAAGCTAAAGCCCTCCACTAATTTTTACTGCTGTGGTTAGCACGGGCAAAAATCATTCTGCCAGCAGCAGTTTGTAAAACAGAGGTTACAATAACCTCAATGCTAGTGCCTACGTAACGTCTACCATTTTCAACAACAATCATGGTACCGTCATCAAGATAAGCAACTGCTTGCCCAGGTTCCTTACCTTCCTTAACAAGGTATACGCTCATTTCTTCACCGGAAACAACTACCGGTTTAATGGCATTGGCAAGCTCATTGATGTTCAGAACTTTAATGCCTTGAATTTCTGCAACCTTATTAAGATTAAAATCATTAGTCATAATGGAAGAATCAGTTTGCTTTGCCAAACGGATAAGCTTGCTGTCCACATCGCCTAAGTCTTCAAAATCGTAATCTACAATCAAAACCTGCTTGCCATAGCTATGTTGTAAATCTTGTACCAAGTCCAAGCCACGACGACCTTTGGCACGCTTCAGATTATCGGAAGAATCGGAAAGCTTTTGCAGCTCTTCCAATACGAAGTTAGGCACGACAACCTTACCATCTAAAAAGCCAGCTGCCATAATATCCATAACACGTCCGTCAATAATAACGCTAGTATCCAGCAATTTATTATTACTATACAAGCGATCGCCTAAGGGACCAGCTTTAATATCATTTTCCAGTTCCTGTGCCTTAGGCACTTCCGGCTGTGGAGCAGGCGCATTAGCAGGGGAACCGCCACGCAAACGCACGAAGAAATCAGTAATATCCGTATGCTTACGCAGAGCTACCTTGGCACCAACTACAGACAGTATCAAACTGAAAATAATAGGTACATAAGGACCGATGATGGGCAAGTGAGCGAAGGGACTGCCAATCAAGTTAGCAATAATCAAGCCAAGACCAATGCCTAAAATCATAACCAAAATATCACTGGTCGGAATACGGGACAAAGTAACAGCCAAACGCTCAGAATAACCTAAAATAAAATTGGTTATGGGCGGAGCAACTGCCATACCTATACCACCAAAAACAATGATACCTATGGTGCCGGAAACGATGTTTGCCATGGCAATACCAAACAAACCGTGTCCTTCCAAATCATAGCCAAACCATTCAGAAATATACGGGCAATAGTAATCAAAAATTATGAGTCCGGTGAGAGCAAAAACGAAGACTATAATCAGGCAATAGATTTTTCTAATCATAAAAGTTTCCTCCTTTCCTTAAAGATACAGGTAGCAAAATCCTAATAGTCCACCTAGTTTATATGATAGCGTTTATTGCAACAAAAAACAAGTACGAAAAGCCCATAAACACGAAGTATACATAACAAAACTGTAAACAAATTGAAAAAGAGTGCCACTCATCAGCAGCACTCTCTTAACCACGCTTCAGCCTGCGTAGCATCAACATCTTTTACCAGCATAATCTCGCTTTGCAAAATTTGCTTAGCGTTATGTAACAATCTACGTTCACCAACAGAAATCTTCTTATCCTGTTCTAAAATATACAAAATCTTAAACACCTTAGCCACTTCTATAATGCAGCCACTCTTAATCTTTTCCATGTAAACTTGGAAGCGCCTGTTCCAAGAAATACTTTTAATGCTTTGCACATCAGGAATCTCGCTTAGAACAGCAGCAACTTCAGCTAATTTTTCTACAGGAACAATCTCACGCAAACCCAATCTGTCTGCTTTTTCTACAGGAATGGACACAGTCATATTTTCAAAGAGCATCTGTAAAATAAAATAATCAACCAACGCGCCGTCTTGCTCACGCTGTTCAATCTCTTTAATAATTGCGCCTCCGTGCAGCGGATAAACCACACGGTCTCCGATTGCAAACATGGGGTTCCCTCCTAAACATTTTTACTATTACATTGTACCACTCGCCTAGGAGAATTGTCAAATTTTGTATTTTACCATATAAGGTATATAGTGTCAATACAGGGGAGAATTTTCTTAGTAAAGTAAAAGGCTCCCACTCATTTCGAGCGAGAGCCTTATTTTTTGTTATGACTCCCCTGCAAGGGGAACTGTCACGAAGTGACTAAGAGGTTTATGAAATTAGAAGCTGTATCTTACGCCCAAGTTCCATTGCCAGTTGGTGTCAACTTCGCCACCAAAAGTTTTTTCAACATCAGCATAGATATAGGTTGCTTTGGACAGGTTAATGTTAGCACCTACGCCAACTTCCCACCAGCCGCCACCGAAATCTTCAGAAATATCTTTGCCACCTTCAAATTGAGTTTCGGTTTCACCATCAAAGTCATACAGGTAAGATGCACGAGCATAAACATTACCTTGTTTAACGTCTTTGCCCAACGCAAAGCCAGCACGCGCGATAAAGCTGTCCATTTTATCATAGTGTGCATTATATTTATTGCTGAACGCAACATCTGCACAATCAACGGAACCATAAGTCAATTCAACTTGAGGTTCAATCCACAAGCCATTTCCTTGTTGGATACGTTTGCCAAATTCAGCACTTACACTATAGCCATTAGTATCATAGTTACCAGTGCCATAGTTTTTATCGTCCAAATCACTTTCAAGACGTGCATAACGAGCAATCAAATCAACGAAAGTACCGTCATTGTTCAGCTTGCTACCATAAATTGCAAATGCAGTGCTCTTATCATCAGTGCTGCCGCTACCGTAGCTTGCATCACCTTCGGAGAAGGTTACTGCTGCACCAACAGTCCAACGTTTATCAACGCTAAGTTTTTCATCATAACCCATTTGGTATTGGTTATATTGCATTTTAGCACCTTGGTATTCACTTTCGCCACGAACCACACGAGTCCAAACACCATGTTCACCATTAGCATTGCGGAGTTCACCCATACGTTTATTCATATCGTTCATATGAGCGCGCCAATGACCTTTCAATACCATACCTGCATCACTTACCGCATCGGATTTAGTGTTAACTGCTTGTTCAGCAACCCATTCGCCTTTTTCATTTTGAGTAAAGGTGTAAGCGCCACCAGTCATACCTTCTTCAGTAGTCATAGAGGTATCAATTACACCATTAGCATCAGTTACGCTACTAGTAAATTCTTCAACTGCCTTATTACCATTTGCAGCAAGATAATCAGATACAGCACCAGTACCAGTAACTTCAGTACCAGTTGCATTGTTAGTTGCAATTGCTACAGTTGCAATGCCTCCTGCTTCAGTAACGTCAACTTTAATATTACCTTTGTTACCTGCCAAAGAAGTTACATTACTGTTACCAGTTACAATCCAAGTGGAACCTTCACCAAGATCAAGGTTAACACCACTACCTGTTCCAGTATGTTCGTTGACAACAGCACCAGCAAGGCTACCATTTTCTCCTAAGTCCACATTCACAACAGGGGTAGACTTACCATACAAATCATCTACAAAGATGTCACCAACAATGTTACTAGAACCAGTCGGTGCAATTTCTGTTGTACCACTGTAAGAAATTACTGCAAAATCTTCTGCTACAATATCAATATTATCAGCAACTACATTAATAGCGCCACCTTCATTAACCAAACCATTTTTGCCATTTAGCACAAGGCTTTCTTCAGCTACAAAACTAGTTTTTCCCGCACCATTATACAGTACATTAGCGTCACCAGCATCTACGGTAATATTTTTACCTTCGATTTTAAGACCTTCAGGTCTATTTCTATCTTTGCTACCTTCTGCCCAATGTGCAACTAAAGCACCATTAACACCAACATCTTCACCAGCTTTAATGCCAACATAAGGCAAATGTCCAGAACCTTCGCCACTTCTAGATTCTACATTGCCATTGACTGTAACATTATTATCTGCTTCAACCAATACTTGACCTTTTTGAGCAAGTACATTGCCGTCAATCATAACATCATTTTCTGCATCAACATTAATTACTGCAGTAGCGTCGCCGGCGATAACATCACCATGAGGTGGACCCTAAAGGTTGGACACGTCAACCCCCTGTCAAAAATATTTTGAAAAACTTTTCATTCATTGTTATCATTAACTCATACAGGAGGTTTTAGACATGGCTCGCGGTATACTTACTCAAGACGAACTGGATCAA
>JAFTID010000045.1 GCA_017457085.1 Phascolarctobacterium sp.
ACGGACACATCCTACTCCCAAAGGAAGGATATGTCAAAACAAAAATATTTTTTCAAACAATTCTATATTTTGTTATGTAATTCATAACGTAAAAAGCCTGCTTTGGAATTTTTCCAAAACAGGCTTTTTCAACAGTCTGAGCAGTTCCGTTTGGAACTGCTCTAATTTTTTGCAAGTCTTAAATTATTTCTTTTTACCGCCGCCCATGAGACGATTAGCATAATTACGCATGCCTTCGTTAGCCTTTTGTTTGAAATCAGCAGGGGGAAGTGCAAAAGCTGCTTCTGCATTTACTACGTTGCTAACCTCTTCAACGTGGAACATAGGCAGGTAGCTAACTTTGTAGCCTTTCCAGTTGGCAGTATCTTTTTCGTAGTAGAAGTACAGGGAGTTGCTGCCTTTAATCATTTTATCGTAGTCGTAACCAGTTGCAGCATCAATGCCACCTTCAGGACGAACGCCAAACCAAGAGATTAAGGTTTCTGCGAAGGGCATGCTCATACCCGGAAGTTCCGGCAGACGGTCGTAGGTTTTGTTAACGTAGTCGATGGTGTACCAGTAGCCATCTTTAATGAAGGAAGTGGTGTCGCTGATAACTTTACCTTCGCCGTCAAGCTTGGTATTGCGTTCAGCGTTGATGCCGTTTGCTTCATTATATTCGGTACGGCTGTAACGAACTTTTTGTGCAGGAGTAAGCTTGTTGTAAGCTTCGGGGGTGAGGATTTCAGCCATATCAATTTTTTGGGTAATTACTAAATGTACAGGGTGTTTATCGCTGTTCAAGGTGCTGCCTAAAAGTTGGATGGTACGTTGACCGGGATTGTAGGCGAGGGCAGCTACTGCATTAACCAAGGTGAAAATGCAGGCTAACATCAAAATCAGAAGGGACTTTCTCATAAAATTCACCTCATATAAAAGATTGCACCTTCATTATACCACAAAGAATAAATTAAAAGGAAGAGAACTATCAAACTATTACCCGGGAAATGTGACAAACACCTAGACACGCTTCATAGAAACGTTACCGTATTTACAAAGTGTTTTCTGTACAAGAGGGTGGGGCAAGCATAGAATAAAAGTGCAATAAGAATCTTAGATTCTTTAAGGAGGTTTTATATATGCTTAAAAAAGTATTCGCAGCAACCGCTGTTCTTGGCGTAATGTTATTTTCTACCAGTGCCTTTGCAGCCGTAAGAGGTACTGATGCAATTGAAGCGGCTAAAACAAAATTGCCTGAAAATATTGTCGTATTAGGTTATGACGAAGGTCAGGACACAGCCATTGTCAACTTCCGTAATCCGGACGACCTTTTCGACTACGCAGTAGAAGTTTCCTTGGAAACTGGCAAGGTTTTGAAAATGCACATGGAAGGCGCTTCCATTCATGGCAGCACCATCATGACAAAATCTTTTGAAGATATTGAAGCACTTATTTTGGCAGAATATCCTGATGCTCAAGAAATTATCATCACCACTGGTCAAGACGGTAACAACACTTATTACGATGCTGTTTTCGTAACTGGCGAATTTGCCGCAGAAGCAAAAATCAATCCGGTAACCGGTGCTTTCTCTGAAAGAGAGTATGTGTTCTTCTAAAGTTTAGCTTAGAAAAACAAGGCGAGTGTAAATGCTCGCCTTATTTTATTTTGAACAGGGTGAAAGCGTTGCAATAAGCCACCTTTTAGGATAAAATATTATAGATATGAATGTTTTTAATCTATAAATATAAAACGAGGAGAATGTATTATGAGCACTAATTTAGAAGTAGGTATCGTTGGTTTGCCTAACGTTGGCAAAAGCACCCTGTTTAACGCAATCACCAAAGCTGGCGCAGAAGCTGCAAACTATCCCTTCTGCACCATTGAACCCAACGTAGGTATCGTTGATGTTCCTGATAAAAGATTAGACGTTTTGAGCGAAATGTTCAAATCCAAAAGAATTGTTCCTGCAGCAATGCGTTTCGTAGATATTGCTGGTCTTGTAAAAGGCGCTTCTAAAGGCGAAGGCTTGGGTAACAAATTCTTGGCACATATCCGCGAAGTAGATGCTGTTGCGCAAGTAGTACGTTGCTTTGAAGATAGCAACATCACCCACGTTGAAGGTAGCATTGACCCCCTCCGTGACATTGAAATCATCAACACCGAACTGTGCTTGGCAGATATGGAATCTGTTGAAAAACGTATGGAACGTTTGGTAAAACTGCTTAAAACTGGCGACAAAAAAGCTCCGCTGGAAAAAGCTTGCTTGGAAAAAGTTTTGGAAGGCTTGGGCGATGCTGTTCCTGCTCGTCGTATGGGCTTGACCGATGACGAAAAAGATTTCTTGAAAGAACTGCACCTGTTGACCATGAAACCTGTACTTTACATCACCAACGTAGCTGAAGGTGAAGTAGCAGATACTTCTGACAACCAACACGTACAAGCAGTAACCAAGTACGCAGCAGAAGAAGGCGCAGAAGTTATTGTAGTTTCTGCAAAAATGGAAAGCGAAATCGCTGAACTGGACGACGAATCTGCACAAGAATTTTTGGAAATGGCAGGCTTGACTGAAACTGGTTTGGACAGACTCATCAAAGCTGGCTTCAAACTGCTTGGCCTCCAAACTTACTTGACTGCTGGTGAAATGGAATCTCGCGCTTGGACCATTACCCGTGGCACCAAAGCTCCCCAAGCTGCAGGCAAAATCCACACTGACTTTGAACGTGGCTTCATTCGTGCAGAAATTGTTTCCTACGACGACCTTGTAGCTTGCGGTTCTAAAGCTGCTGCTCGCGACAAAGGACTTGTTCGCCTTGAGGGCAAGGAATATGTTATGCAAGATGGGGATGTTGTAGAATTTAGATTTAATGTATAAGAAGGTTGCGTTATGATTTTCGACACTCACATGCATTGCGACTTTTCTACTGATAGCAGTATGACCTTTGAAGAAGCAATTGCAGCTGCTGAAAAAGAAAATATTGGTATGATTGTTACTGAGCATTGGGATTACGATTACCCTACTAATCCCAGCGAGTTCATTTTTGACCTCAACGCTTACTACGAAAGAATGAGCAAGCTCCGTAGTGACAGAGTGCTTATTGGCATTGAAATTGGTATGCAAACTCACACCTTGGAACTAGACAAGAACGTTGCCGCTAGCAAAAAGTTTGACTACGTCCTTGGCTCCATTCATTGTGCAAAACGTAAGGATTTGTACGAAGCATATTGTTACGAAGGCTTTACCCGTCAAGAATCAGTACGTGCCTTTTTGGAGGATAGCATTTACTGCATCAGCAACCAAAAGGATTACGACTCCTTCGCGCATATTGACTACCTTACCCGCTACTGGATTTACAAAGGCGAGTACTTGGAGTACGACGATGCGCCGGAACTTTTCGATGAACTGTTCAAGATTCTCATTGCAGATAACAAGGCTATCGAAATTAACACCCGTCGTTTAGATGACCAAAAGGCGATTGATGCACTAGTTGCTTTGTACAAACGATTCAATGAACTTGGTGGTAAGTACTGCACTTTGGGTAGCGATGCTCATTACGCAGAACACGTTGGCAGAAGAATGGACGTTGCCATTGCTATTGCTAAAGAGTGTGGGCTGACTCCTGTTTATTTCAAAAATCGAGAAATGCAAATTATGGAATTGTAATTTAAAGCTCCGATGTTCTTATGAATGTCGGAGCTGATATTTTTCTATTTGTTTAGAAAAAATGTGGTATAATAAATCGGTGACTAACTAGTCAACAAAATTCCAATGCGAGAGGGGAGGTTCCCAAATGCTCTTAAATATGACCGAAGGCAAGCCCTTGAAACTCATTCTGCCTTTTATGGTTCCGCTACTGATTGGCAATATTTTCCAACAACTTTATAATATCGCTGACATTATCATTGTTGGGCGTACTATTGGCGTGGCGGCGTTGGCTGCAGTTGGGGCGGTGTCTCCCTTGTTCATGATGCAAGTAATTATTACCCTTGGTTTGGGCAATGGCTTTACTGTTGTAACTGGACAACGTTACGGCGCGCTTGATATGAACGGTATGCGCCGCAGTATTGCGACTGGCACGGTGCTTAGTCTAATTTCTGTGTTGTTCATAATGAGCATAACCTATTGCTCCATTGACTACGTTTTGCAGCTGATGAACATTCCTCCCGAACTTTTCAGTGATGCTCGCAGTTATGTGCTTATCATTACTGATGGCTTGATTGCCATGATGGGCTACAACTTCCTTTCTGCAGTAATGCGTTCTTTGGGAGATAGCAAAACTCCCTTGTACTTTTTGATTGTTGCAACCATCGCCAATATTCTTTTGGCGTTGCTCTTTATTTTGTATTTTGGCTGGGGCGTTCCCGGTAGCGCCGTTGCCCTTGTTATTGCCCAGGCAATATCTGCACTTTTATGCATTATTTATATTTACAGACGTTTTCCCCAACTGCATTTAAGCACCAAAGATATTTGCTTGACCAGAACCGAAATTTGGGAGCATTTGCGTATGGGCTTGCCGATGGCGGTGCAGTTCTCCGTTTTAGGGTTGAGCATTATCTTTATGCAATCCATCTGCAATAAGTTTGGTGCCAATACCATTGCAGGTTTTACTACTGCCATGCGTGTGGAACAGCTTGCTGTGCAACCGATGATTTCCTTTGGCTTGGCGATTGCAGTTTTCACTGCGCAAAACTATGGCGCACGTCGCTTTGACAGAATTCGTGAAGCTATCAAAAAATGTTCCTTCATTATATTTGTCTTTGCCTGCTTCGCCGCAGTCTTGATGTTTCTGTTTGGCAAGAACATTATCGGCATCTTCCTTGACAATCCTGATCAGGAAGTTTTGAACGCCGCATACTTGTACATTGCTTATTCCGTGCCGTTCTACTTCTTCTTCAGCCAAATGTTTATTTACCGCAACGCTTGCCAAGGTATGGGCATTGCCTTGATTCCTATGATGACCGGTGTGGTGGAACTGTTTGTGCGTACTGGCGTAGCAGTTTTCCTGACGGATAGTCATGGTTATTTGGGAATTTGCCTTGCTTCTCCCATTGCGTGGGTGAGCAGTTTTAGCGTTGCTTATTTTAGCTATCGTTACTTCATCAAAATTTTGGAAAGCAAAAGCAGATTGGTAACTGGTAATGAGTAAGGCATATTTTTCTAAAGAAGCAAAGTGTGCGTGCCAGAACTTCGCCCCCTGCGACAAAGACAAGGAGCAGTTGTTGGTAGGCTTGCAGGAAAATTGGCACGAAGCCTATAAAATGCTCATAAGTTAGGTTAATATAGAAAAAACAGGGTATTCCACGCAAGTGGAGTACCCTGTTTGCTTTAGTACGGATTATTTAATTTCTACTACGTCAAAGCCAATGTCTTCGATTGCTTCTTGAAGTACTTCGTCAGCAACGTCTTCAACTTCGAGAACTGCTTGCGCATCTTCGAGGGAAACGTCAACTTTGGAAACGCCTTCCAATTCTTCCAAGGCGTTCTTAACTGCGCCAACGCAGTGCATGCAGTGCATGCCTTCGATTTTTACTACTTTTAACATTATAATCTCTCCTTTTGAAAATTGTTATAATATGATTATTTACTTGTCCAAAATCTCAAACGTAACGCATTCGTCACAACGCTAACGGAGCTACAGCTCATGGCAGCCGCCGCAATCATGGGGCTTAGCAAAATTCCGAAGTGGGGGTAAAGTACCCCTGCCGCTACGGGAATACCAATGGCGTTATAGAAAAATGCCCAGAACAAATTCTGCTTAATGTTATTCATAACAGCCTTGCTCAAACTAATTGCCTTAGGCACGTCCTGCAAATCGCTTCTCATTAAAACAATATCAGCAGATTCAATGGCAATGTCCGTACCTGCGCCAATGGCAATACCAACATCAGCACGGGCGAGGGCGGGGGCATCGTTAATTCCGTCACCAACCATTGCAACCTTGTGACCTTGCTCCTGCAAACGACGAACAGTACGTTCCTTATCCTCAGGCAACAGCTCTGCCAGAACTTGGTCCATACCAACTTGGCGATGGATTGCTTCTGCAGTAAGCTTGTTGTCGCCCGTGAGCATAATAACCTTAATGTTCAGCTTCTGCAGTTTGGCAATTGCTTCTGCGCTAGTAGGTTTAACAGTATCTGCCACGGTGATAATGCCTAAAAGTTTACCCTCTTGTGCAAAATAAAGAGGAGTTTTGCCATCGTGAGCAAGTTGTTCCGAGGTGGAAGCGAATTCGCCAATATTAACAGCAACCTCTGTCATCAGCTTAGAGTTACCTGCGTAAGAAAGTTTGCCGTTAACTTCAGCCTCTAAGCCTTTGCCGGGAAGCAGGCGGTAGTTGGAGGCAGGGGGCAATTCTAAATTGCGTTCTTTGGCGGCTCTAATGATTGGCTCTGCCAAAGGATGTTCTGAAAGCTGTTCCACTGCTGCCGCAAGGCTAAGCAGTTCATTTTCAGAAATTGTGTTGGGAATAATGTCTGTTACTACAGGCTTGCCTTCTGTAACAGTACCGGTCTTGTCCAAAATTACAGTATCAATATGGTGGGCAGCTTCCAAGGCAGAAGCAGCCTTGATTAAAATTCCGTTGGCAGCTCCTCGTCCTGTGCCAACCATGATGGCAGTAGGGGTAGCAAGTCCTAAAGCGCAGGGACAGGAAATTACTAAAACAGAAATTCCCACGGCAAGGGCAAATTCTAAACTGTAGCCCAAGCAAAGCCAAATTGCCGCCGCAAAGACTGCAATCATAATTACAACAGGAACAAAAATTCCGCTAATCTTATCTGCTAATTTGGCGATAGGCGCTTTGGAAGAAGTAGCTTCATCAACAAGCGCAATGATTTTTGCAAGAGTAGTGTTCTCGCCAACAGCGGTAGCACGCATTTTGAAATAACCACTTTTGTTAATGGTGCCACCTGTAACCTTATCGTCCATGTATTTTTCAACGGGAATGCTTTCGCCGGTAATGGCAGCTTCGTCAAGGGCACCACTGCCTTCAATAATAACACCGTCAACGGGAACAGTAGCACCAGATTTTACAATTAAAATATCACCGGTAACAACTTCTTCTACAGAAATCTCACCTTGCAGACCGTGGCGTTCTACAATTGCAGTTTTGGGAGCAAGGTTCATCAGCTTGGTAATAGCTTCGCTGGTACGGCTTTTTGCCCGCGCTTCCATAAATTTACCCATGGTGATGAGGGTTAAAATCATAGCGGAAGATTCAAAATATAAATCGTGGGAAAAGCGATGCACCAGTTCCAAATCGCCGTGTCCAAAACCATAAGCAATTTTGTAAATTGCGTAGATACCGTAAATAAAGGCGGCACTACTGCCAATGGCGATAAGGGAATCCATATTGGGAGCCTTGTTCCACAAATTCTTAAAGCCGTGGACAAAATACTTCCTGCCAATGAACATAACAGGAATTGTCAAAAGTAATTGGGTAAGCCCGTTGATGAGAGCGTTTTCCATACCTAGGAAAATTTCCGGCAGGGGCCATTTCGCCATTGCGCCCATGGAAAGATAAAAAAGTGGTAGGGTAAAAATGGTTGACCAAATTAAACGCTGCTTCATTACCTGCATTTCTTGGGCGGCAGTATCAACAGGTTTTTCCTTAACTTGCGCCTGTTGCAAATGAAGGCTTGCCCCAAAACCAAGCTTCTCAACTTTGGCGATAATATCCTGCTCAGAAATCACGCCTTCATCAAAGGAGACGTGCATATTATTTTTCAAAAGGTTTACGCTAATCTGCTCAACACCTTTTTGTTTGCCAACAACCTTCTCAATGCGAGAAGAACAGGCGGAGCAGCTCATACCTTGAATATCAAAGAGAACTTTCTTCATGAAGACCTCCTTTCGTTAGCTTTCGCTAACATTATAACACAATTTGATGTGGCGGGAAAAAGTCTTGTGTAAAAATTTCGTAGCAGGAAAAAAGTTTTTGTCGCAGAATTATTTAAGTAGGTAATTTTGTGGCAAAGCAAGTGCCACGTAAAATAGTTTAGGTAAAAAGAAGCTGGAGGTAAAATTTATGAATTGTGCATTCTGCAAACATCATAACTGCTACGTTAAAGAACAAAACTGCACCCGCTATTCTAAAGAAGAAGCTGCTGCCCTTTATACTGAAGAAGACGTTAAAATTATGCAAGCTGCGGCTGCCACCGAAACCCGTAACTATTTGAAGATGACTCGTTTGGAAGAAAGCCTTTTCTTCATTCAACAAATGGGCTACAAAAAAATCGGTATTGCCTTTTGTATTGGCTTGGCAAACGAAGCAAAATTCTGCGCTCAATATTTTAAGAACGCAGGCATTGAAGTAGAATCTGTTTGCTGCAAAAATTGCTCCATTGACAAGAGCATCTGGAATTTGGAAAAAATCAAACCCGGTCAACACGAAGCAATGTGCAATCCGAAAATGCAAGCTCAACTGATGAACGATGCTAAAACCGAAGCTAATTTTATTGTAGGCTTGTGCGTTGGCCACGATATGATTTTCACTAAACACAGTGAAGCTCCTGTTTCCAGCCTTATTACTAAAGACAGAGTGCTTGCTAATAATCCTGCAGGCGTAGTTTACAGCCGTTACTGGAGAAGAAAACTGGGTATCTTGGAAGAAGGTACTGTATAAAAAGTTGAGAGGTTTGTAATGTTAGACCTTATTGTTGTTGCAATTGGTGGAGCAGTTGGCTCTGTGTCACGCTATTTGCTTGGTAATTATATTAGCAAAAATTATCACGGAAGCTATCCAATAGGTACGTTCTTTATAAATATCGTTGGATGTTTTCTGATGGGGTTGTTTATGTCTTCGCTTATTCAAAAGGAAATTGTTGATACTACTTGGAGACTTTTCTTGTGCGTTGGTCTGTTAGGTGGATTTACAACCTTTTCTTCCTTTGGCTATGAAGCGCTGACAATGTTGTCCAATGGCAAATTGATGATGGCAGGTATGTACGCCGGTTGCAGTGTTGTGGCTGGCTTGTTCGCAGCTTTAACAGGAATGCTTGCGGCGAAAATGTTATTGTAAAAAAAGAAGCAGTTGTCCGAAACGGGCAGCTGCTTTTTTAGTGAGTGGGAAAATAAAATTTGTTATTGTTTACGTGAATGATATAATGAAATAAAAAATATAAACGAGTTGATCTTATGAAACATTACGAAGTCGTAGCCGCAGTAATTGCGTATGAGAATAAAATTTTATGTATGCAACGTGGCAAGGCAAAATTTGAATATGTTAGTCATAAATTTGAGTTCCCCGGTGGCAAGGTAGAAGCTGGTGAAGAAAACCATACTGCTTTAGCACGAGAACTGCAAGAAGAAATGGATATGAATGTTACCATTGACGAAAAGGATTATTTACTTACAGTGGAACATACATATCCAGACTTTGCCATTACGATGCACGCCTACTTGTGCAAGGTTGAGAAACCTGATTTTGTAATGAAGGAACATATTTCTTTTAAATGGTTACCTGTAGAAGAACTGGAAACTCTAGATTGGGCAGAAGCAGATAAACCAATAGTTGAGTGGTTGAAAAGAAAATATTAAAGATATTTATTTTTACTAATAGTTTATAGTTTAAAAACTTTTTAATTTCAATGCGTGCTTATATATTATATTGAGAATTTAAAGTAGAGGGTTATGAAATGAAAGCAAATATTTGGACTTATGATGAAACTTTACTGGCATTTGAGTTGTATTGTAGAACTCCTTTTGGGAAAATCACAGAACGTAATCCTGAAATAGTAGAGTTGGCTTTTTTGCTAAACAGAACACCAACATCTTTAAAAATGAAAATGTATAATTTAGCTAGATTGGACCCAGAAGAGCAAGCAAGAGGTGTCGTGAGTTTAAAACATGGTGCGAAAGTTGAAAAACAAATTTGGCGAGATTTTGAGATAGATAGTGAAAGTTGTATTCTTAAAGTAGCTCAACTCAAGGAACTTTTAGAAAGTAAACACGGAAGCAAGTTAAGTAAAACAAAAGAACCTGAGATTTTTCCTATGGGAGTTGATAGAGAAACAATAGTTAAACAGCGATTGGGACAAAGTTTTTTTAGGAATACTATTCTTTCTGCTTATGGATACAAATGCTGTATAACTGGAATAAATATTGCGAAGTTCCTGATAGCTAGCCACATAAAGCCATGGAGAGAAAGTACGCCTCAAGAGAAGACAAATCCTCGCAATGGTTTATGCCTTAATGCTTTGCATGACAAAGCATTTGATCAAGGATATATTACAATTAATAAAGATTATAAAATTATTATTGCTGAAAAATTCAAGAGAAGTAGTTATGTTGATGATGTGACACGCAATTTTATAATATACAAAGAGGGTATGGAGATTGTATTGCCTGATAAATTTAAACCTAATAAAGAGTTTATAGAATATCATAATGAAATGCGATTTGGAAAATTTTAGATAAAATGACAGTTTAAGTTGTGAGGAAAAGTATATGAACACCTATGTAGAAGAACTTATGGCAACTAGTAAGATTGATGAAAATGTTGAGTTTATAATTGATAAATCACAAAGGATAGAGTTTATATTTAATATTGATGGTATTAATGATGAGATAATGATTGAATTTAATCATGAATATAAACGGGATAAGTGTAAATTTTTAAAATTATACAGAGATAATATTATATTCAAGGGGATAACTAATAAAATTTTCAATCAAAATCTTATTATGATTGATAGCAAAATGCCAGAAATGGTTTCTTGGTTATATTTATATAGTTTTATTCAAGAAATATATCGATCCTCAGATTTAATGAGAGTACTAGAAGAATATAATCCTTTAAAATATCATAATATAAACATTTATGAGTATAAGTATAAAAAATTGTTAGCAAATATTGTTCTTGGTATGCTTCCTAATGAGAATTGGGAGGGTGATAATTATTTTGGTAGTTGTATTGTTGCACATATTGGTAAAAAGATATTAGTATGTGACGGGAAAAACAGAGAGGGATTCGAAGAGTTTTTACTTAACAACACAAGCTTAGGGGATATAGAATCTGATGTTTATGATTGTACAAAGATTTACAAAGAAGATGGACAATATTATATGAATCTTAATCTGCAAATTAGATTTGATGCATAAGAAAAAGAAGGTAGTTCAAAACATGAATTACCTTCTTTTAGTTTCAATTGTATTTACAATTTCATAGATACACATATCTAGATTTTTATTTATATCAGTTTCCCAAAATCTGAGAACAGTCCAACCATTGTCACGTAATTCTATTGTGTTTTCTAAATCACGTTCAATGTTGCGTTTAATCTTTTCGTTCCAGAATTTTTGATTTGTTTTAAAGTTGTGATTAGTAGAAGGTTTCCCGTGCCAAAAGTCACCGTCACAAAAAATAGCAATCTTGTATTTTGTCAGCACGATATCAGCTTTGCAAGAGCATACCTTGAAATTTTTGCGATAGCGTATGCCTTGATGCCAAAGTGCTTTGCGTAAACGTACTTCAATTTTTGTATCGTGACTTTTTATTGCTCTCATATTTTTAGAGCGTTGTTCAGAAGTCATGCAGTCCATTATTATCACCTAAGTTTTTTACAACCTACTGCATAAGGTGTCTATTTTTGTTAGCTATTAGGTTGTAATGCACTCAAATCAATTTCGTAAATTAGTTGTTGTGGTAATTCTTTGGGTTTGTAAAACATTATCATATACCACGGCAAATAAGTAATGTTATCAATAATTTCAATGTTACCTTTACAGAAAACAAAAGCGTTTTTAAAATTCCATTCTGATACTTTCAAGACTTTATTTAATGCGGAATGTTGTTTGTAGTCATTGCCAGATTTGATTTCTAACAAATCTATTTGTGTACCGTTTTGGATAACAAAATCTAATTCTCCGTATTTTTTTGAGTCGAAGTAATTTAGATTAAAGCCATTTGCTTTGATGATTTGTGCCATAAGATTTTCTAAAATACTACCCATATTTATAGATAAATCTCCTTGTAAAATGGAAAACTGTACATTATCCATACAAGCTGCGCATAATAATCCTGTATCTGCCATAAAAAGCTTGAAAAGATTATGCTTTTGATTAAGTTGTAAAGGTGGTTGAGGAGTAGTTATATTGTAGCAAGGAAGTGCAACGCCTGCATCTGATAACCAAAGAAAACTATTTTGATATCTATTTTGGCGACCGTGTTCATCTAGTTTGGTAAGTATGAAACGACGGTTCTTCTCATCGAGTTGGGCAGGGATGCTATCAAAGATACCCTTTATTTTGAGTTGGTCATTTTTCTCTGCATATTGTGCTATATCTAAACGATATAAATCTATGATGGAACGCTGGTTGTTTATTACATTGGTAATATCATGGGTTTTTACAAAGGTTTGTACTACTGCAGGCATTCCACCTACAACTATATAACTGTAGAATAGTTTGAGCAGTGTTGAATGTATTGATTCAGTTACAGGAGTGAGAGTATCAAAGGAGCTTCTTAGATAATTTATAGTTGATTCTTGGACATTATTTGCCCATAAGTATTCTTCAAAATCCATAGGATACATATAATAGATTTCTTCAAATCCTACTGGATAAGAACGAATTTCTTTATATCGTGTTCCTAAAAGTGATCCTGATTCAATATAATCGAAGCGTCCATCTTCAACCAAAAATTTAATAGCAGTTCTTGCGTTAGGGCAAGCTTGTATTTCATCGAAAAAGATAAGTGTTTCATTGGGGCTCATCTTTTTTTGGACATAAGCTGTCAGATTAGTAATTATGGTTTTGGCATCTAAACTTTCAGAAAAAATGGAATGTGCTTTTTCATCAAGGACAAAATTTAATTCTACAAAGTACTTGTAATTTTTCTTGCCAAACTCTCTAATTAGAGTTGTCTTACCAATTTGGCGCGCACCTATAACACAAAGAGCTTGTTTTTGCTTTTTCTGTTTCCATGCTAATAATTTATCGTAGGCTTTGCGTTTCAACACGATTAACACCTTCTTCTGAGACTATGTTAAAACAGGTACTGTAACATTATTCTAATATATTTATATAACTGTTGCAACAAAATTCCAGTGATTTTCGGGAGTGGTTGCAACAAAATTCTCAAATGGGTTAAAAAAGAAATGAAATAAAATAAACAAAGGCGTTCTCGAATTTTCGAGAACGCCTTTTGTTACTTTCAGATATTCTTTTTAATGGTTAAGATGTTTTGTCCATCTTTATAAGAATAGGTAACTTCATCCATGGTTTTCTTAACCATGTAGATACCCAAGCCACCTTCGTCCCTTTCTTCAATGGGAAGTTTGGTGTTGGGGTCTTCTTTTTTTAGTGGGTCATAGGGAACGCCTTTGTCAATAAAGGTAATTACAACAGCCAAAGGGTTTTCTGTAACTTCCACGCGGACAGTAGCAGGACCAGTTTCCGGATTGTAAGCATAGCGGGCAATATTGCTAAAAAGTTCGTCAATGGCAATGTCAATTTGCATTTGCGCCTTCATAGGGCAATCCAGTGCTTCTAATTGTTCATCTACCCAAGCAGTTACGGTAGGGATATTGTCAATGGTTGCTTCAATGTTCATTTCTTTCATTATAAAGCCTCCTCTTGATTAGTGGTAGCAGTTGCACCACAGTATTTTAATGCCAGCATGGTAATATCGTCAAATTGAGGAGCTTCGCCTGCGAAGGCAAAGACATCTTCTTTAACCAATTTGCACAATTCTTCCATGCTTGCTTCTTTATTAGCGTTAAGCAAGGCAAGCAGGCGGTCTTCGCCGTATAGTTCGTCGTTGATATTTGTTGCTTCAGTAACGCCGTCGGTGTAAAGGTAAATTACATCGCCTGGTGCAAGTTGCAGTTCGTTTTTACGATATTTAACACCGTCCATACCTGCGAGGACAAAACCAGCACGTACTTTAAGGTATTCAAAGCTACCGTCACCGTGACGAACGAGAGGCGGATTGTGACCAGCGTTAGCGAAGGTTACTTCACCGGTTTTAGTATTGAGGAAGCCCATCCAAGCAGTTACAAACATACCTGCTTCGTTACCTTCGCACAGTTTTTCGTTGGCAAGGGTAAAGGTTTTGTTTACTTCCAGACCGCTTTCTGCATAGCTTTTGAGAACTGCTTTAGCGTTCATCATAAACATTGCTGCAGGAATACCTTTGCCGGAAACGTCTGCAATAAGGAAGGCAAGGGTGTCTTCGTTGACGAAGTAAAAGTCATAAAAGTCACCGCCAACTTCTTTGGCTGTATCCATAGTTGCCCAAATATCAAACTCTTTGCGATTAGGATAGGGCGGGAAAACGGAAGGGAGAGCAGAGTGTTGGATAGCTTTTGCAAAAGCAAGCTCTGCGTCGATACGGGCAGCAGCATCAGCAATATATTTTTTTAGAGTGTCTACGGTACTGTTAATATCATCGGAAAGATTGGCAAATTCCACATGGGAACGTACGTCAACAACTTCGTTTAAATCACCATCTGTGATTTTTGC
>JAFTID010000046.1 GCA_017457085.1 Phascolarctobacterium sp.
ACCGTCTTGAGCACCGGAACCTTTATCGATTGCACGTTTAATATTATCTTTAGGAATGTTGTTAGCTTTTGCTTTGGACAAAGCCAATTTCAATTTCATGTTACCGGTAGGGTCAGCACCGCCCATACGAACAGCAATGGTAATTTCTCTTGCGATTTTAGTTGCAATTTTACCGAACGCAGCGTCTGCTTTACCTTTTTTATGTTTAATATTGGCCCATTTAGAATGTCCTGACATACTTGAATTCCTCCAAACTTAACTCTATCTTAGTATTTGAAATATTTACCGTAATATTATACTACGATGAACGTTTTTTTACAAGAAAAAGCTCCTTCAAATCAAGGAGCTTTTTCCTAAAATGTTTCACGTGAAACAATCCTATTCAATTTTCACAACGCTTCCTTGAACACGCTGCCACCAATGAACTCACGCAAGAGGGAGTTATTGGGGATAACAGCATCGTCCATAGATTTAACGTGCTTCAAAAGTCGCAGCAACCTTCTGGCAATCATATAGGGCTTGCCACTTTCCCGAGGCACTGCCTCTAAGAGAGGCTCTGCGTATTTTTTGATAACAGCCATCTCGTAGATGAGGTTGGTGTTCATAATCACATCTGCACTACATTGGAAGGGGAAGATGTATTTTTCTTCGCCCTCACGTACATCTGCCCAACGAGATAAGGTAGCCACAGCATCGTGACTGCGGAACTGACTATCCCTTACCATGCGACGGAGCAGGCGCACATCAGTAGTGTTAATGCGGTTGTATTGGTCATACGCCATGGGAATCAAGGCGCTGACATAAATCTTAATTTTATTTTCGTCAGGAATGGAAGCAGTCAGCTTATCGTTCAAGCCGTGAATGCCTTCTACCAAAAGCACGCTGTTTTCCGTAAGCTGCAACTCTGTTCCGCGGTATTCACGCAAGCCAGTTTGGAAGTTGTACTTAGGAATTTTAACCCTTTCCCCTCTTAACAAACGAGCAAGATGGGCGTTGAACAATTCCAAATCAATAGCATCAATTGTTTCAAAATCATAATCACCATTTGGTTTGCGGGGAGTGTCCACCCTGTTCACGTAGTAATCGTCCATGGAAATGGGAATGGCGCGAATACCATTGACCGCCAGCTGGATGCTGATACGTTGGGTGGAACTGGTCTTGCCGGAAGAAGAAGGTCCGGCAATGAGTACAAGCTTAATCTTATCCCGCTTTTTGGAGATTTCATCTGCAATGGCAGCAAATTTCTTTTCGTGGAGTGCTTCGGCAATTTGGATAATTTTATCAGCAACTCCCATTTCGATGTAATTGTTCAGCTTGGAAATGGTGTCACACTTAATCATCTCTGCCCATTCTTCCGTTTCACGGAAGGCAGTGTTCAGCTTGGTAAGGTCTTTAAAATTGATAAGCTCCTTCCAATCGCTAAAGCCGGGATAATCTAAAATAATACCGTCTTCAAAAGGCACAAGCTTAAAATCAGTTAAGTAACCTGCATCGGGGCACAGTGCTCCCAACAAAATACCTGCTTCGTCCTTCAAGGGAGTTTTTTCTGCAACTTGCTTGCGCATTTCTGCTTCAACAAACTTCAACTCTTTAGGACTAAGCTTGTTCTCACTCTTGAAGGTGCAGTTTAAAGCACTACCCAAGGTATTATGGACTTCAATATCCACCTCAGGATAAAGGCGTTTAGCAGTTACAAGGAATAGGAACAGCAAGCTGCGCACGTACACACGCAAGCCGTCCTCCCCTTTCAGCTGGATAAAATCAACTGTGCCATCACATTGGAGAGGTGCCTGTAAATCAATAGTTTCCCCATTGAAAACGCCCTCCACGATGGGAGTAGGAAAATCTTTGGCAAATTCCTGCGCGAGTGGAAGCAGGGTACTGCCCTTTTCTACTTGGCGAGTTTCGCCGTTATATAAAGTTAAAGTAATCATTATCAAAGCCCCCTATAAAAACCATTAGAAGTGCCAGAAGGCAAGGAACAGTGAAGCTTGTGCCGCGACGGCGTACTGGTGTAGTACGTCGAGCAAACAAGCTAACTATGACACAGCATAATGGTGCTTATAATGGTTTTATTCGCCTACAAATTGCATAGCCGCCATAACTTTCGCCGCCATACCCTTAATTTTTTTCAAAGGCACTGCGCAAACTGCTACACGTACGCCAGCAGCCAAGGGAACTGCAAAAATGTTGTCTTCGTGCAATTTTTCGCAGATAGCATCAGGATTTTTAGCAGGAATGGACAGGAAGAAGCCTGCTACATAGGGCAGCATGGGCAAGCCACATGCTTCTGCTTCTTTGGTGAATAAATCAGCACGAGCTTTAATCATTTGGTAGTAATCGTCACGTTCTTTGCAAACTGCAGCCAAAAGCTCTGCATCATTGTAGATGGTTGCCAAAGTGCGCATTGCAGGACGGTTGATGTTGGACCAGGTTGCACGGCTGGTGTATTGGTTGATATCAGCAAATTCTTTGATAACTTCTTCACTGGAAGATACGCCAATCATTGCGCCGGTACGTTGACCGTACAGGGTGAAGCCTTTGGACATGCTGTAACCAACAATCGTAAGAATGTTAGCAGGCAAGCCACCAAGTTTCTTAAAGATTTTGCGTACTTCTTCTTTTTCGCCTGCGTAGTCAATGTAAGCAACGTCAAGGAACAGGATAATGTTTTTGCCGCCTTGAGCAGCTTCTTTCAGAACGTTCAGTACACCGTCCATATCTTCTTCGCTCAAAGAATAACCAGTGGGGTTATGAGCAGGAGTGTTCAAAATGTAGAGCAGGTTGTCTTGTTTAGCAAGGAGTTCTTCTACCTTTTCTTTTAATGCGGGCAAATTGAATTTGTTGTTTTCGTCCAGCATTTTGTAGGTAGTAAAGTTGCGGTGCATATCAGCGCACAGCACTTTGTAAGCGCCCCAGAACCAGTCAGAGCAAAGCACGGTGTCGCCTTCGCTTTGGTAGTTCCAAATTGCGTGGTGAATAGCGCCGGTGCCACCTGCAGTAGCAACAGCAGAAATGTACGCATCAGGACGGGATTCGCCAAAAGCAGCAGTAACAACGCCTTCCAGATATTCAGGCAAGCCGGAGATGGGAGCATAAGCAATAAGTTCATTAGTTGCCAAGCTACGATAAACCTTTTCTACAGTGGGAAGGCAAACCAGATTTTCTTCTTCGTCGAGGATAGCGCCGATGGTAGCATTAACAACGTTATCTTTACCGTATTTAGCAGCAGCAGCCACAGCAGCAGCGTTAGCGCCAAAAATTTTATCTTGAGCAAATTTACCTTTAGCATGTTGAGCAGCAAGACTCAGGGACATAGTATCTTCCTCCTTAAAATTAACAAATAGAGTTATTATTTCAAGACCACAGTAGGTCTAAGTTTACAAATCAATTACGGTAGCACCACTACCGCCAGTTTCCAAAGAAGCCAGTTCCAGCTTCTTCACGAAACGGTTGTTTTCCAAGTAAGCAGTTAAGCCTGCACGCAAAGCACCTGTGCCTTTACCGTGAATCAAACGCAGTTGGCTAATACCTGCCAAGAGCGCATCGTCAATAGCCTTATCAACTACAGGGATTGCTTCGTTCAAGGTCATACCACGCAGGTCCACCTCTTGTTTGGCACTGGAGCTTTTAGCCACAAACATTTGGTGGCTGTAGCCTGCTTTCTTACGTTTCTTAGTGCTTTCAGGCTCTGCACTGACAGGTTGCGCTTTAGTAACAAGGCATTTTTTCGCAGGCACATTCATTTTGAGAATGCCCACTTGCACGGTTACATCATTACCATTAACGTCAATGATGGTGCCATTCTTGCCCAAAGAAGTTACAAAAACATTCAAGCCTTTTTTCGCAGTTTCTTTGGTCAGCGGTGCGCCTTCCGGCAACGGAGCATCTTCACTCAAAGTTTTGTTCAGCTTCTTGCGTGCGTCTTCTGCCGCTTGCTCCAAGCGTTTAGTGTCAAAGTCCGCTTTCATTGAGCGCAGTTCTTTCAGTACAGCTTCAGATTCACGACGGCTACGACGATAGATGTCATCCGCTTGCTCTTTCGCCTTGCGGAGCATTTCGTTCTTACGACGCTCGAAGTCTTGTTTAGCATGAGCAAGCTCGTTACGCAGGTGCTCACTTTCAATACGCAAGCGTTCAATCTCTTGGCTACCGCTTTCAAACTTACGACGTTCGCCCTCCAGTTCCTGCAAGACGGTTTCCATGTGTACGTGCTCTTGGTTCAAGAGACGTCCTGCCTGCACTACAATATCTTCTGCCAAGCCAAGGCGACGGCTAATATTAAAGGCATTACTGCTACCGGGAACCCCCATCAAGAGGCGATAGGTGGGGCGCAGGGAAACAGGGTCAAATTCCACGCTGGCATTTTCCATACCTTCGTGGCCGTAAGCAAAGGTTTTCAGCTCACTGTAGTGAGTGGTAACCATGGTCAGCACTTCGTTTTTATGTAAATGCTCAAGCATGGACATAGCAAGGGCAGCACCTTCATTGGGGTCAGTACCGGCGCAGATTTCGTCTATCAGAACCAAATCCCCTGCCTTTACTTCTCCCAAAATACTAATCAAATTGGTCATATGGGCAGAGAAGGTACTTAAGCTTTGTTCAATGCTTTGTTCGTCACCAATATCTGCGTAAACCGCACGGAACACAGGCAGCTTGGCACTACTTGCAGGAATGAACATACCTGCTTGCGCCATCAGTGCGAATAAGCCGACAGCCTTTAAGGCAACGGTCTTACCACCGGTGTTAGGACCAGTAATCAGCAGCATACTGAATCTATCACCTAGTTCCACATCTAAGGGAACTACGGTGTCTTTATTTAATAAGGGGTGACGACCTTGCTTGATTTCCACCTTACCGCTTAAAAGCATTTGGGGACGTACTGCGTGTTGTTCCTGCGCCAGATAGGCACGAGCGCAGATTACGTCAAGGTCAGTCAAAATATCAAGGGAACCTAACAGCGCAGGGGCTTCACTACCAACATTAGCAGTAAGCTGACGGAGAATGCGCTCCATTTCTTCCTTTTCTTCTGCCATATAGCGTTTGATGTCGTTGTTTAAATTTACGACAGCAATAGGCTCGATGAAAAGGGTTGCCCCTGTACCGGACTGGTCGTGGACAATACCGGGGAAGTTCATTTTGTATTCCATCTTCACAGGAATAACGTAACGATCCCCACGCATGGTTACCAAGTTTTCTTGGAAGTATTTTTGATTGCTAGGATCGTGGAGCAAGCTGTCCAGCTTTTCTTTCACACGATTCTTGGCAATTTGAATGGCAGTACGCAAGCCTCCTAATTTAGTGGAAGCACTGTCCTTAATTTCGCCGTGGTCATCAATGGCATTGGTAATTTGTTTTTCCAGCTTGGTAAAGATATTCAGACCACCAGCGTATTCACTTAAAACAGGTGCGATTTCTGCTTCGTCCTGTAAAAAGAACTTCATTTGTCTGATAGCAGCAGCAGTTGTCTGCACGTGAAGCAGTTCTTCCGGGTCAAGGGTACTACCCAGCTCCGCACGCTTTACTTCGGATACGATGTTATAGGCACCACCGAAGGGAAAACGCTTGCCCTCGTCCATAATGCGCAATGCTTCTGCAGTTTCTTCCTGCAAACGCTTAACAGTAGCAAATTCGCTTTCAATGCGCATACCTTCTACTGCTTGTCGCCCCAAGGAGGTTGCAGTCTTATCTGCCAAAATGTTTTTTACTTTATCAAATTCTAAGGTTTTTATAGCAAATCTAGCCATGAAACTACCTCAGTCTTTCTTAAAATTTCTTCATTAGATTAGAGCACGCCACGGAAGTAGTGACCGCGAGTAGTATTGGGCAAGTTTTCTTCGATATGCATTTCGCCACGCAGTACTTGCTTATACATTCTAGTCAGCTCACCTACTTCTTTAGCCTCGTAGTTACGACCGTCAATACGCAGGCTGCTTACACCAATGCCTTCCATATGCTTGATGTTGGTCAGCATGGAAAGCTCGTGAGCATTGAGGATGTGCATTTTGCAGTATTGGTCGCCCACTACGGGGAAGCTAGCTTCCTTACGGTCACCTAAGAACAAAGGCTCTTTGCAGTTAAATTTGCAAGCACCTTTGTGCAAATCACCTAAGAAACTGCCACCAACGCAGTATTCGGAAACCATCATTTCCAATCTGCCTTGTACCATACACTCAACAGGCATGGGAGCTACTACTGCCAAATGCTCTACCTGTGCCATGGTAAGCTCCGGGGAAAGCAACGCACCTTGAGCGCCAGCTTCATTCCAGAATTCCAAGGACTGTACATTATAAATATTAAGGGTCATATCTGCCCACAATTTCAAATTAGGATACTTCTTCGCCAAAGGCCACAAGCCATTATTGCTGATGTAAACGTAATCAGGAGCAAGCTCGTTCCACAGGGCAAACAGCTTATCAAAATATTTCAGCTGTGCTTCCTTGATAATACGCGGAGTTGCAAAGGCAACTTCCTTGCCAGCCTTGCGAGCCAACGCTACCACAGTACGGTAGTCTTCATTGGTAACAACCTTTGTGCTGAAGCAGTCGCCTGCGAAAAGCACTCTGTCTGCGCCACCTGCGAGGGCAGCTTCAACTTTTGCAACGGTATCGCAGTGTACAGTAACAATGCTACGGCTACCACGGGTACCTCGTTCTTGGGGTACAAGCTCCACATTCATGGAGTGACGTTGCTTGCGTGCAGGAGCGAAGGCTTCTAAGCGAGCAGCGTCCAAAGATTCTGCTGCCATACGACGAGCTTCGTTCATTTCACTCATAGGAACCATCACATTATCGTCATGCTCGAAGGTTAAGCTGTTAAGCAAATATTCCGTAGTACCTAAGCGGTCAATTTGTTTTCGTACAACTTCATCGTCAAGAGCACGCTTACGGGCAGCTTCTACGATAAAGTTAGTTTCGCCGTAGCCAACGTTACCTTCGTCGTCGGTGAGCATAATTTTCATGGGCTCACCTAATTTAGCAGTAACAACTGCATCAACGGGGATGCGCTTCTTAGCCTCAGGTCCGAAGAATTGTTGAGCATAAGCCATCAAACCTGCATCTAAGGTACGGAACACACGGTCATTCAGACGTACGCCATTGGGCACGTCAATGGTAACCTGCTCACCTACTTTAGCAACGCTTACGCTTTCGCCGTTACGGAGCATTTCGGTTACAGTAGTACCAACGCGACCGCCAACGCTTACCCAGAATTCCAAGCCATCACCTAAATGTAGCTCTTTATCTAATTTAACAGTAGCTTTATTGCGTGCTTTGTCTAACTTCGCCACACGACCAACTAAAACGCCACGATTATTGGGACGGCGGTCACTCATCATCTCACGACCAGGACGACGAGTCATATAAGCAGTGGTAAAGTCACGGTTAAAGATTTGTTCAATATTATCTAAGTCTTCTGCAGGAACATTGTAGTTACCTGCTTTGTAGCTATCAATAGCACGACGGTAAGCATCTACTACAATGGCAACGTATTCAGGACGTTTCATGCGTCCTTCAATTTTGTAGGAAACTACGCCTGCTTCAATAAGCTGGGGCAAAATTTCCAAGGTGTTCATGTCCTTGGGACTAAGGAGGTATTGACCTGCATCCTTGCCAGCCAGCATATCTTCACCTTTGGGGTTCATCAGCTTGTAAGGCAAACGGCAGGGTTGCGCACAGCGACCACGGTTACCACTGCGCCCACCAATCAAACTACTCATCAAGCATTGACCGGAATAGCATACGCACAGTGCGCCGTGAATAAAGGTTTCAATTTCAGTACCGCGAGAGCAAGCAGCTTTAATTTCTTCAAGGCTCAGTTCACGTGCTACAACGGTACGCTCCATACCAGCAGCAACAGCAAAATCTACACCACTGCTATTGGTAACGGTCATTTGGGTGCTGGCGTGGAGGGGCAAATCCGGAACAATTTGTTTCGACAAACGGATTACACCTAAATCCTGCACGATGATACCATCAACGCCTACGTTGTTCAAGAACAGCAGGTAGCTTGCCAGCTCCTTCATTTCGCTATCGTCAACTAAAGTATTTACAGTAATATAAATTCTTACGCGATGCATGTGGGCAAAATAAACCGCCTTCGCCATTTCTTCCCTGTCGAAGTTACTAGCGTATTGGCGCGCACCAAAGGCTTTGCCACCCATATATACTGCATCTGCACCTGCGTTCACTGCTGCCTCTAAAGCTTCCCAGCTTCCGGCAGGAGCAAGTAATTCTATAATTCTTTCTTTAGAGTTATCCATTTTTACTCCTTCACAACTACGGTAAAGTTAAAGCTATCAATGCCAAGGCGTTCCCAAGGACGCTTGTAATCAAATTTAAGATTATATGTTCCCGGTTCTTGCGCGGTGAAAACTAAAATTTCCACACCGGGCATGCCAGTGCGTTGGTCGTCGCCACGGGGCATGATAAAGGAACTGCCTACATTTTTAATTGCGTTTTCTGCTCCTTCGGGATAGGTTACAATCCAACGATAACCAGTTGTCGGGTTAGAATCTAATTTCAACGCCATCATACTGCCGTTGGGTACGGTCAAGGTTTTGCCCTCCGCATTACGGGTCAGCTTGGCAATTTGTACAAGACGACCTGCTTCGCCAATGCGCATAGATGCCATCAGCTTGCTGTAAGGTACGAAAGCAGTGTAACCGGTCTTCTCGCTTTCACGAGTGTAGATACCCTTTTCAGAAAAGAGCACGTCAGCGTAATCGCCCAAGGTGTTTTGTACAGTTTCGTCCTTAGTGAAGAAGTCATACACGATAAATTCGCGACCAGTGGTCAAGTCAAGGTTTACGCCTTTATAGGCAACCTTCTTTTCATTATTGGCTTGCAAGAGCACGCTTACCAAGCTAGGACGGTTCAGCTGTACAGCGTAGTTGATTGTACCCTTGTTGCCAACCTTATCCACCAGTTCTTCCGCATACTTTTGCAAAATGTTATTCGCTTCTTTTTCCAGCACAGGGTCATTGCTACCGTCAATGAAGGGCAACAAGCCTGTCGCCTTTTTAATGGAAGCAGGTGCGGAAAGGATTGTGGTCTGTTGGTCTGCAAAAGCAGGCACGCACAACAGCATACATAATAAAACAGTTAAAAATATTTTCATGAACCTACCTCCATTCTCATAAAGTCTTAATATATTCAATAGCCTTACGCATTCTAGCCAAGGTTTTATCTTTTCCTAATAGCACCATTACGTCAAACATACCTGGGCTAACGGTTCTACCAGTCAAAGCCAAACGGGTGGGATGAATAACCTTGCCAAGTGCCAAACCGTTTTCTTCTGCCAGTTTGTTGTAGGCAGCTTCCGTGCTTGCCAAATCGTATACTGCATCTGCCTCAATGGCAGCAATACATTTTTCTAAGAGTTCGATTGCTTCCGGTTTAAAGTGCTTAGCTACACCCTTTTCATCGTAGCTTTCCAGCTCTTTAAAGAAATAAGTAGAAGCATCTGCAACCTCTTGCAAGGTCTTCACTCGTACACGCACAGTGTCAATAAGTTTGGCAAAGTACTCTTTATTTTCAGCCAGCCAAGCTTGGTCACACAAGCCGTCTTTAATGAAGAATCTTGCTGCTTCCGGCAGAATCTTTTCCAAAGGCAGCTCGGATAAATACTGACCATTCATCCAAGTAAGCTTCTTAGTGTCGTACACAGCAGCCTTCTTGGACATCTGCTCTAATTCAAATAGCTCAACGGTTTCTGCCAAGCTAAAGATTTCTCTTTCATCACCAGGTCCCCAACCGAGCAAGGTCAAGTAATTGACAATGGCTTCCGGCAAATAGCCTTGGTCTCTAAACTCTTCTACGGAAGTTGCGCCATGACGTTTACTCAATTTAGAACGGTCAGGTGCCAAAATCATAGGCATATGTCCGAACGCAGGAGGCTCCCAGCCTAAAGCTTCGTAAATTAAAAGCTGTTTAGGTGTGTTGGAAAGGTGTTCCTCCGCACGCAGGACGTGACTCATTTTCATCAAGTGGTCGTCAACAACAACTGCGAAATTATATGTGGGCATGCCATTGCTTTTGACAATTACAAAATCATCAAGCTGTCTTAAATCAAAGGTTACGTCGCCGTGAATCAAATCGTGAACAACAACGTTGCCCTCTTTAGGAATTTTAATACGGATGGAGCAAGGCTCGCCTGCTGCCTTGCGAGCGTTGGCAACTTCCGGAGCCAGTTCACGACAAGTGCGAGCGTAGCGGAAGGGTTGTTTTGCCGCGCGTTGCTTTTCACGTTCAGCTTCCAATTCTTCGGGCGTACAGAAGCAGTAGTAAGCTTTGCCTTCTGCTACCAACTGCTGAGCGTACTTGGTGTAAATCTCCTGACGTTCAGATTGGTAGTAAGGGCCATATTCCCCACCAGCTTCGGGACCTTCGTCCCAATTTAAGCCGAGCCATTTAAGGCTAGTCAAAATCTGACTAACAGAATCTTCTTTCAAACGTTCTGTATCTGTATCTTCTATGCGTAAAATTAACTTACCACCCATCTTCTTAGTGAAAAGCCAATTGAACAGCGCAGTACGGGCACCACCAATATGTAAATAACCAGTAGGACTGGGAGCAAATCTAACTCTGATATTAGACATTGTATCGTCTCCTATCTAAAAATAAAAATTCTATATCAGAATAATTATAAACCTATCACGTGTCTATGTAAAGAAATAGAGATTGCTCGCTCAGAGCAATCTCTATAAAATCATTTTTTATTTTGTCTTCTATTACTACCAGTCTTCGGTGCCTTACGTTTATCCGCAACTGCGTTTCTACCACGTTTAGGCGCACTAGCTTTTTTCTTCTTAGGTGCAGAAGAAGTTGTAGTACGTCTTACCACAGTCTTACCCTCTAAGTTTTGGCGTTCCATGGTAATATTCAGCTTGCTTTCGATATTTTTCAGCCACTTAACTTCGTCAGCAGTATACAGGGTTACTGCAACACCCTCGTTACCTGCGCGACCAGTACGACCAATGCGGTGCACGTACCAATCAACATCGTGAGGAATATCGTAGTTGATTACGTGGGTTACGCCTTCAACGTCAAGTCCACGAGCAGCAAGGTCACTTGCTACCAGAATTTGAATCTTGGCATCTCTAAAGGTTTTCATAACAGTCTTGCGTTTCGCAGCAGACATTTCGCCGTGGAGCACATCAACGTTGTAGCCTTGGGTACCCAGCCAATCGCCAAGTTCTTTAGTACGCTCCTTGCTGATGCAGAACACAATCGCTAAGTAGGGATTATAGCGGTCAATCAAGGAAGCAACTGCTTTATTTTTATATTCTTCCGTTGTTTTCAGACAGATTTGTTGAATCTTGTCTACGGTAGCTTCAGCAGGGTTTACGTCGATGAGGGCGCAGTTACGGGTAATGCGTTTACCTAACTTACGAACTTCCTCGGACAGCGTTGCGGAGCAGAGCATGGTTTGACGTTCAGGACTTGTCATGGCAATCAGCTCGCTTGCTTCGTCAATGAAACCTTGCAGGAGCATTTCATCAACTTCATCCAGAACAAGGTACTTCACCCCACCAAGGGAAGTGTTGCCCTTGCGGATATGGTCAAGCAATCTACCAGTAGTACCGATAAGTACGTGACTTTTGCCATCAAGCTTATGTTTTTGCAATTCAAAATCGCGACCGCCAGTTACAGCGAGAACTTTAATATCTCTATCGCCAGTGATTTTTTTCAACTCGTTAGCAACTTGTTGGGACAGCTCACGAGTGGGAGTGATTACCAAAGCTTGCACATAAGGCTTGGTGGTATCTATTTTTTCAACCAAGGGTACCAAAAACGCCAAGGTTTTACCGGTACCTGTTTGTGCTCTGGCGATTACGTCCTTACCTGCGTACAGTGCAGGAATTGCTTGCTCCTGTACGGGCATGGGCTTCTTGATACCCATTTTAGTCAACTGTTCAACTGTATGGGCACAAACCTTCAGTGCCTCAAAGCCATTAGCCATTTTTCATACCTCTTTTCGTAATAATTTGTTCTCAAAATTTTAGACATTGCATTATAACACGAAAGCTAATAAATTTCAAAACTTTTATTCCTTCACGAACACAAACTCCGTCTCCGAAGAAAGTGCTTCATTATAAACGTACCCCCGCACGTTGTACGCCTTCACTTCATCAACGGACTGCACGTTATTTTCTGCACATAGGCGTACCATTTCCCCGCGCGCCATCTTCGCTTCCGTTGCTTTTACTTTCAGCTTGCCTTTAACGTAAGCAGCAAATACGCAAGTTACAAAACGCACATCTTTCGTCACGTAAGGTTCAACTGCCTTGGAATATTCTTTAGAAGCAAGGTTCAGCACTTCCCCATCGTCCTTGGTCAGCTCATCATATAACAGGCTGTTCCAAAAGGCATAAAGATTTTTATAACCCTCGCAAGCTAAGCGTGCCTGCATTTCTAGACGATAAGGCACTACCCCATCAAAGGCACGCAAGATTCCGTAGAAGCCTGACAAAATTCGCAGGTGCTTCTGCAAATAATCTAAAGCTTCCTCTTCTAGAACATTGGGAGCAAGATGCTGATACTGCAAACCATCGTAAGCGAAAACTGCTGGCGTAAGGTTACGTTCTAAATTCACAGTCTGCAAACGCTTAAAATTTAACTCAGCAATTTCATCATTACATTCCCACAGCTTTTGCAAGGTAGGCAAATCCTTCTGACGAAGTTCCTCAAATAAACTTGCAGTTTTATCTAGAAATTCCGGCTTACTTAATGGAACGAAGGTGTCGTTATCAACACGCATCTTTTTTGCCGGAGAAATTATAATCTTCATAGTATCACCTGTTTAAAATTCTTTACTTCATTATACAACAAGCAGGTCAGATACACAAAAACGCGGCTCACTTTTCGTGAACCGCGTCATTTCAGATTAAATTATTGCACTGCTTTTTCAGTATCTGCCTTTTTCTTTTGAAGGAAGTAAACAATTGCCAAAACAACAACGCCAACAGCGTCAGTCATCAAACCAGGAATCATCAAGCCCAGTGCGCCAGCAGTTGCAACTAAACGCAACCACATTGCCACGTGAGCCATGAAGTAACCTTCAACACCAACCGCCAACAGGAATACACCAATGCAAGCGGTGATAGAAGTCCACGCACCTTCAAGGAGAGTAGTGTTAATCAGCATAAGTTGCGGAGAGAACACGAACATAAAGGGTACGATGAAACCTGCGATTGCTAATTTTACAGAAGCAACACCAGTTTTCATGGGGTCGCCACCGGAAAGACCTGCTGCCGCGAAAGAAGCAAGTGCTACAGGCGGAGTCAGGTTAGCAAACATTGCATAGTAGAAGGAGAACATATGCGCTGCTGCAGGAGGAATACCTAATTTAGACAAAGCAGGAGCTGCAATTGCTGCGGTAATGATGTACGCAGGAATGGAAGGCAAGCCCATACCAAGAATCATACAGGTAATCATGGTGAATACCAAGGTGAAGAGAATGCTGGTACCACCAAGAGCGATGATGGTGTTAGCCATGGTCAGACCAAAACCAGTTTTGGAGCATACGCCGATAATAACACCTACGCATGCGCAGGCAATAGCAACGGAAACAGTTTGTTTCGCGCCATCTGCCAAAGCAGCCAGCAAATCATTGAAGCTCATACGAGTTTCTTTTTTCAGCTGAGCAGTAACGATAGTTACAACAATGGTCAATACTGCGGAGTAAATAACAGTAGTACCGGAGAAGAACAGCATATAGAGCAGGAAGAATACCGGGAACAGCAAGTGACCACGGGTTTTCATAACTGCGCTGATGGAAGGCAGTTGGTCTTTCGGCAAGCCAACCAAGCCGTCTTTAGATGCACGCAATTGTACTTGGATGATGATACCCAAGTAGTAGAGCAATGCAGGAATAGCTGCCCATACGATGATGCTTGAATATTTTACGCCCAGCATTTCTGCCATAATGAAGGCTGCCGCACCCATAATCGGAGGCAACAATTGACCACCTACAGAAGCAGATGCTTCTACTGCGCCAGCAAATTCTTTGGAGTAACCAGTCTTTTTCATCAAGGGAATGGTGAATGCACCGGTAGTTACTACGTTTGCTACTGCAGAACCGTTAATGGAACCTAACAAACCGGAAGCCAATACGGATACTTTTGCCGGACCACCTTTGGTATGACCAGCCAAACCAAGTGCCATATCATTAAAGAGCTGACCCATACCGGATTTGCTCATTACTGCACCAAAGAGAATAAATAAGAAGATGTAGCTAGCAGATACGCTTACGGAAGTACCGTAGATACCTTCGGTATTTGCAAAGAAGTGGTTGGAAAGACTTGTCCAGTCATAACCACGATGCATGAACATACCAGGCATAGAACGTCCCCACAATCCATAAGCGATAAACACTAAACTCAAAAGAGAAAGGACGTTACCGCTAACACGACGGGAAGCTTCTAATACGAGCACAACCAGTAGTGTAGCCATGACCATATCCATAAAGTTAGCATTACCAGCACGTTCAACAAAGCCTTGGTAGCCAGTTGAAATATAAATGGGAGCCGCTAAAGATGCGATAATCAATACCCAGTCTAAAATAGAAGGCTTAGTGAAACTATCCTTCTTGCACAGGGGGTACATAAGGAAAGTTAAAATTAACATCATTGATACGTGAATGGAACGATGTATCAATGTTAAGGGCGGACCAAAGGTAGCAGTATAAATATGATAGCAGGATACGAGAACACACAGGGCAAAGAAGAATTTCTTCATAAAGCCGGAGAATGTTCTAGTGGTAGCTTCCTTATCTAATTTTTTGATGATTTCGTCAGATTTCTTTTGCATCTCTTCGCTTGCTTCCATAGAGATAGCAACGTTTTCATCTGCAACTTTTTTATCAATATCCGTCATCAAAAATCCCCCTCCTTTCAATTACTAATACTAATCTAGTGTGTTCGGGTAAAAGTCGTCCGCTGGTCAAAAGCACGTCATTGACTTTGATATCCCTCGTCGCAAAATGAGAGTTTATCCAAACAAAGTGCGGAAAGATTTGTCCAATCTCTTCCATATAGATACGTCCTTTTTCAACGCGAGTACGCTTACCCTTGTTTTCAGGAATACCTGCACCGAAGGCAGGAAAAGAAATCATATCCAGCTCCAAAGTATTATCTGCATTTATATGATAGTACTCATGCCAGGAAATACGTTCCAAGGAATGAATCCACCCAAAGAAAAGCTTGTCCCCTGTCTTCACTGGGTAACGTACATATTCCTTTTGGGTAAAGAAATCATAGATACGCAGAACTTTTTGGTCTGAATATAGTTGCTGCCAGCCAAAAAGGCCGGCAGCGATAATAGATATGGTTAGAAATACCGTAATTAATGTCTTTTTTGACATAGTACTAAAATTTAGCTGAACTAAATTTAATTACATTATTTCAGCAAACCTTTTTCTTTGTAGAATTTTTCAGCGCCCGGATGCAGTTTAACGGAGGTGCCTTTGAGACCACGGAGAGCGGTGTCAAGTTTGATTTCACGTTTAGCAGTTGCGTGAGCTGCGCCGATGGTTTCCAAACCTTTCGGATCATAGAAGCCTTTTACCAGGTCATAAACAACTTCGTCAGACAATTTTTTGCTTACGAGCATGATGTTCATAACAGCTGCGGTAGTGGTATCAGCTTTGGTGCCGTATACGTCTTTACCAATTTTCCATTCTACATAGAACGGATATTTAGCGGTCAATTTTTTCAGAGCTTCGCCTTCAACCGGAACGAATACGATTTCTTTGGAGGTGCCCAATTCTTTAATGGTAGCATTGCCAAGACCAGAGGTTACGAATGCAACGTCGCATTGACCATTTTTGATTTGGTCGATTGCTTCGCCGTAGGACAAGTAGTCAACTTTAGCATCAGCATAAGTCATGCCGTGAGCTTCAAACATCATACGAGCATTCAGTTCTACACCAGAGTTCGGAGCGCCAACGCCTACGCGTTTACCTTTCAAGTCTTCGAATTTGGTGATGCCGCTGTCGCTAGTGGTAACGATTTGGCAAACGTTCGGCCAGAGGCCCATCATAGCGCGCAGGTCTTCAGCTTTAGGTTTACCTTGGTATGCGCCGAAAGCTTCAACTGCTTGGATTACGGAGTCACTCATAGCAATAGCCAATTCACCTTTGCCAGTCAAAATAGCGTTGATGTTTTCTGCGGTTGCGCCAGTAGCAGTTGCAGAAGTTTTGTAGCCCATTTCACCAACAACTTTGGAGAAAGCGCCACCGATGGGGAAATAGATACCGCTGGTAGGACCAGTCAAAACGGTAATGAATTCTTTGCTACGGTCAAGTTTACCAGCATCAGCTTTTTCAGCTTTTTTGTCGCCACCGCCACAAGCAGCTACAGTAAATGCCATAACAATCAACATCATGAGAGCTAAAAGTTTTTTCATAAATTCTTACCTCTTTCTAAAAAAATAATCCGAAATTGTAATCATACAATTACTATACAAAAATTATATCATATAAAATAAATATCTGAAATAATTTTGAATAACTTTTGTAAATTTTTTGATTAAAAAATAAACTATCTGAAAAACAAAAAAATCCCAATGCACATTGCATTGAGATACTCTTGCTATTTTATTTGGTGCCGCGGAACCGGAACCCACAAAGTATATACAAGAATATCAAATGCTTTACAATCAGCCTGCAAAGCCTAAGAGACTACGCAGTATGAACTAAGTACTTTATGACGTTATGCAACTTCTCTGGTAAAAACTCACTTTGCCAAAGCAAGATGCTGTGTAATCTGTTGCGAGCCTTAGCGATAGCATTATAAGCACTCTCCCTCTGCAGATGTTCGTCATTCGCAATTTGATATATCGTATGCTCATTGATGTACCACGCAATCAGGATGCGTTCGTCCCGACGTTTTAACCCTGCAGTTCTTATCAATTCTTCGCAAACTGCTTTGGACAGATTACTTAACCGCTTTGAAAATTTGCCGTCCATAGCAATTTCAATTATAACACAAAAACCTCGCCCGAAAGCGAGGTTTTTTATTTGGCATTGTTAGCAAGAAAACCAAACCCTGTTATTACAGCACCTAGCCCAAAACCATTCAATAGACCTTTATGGTAGGCTTCTTTTTCCCTCTTGGCCGACTCCTTCCTTTCCGTTTCTATCTGAACCTTCAACAATTGATATGATTCGCTTAGCTTCTTCAAGGCTTCTTCGGCTTTCTTCAATGATGTCTTGGCACTCTTTAATTCTTGCCTTGCCGTATTCAATTCTACGTTGGCATTGATTAACAATTGCAAGAGCTCTTTCGAGAGCATTTCCTGCTGCATCAACATGTCCTGCACCATAATCAAGTTGGCTTCGTGTAAGCTGATGCTGTATGTTAAGTTCTGCCATTGTTCTGTCGGTATTTTTTTGTAGCTCGGTTCTGTCTTTTGCGGAGCCCCCAAACAGATAGAACAAGAAACAAATAGCGACAATAACACTACCAGCAGCAAAGCAATATGCATAACCTTTTTTATTTTCATTAGTCATAGCCACCACCTCAGAGATTTTGACATTTTACTTTCGCTAACTTTCGGAAATCGTTTGAAATCTCGCGATTTAACTTGCGCTATCGGTTAAATAACCGGTTAACATCGGATAAAATTCGGTCAATTATCCGATAAATAATCCAAAATGCCTTCAGCAATCGCCTGGGCAAATTCATCTTGACGGTACATCAGCTTTTGACAATCTTCTTCATTGCTCAAAAAAGCAAGTTCAACGAGAACTGCAGGCATGTTTGTACCTTTAAGTACGATAAGGTTGTTGCGTTCCTTGACGCCTCTGTTAAATGTACCAAGTTTTTCTACAATCTTATTTTGAATGTAGTATGCCACCCTATCAGCTTCACTCCAATGAGAATAAACGCAGCACTCAGTTCCATGAGCTCTTGCATTAGTGAAACTATTACAATGAATGCTGATGAACAGCTCTGCTGGCCAAGTATTTGCCTTCAGGCACACATTTGGATAAATAGGATTTTCTCCGGAAAGATTATCAGACTGCAAAATCTTCAATTCGTGACCTGCAGCTTCAAGATAATTCTTTACGCCTGCGCCAACATTGGCCACGACTGCAGCTTCTTCGATGCCGTATTTTTCATTTACTGCGCCTGGATCCCGACCGATACAATGACCGGGGTTTATGAAAATCTTCATTTTTGTTACCTCACATCACAAAGGTTTACCAACACTACCAAGCGGAGTGTTGTATTTACTGTTTATAAACTTGTTGCCGATTAGATAACCAATGCAAGCAACCGTTGCAGCAGTAAATTCACCATAGCAATAAAAATGCTTGTCAAGTATCATGCTGAGCGCAGTAGTTATAAGCCACGCATGCACAATCTCAAAGCACAGAACTCTTGGCAAGCTATATACTCCACCTTCTTTTAACATATCCATCATTCTTCACCTTCCTTATCGTGTGGCGGATAATGTTTCAACTGCATGGTTTGTTCGTATAAATTTTTTACGGTTCCGTTACCACCCAGTTTAGTATATAGTTCGAACATCTCTGTAAGATTCTCATACTCATACATCTTAATCCACTCACGTTCCTGAGCCTTACAACAATTTTGAATGATATGAGCTCTCAACAGACACTTTAAGGAATCCTTTTGTGCTTGTTGTGTTTTAATCCACCGTACGACCCCACCTATAATTCCAAGTTGAGTTAATACGTTAAGCACTAATATAAATTGTTTGAAATTTTCTTCCACGACAAACCCCCTGTATTAAAATCACTCTTGTAAAGGAGAGTGATTTTTTTGAGTAAAACCAAAAGAAAACGTAGATTTAAACTTCCTAATGGATTTGGAAGTATTGTATTTCTTACCGGTAATCGCAGAGAACCTTGGGCAGTAAGAAAAACAATTGAAGGTAAACAGCTTTATATAGGTTTCTTTGCAACTGAAGAAGAAGCGTTTACCTTCCTAGTAAACTACAACAAGGACCCATCAATATACGCACCTGCACTTATTACCTTTGGTGAGGTATATAGACTGGAAATGCAGGAACGTAGACCTAAGATAGCAACTGTTACGGCTAAGAATTATGAAGTTGCATTCAAACAATGCAGCGAACTTCACAATAAGAAGCTCGCAACACTTAAAGTTGCAGACTTGCAATCAACCATAGAACGGTTGTCAAAACAAGGTATTGGTCATCCTAGTCAAAAGAAAGTACGACAGCTGTTCCATAATATCTACAAGTATGCAATTAAGTATCAATTGCTTCACCCAACAGCTGATATCAGCCGATTTGTCGACATTGACAAACCTGTTAAGAAAAAGAAGAAGCAGCCTTTTAACACTCGACAATTAAACCGTGTCAAAGCAATTGCAGATAACCATGAGCATCCTCTAGCTCCATGGGCGACATTAGTAATAATGATGTGCTATTCAGGACCTCGACCCTCAGAGTTTATCTCCATTGCCAAAGCAGATGTAAAACTAAGGCAACGCTATTTCATCATAAGAGAATCAAAAACAGAAGCAGGCAAAAATCGAGCAGTTCCCATAAGCAAGAAAACCCTGCCTTATTTTGAATATTGGATGAAATTGCCCGGAAAAACTTTAATCACCGATAGTAACGGCAACAAAATTACATATCATAAATTACTAAGAAGCTTCGACAAAGTCATGAAAGAAGCTCGCTGCAAACATAAGCCTCACGAGTGCCGTCATACTTGTGCAACATGGCTTGACAACAAGAACGCTAACAAATTGGCAATCAAGCGAATTCTTGGCCATGCAACACAAGATATTACTGACGGTGTTTATACACACAAAGACCTTAGACAGCTCAAGAAAGCAATAGACCTTTTGTAACTAACGCGTAACTAATCGGGTATTGCAAAATCCTTGAAACCCGTTATGCTGAAAGGTTTTGATGTAACTAACTTGTAACTAATTTTTTAAAACATTTTTGAATGCTTGAAATGTCAGTATTTAAGCCATTTCTGGTGGTAAATATGGTGCAAGTTCTTCCAATGAGGTGCAATTATTAATTTCTTCCTTCACTTTCTCAAAACCTGCGTAAGCCTGCTTCTGCTGTACTTCTGCGACCAAACCAGCTTCTTCCATTTGTTTAAGCGTTACTGTGGTAAACGGTTTTTTATCAAGGTCATTTTTATCTGTATAGACTTTAAATAATGTTGTGGAAGCTCCACGCAATTTCATAATTGTAAGCGAAGCCATCCAGTTGTTTTGGTCCTCTGGATCAGTACCAAATCCGAAACCGCTACCATCTTCAAGCCATGCAATAGCAAATTTCATTTCTTGATACTTTTGATATTGATACGTTAATGTTCTTTCTTTTATTTCTTCAAAAGTAGGTGGAATAAATTCACGTTGCGCTTTGGCAGAAATGTATTTTTCAACGTCTGCAATTATGGCATCAAGGTTGTCTTGTGGATAGTCAATCCATTCCCCATCAACAACGCAATGGCCTTGATTATCATCATAAATGAGCGTTGACGGAGTTACATCAACGTATTCGATTTTAGATTCATCATCAACAATAGTTGTCTTTTTTAACGTGAAACTCAATGAACCACCATCAACTTTATAGTTATCTCTAGTTTCAATATACTGTTTATCATTATCGATAATCAGCACTTCATTTTTCATAATTTGAAAAGCTTTCATTTTATCAATCCTTTCTTTCTGTCGGGGAAATGCCTTCACATAACCATAGCGCTAGTAGTGCTAATGCAGGCGGGCACGCTCACGATATAAGTAGTACATATTGCGTATTAACAACTGCTAGTGGTGGAGTGATTGGTCATGGTAGTGGTAATACCAGAAACACTA
>JAFTID010000047.1 GCA_017457085.1 Phascolarctobacterium sp.
CCAACATCCTTGGCGGTGATGTAACAATTAAAGCTGCAACTGCAGGTTCTAATATTACTTTGCACACTGATAGCATTGGTACCAGTAAGCAAGAAGAAGTTAAGAAAGTTCTTGACGCTCTCGCTCAAAAACTTACCTATATTAATCATACTGATGGTAATTTGACTGGTACTGTTCAAATCCTCGAAGGTATGACTACTTCCAGTGCAATGCGTAAAGGTGAAATCGTATTTGGTACTGACGGCAAAGGTAACTTGAATACTTCTAAAGATATTGTTGTAGAAAACACTTACACTGGTGATTACATCTATGGCGATAGCGAAACTGCTATGATGAAAGGCGCTAAATCTGCAATGGCTTCCACCGTTATGATGTGGCGCAGCGAAAGCAATGACCTGCTCCAACGCATGGGCGATGTACGCCTTGCTACAGAAGAAAGCGGCGTTTGGGCTAAATACTATGGCGGTAAATACGAAATGGATGCTCAAAACACCAACTTCTCCACCAACTACAAAGCATACCAAGTTGGCTATGACAAAGCAGTTGGCAATGGTTGGAACGTGGGCGTAGCAGTAAGCCATAATGAAGGCGATAGCCGCTATGACCGTGGTGGTGAAGGCGAAATGACTGTAACCAGCCTCTCTGTTTACGGTAACAAAGATTACGGCGACGGTCGTTACCTTGGCTTGATCCTCAAAGGCAGCCATTTGAAAAACGAATACGAAGTATTCAACAACGATGGCTACAAACTTGAAGGCGACTTCAAAACTTGGGGTACTTCCATTAGTGCGGAATACGGCAAACGCATCGAAAAAGGCAATGGCTTCTACTTTGACCCCAGCGTTGAATTGACCATTGGTCATGTTCAAGGCAAAGACTATACTGCAACCAGTGATATGCTCGCCGCTTACGGTAAAACTGCAACCATGCAAGTTGAACAAGATGACTTCAACAGCATCATCGGTCGCGTTGGTTTTGGCATTGGTCAAAGAACTGATAAAGCAAGCTACTATGCTAAACTTGCTTTGGCTCATGAATTTGGTGGCGATTTTGATACCCACTACACTGCAGAAGAAACTAAAGGCACCAGCATCAGCTTTGGCGATACTTGGTACGAAATGCAACTTGGCGGCACTGCTAAGCTGAGCGATAACAGCCTGCTGTATGCAACCTATGAACGTAGCTTCGGTGGCGATGTAACCGAAAAATGGCGTGTAGATGCAGGCTTGAGAGTAACTTTCTAAAAAATAATAATCGGGCGGTGGCTTTGCCACCGTCCACCCTAGATATAAGGAGACAACCATAAAATGGAAAATGTTAATGTAAAAACTACTAAACTTAAAGACTTCTTTGCTGAAAATAAAATTGAATGCTTCCAAATTGAAGAACGCAATGACGAAAACGAAACCGCTGTGTTCCACAGCTTGATGCAAGTTAAAGGTCAAACACTTCCTTTCGCAATCTTGCTTGATAAAAGCGTGTACGGACTGCTTCAAGTTCGCCTTGCTCCTGAAATCATTAAAGGTGATGTGCTTGCTAAAGTTGCTACCTACCTGAACGAAATGAACAACAACTACAGAGTGTATAAATTTGTAGTAACCAATGAAGGCGATTTGCTCCTTAACGCATGCATCGTTTCTAAAGATGATGCTTTTGACCCTGCTTTGGTAAATGCCATCATTGCAGAAACCGTGAAGTTCCTCGAAGCAGAATACGCTTCCATCATGGCAAAAATCTGGAAAGAAATTGAATAACAGGAGACCTACTTTAAATGAAGAAAAAACTTATGACCTTACTTTGTTCCGCATTGATGGCTTTGGGCTTTAGCACCAGTGCCTTCGCCGCAGAACTTGGCTTTGTGGATTGGAACGCTGTTGTTGCAAACTATCCCGGCATCAAGCAAGTTGCCCAAGAGGTTATTGCTGAGAAGGCTCGTTTGCAGGAGCAGTTCAATACTGAATCTAAAGCGCTCGCCACTGATAAGGAAAAGATTGGACTTGCCAACAAGTTGAATGCCCAAATGGCGAAGTTTGAACAAGGTAAGTATGAACCTATCAATAAAAAGATTAGACGCACTATCCTGCGTGTGGCTAAGACTAACAATATCGACAGCGTTGTGAACGCAGGCGCCATGATTGCAGGCGGCAAGGATTTGACCCAGGAAGTAATTGCGGCGCTGAAAATGTAATTTCTTAACCATTCCTTGAGGGGCGTACCACGAAGTGGTGGAAGGGTTCAAGTTATGAATGAAAATGTTTACAAGGATATAGGGGCGAACATTGTGTTTCACCGCAAGCTGCGCGGGTTAACGCAGGTGGTTTTGGCACGGAACGTGAACATTGGCGTGGGCAAGCTGTCCAGAATTGAAAGAGGGATAGACGTTGATGAGGTGCCATTGTCTGTGTATCTGCGCATTGCGGAAAGTATGAACATAAATATTGTGGAGCTTCTAAGAACAACAGATGCAAGGATTAAAAGTATATGTGTAACAAGAAAATCTGTAAGGTGATTTTGGCAATGGTTTTGGTGTGCGGTATTGCGTGTACTGCGCAAGCGCAAAGCACTGCGGATAAAGGGACAAGCCAAGGTAAAGCA
>JAFTID010000048.1 GCA_017457085.1 Phascolarctobacterium sp.
AATCTGTGATAAACTTTTCGTAAGACATATTGTCTACCTCCTTGTTGAATGGTGTGAGAGATAAGACCATTTTAAACAAGGAGGTTTCTTTTTTACAGGCACCCCAATTTTTGACAAAGGTGTGACCCCAAAAGTGGTAAAAGTGGCACCCCAAGATTTGACAAAGCGAAACCACAGAAGTGGTATAGCGAAAACTGACCACGAACTCTGACAAAGGGGTGACCCCACCCCAATTTTTGACAGAGTTCTAAAATTTTAGCATTCCTGCCATTTTCACCCTTGAGTATATACCTACTATATACCTTATAATTTGTCATTGAAATTATTTAATGGTGGTGCTTTTATGAAGTGGAATGGTAGGAAGGCTTTCCTAATTTTAGCAGTTTTTAGCTGTAGCTTTTTAAATAGTCAGCAAAATGTTTATGCAGAAGAAAAATTACAAGAATTTGTTTTAGATCCAATGGTGGTAACTGCTCAAGGTTTTGCCACTAAGGATTTAGAAACTCCTGCGTTGGTAGAAGTGTTTAACGAAAAAGAAATCGAAGATAGTGGCGCCAATAATGCTTACGATGTTTTGCAAGATACTTTAGGCGTTACTGCTTCTTCCTATGGTTTTAATGGAACTAACCAAGGAACCATGACTTCTAAAATTATGGTGCGTGGGGTGCAGGACGGAACTTTAGTTTTGGTAGATGGTATTCCCATGAATATGGACGGGCGTTATAATCTTGACGATATTCCCAGTGATGCCATCGAGCGTATTGAAGTTGTTAAAGGTGGCGGTTCCGTTTTGTACGGAAGTGAAGCTACTGGCGGCGTGATTAATATTATTACCAAAAAGCAGTTGCGAAATAAAATTAAGGTTGCAACTGGCAATTATGGTAAAGAACGTTACGATATTACCATTGGCGCAGGTAAGTTTAATTTGCTTGCCGGCTTGGAAAATCGTGGTGAAGCCAAAAATTTAAAAGGTCTTGGCTACAACAAGGCTCCTGAAGCTGAAAGTGTTTATGATTATGGCAAGGGAGAACGTCAAAGTATCCGTTGGAATTATTTGCTGAGCGAGGGTTTAACTTTTACACATAGTTATTCTGAAAATGAAAATAGATATTTGAAACGCAAGTATCTTGGAAGTACCTATAATCAAATGAATGATTATAAGAATACGGATAACAGCTTTTTACTTGACTACGATAAAGATGGGTGGAAAGCGTATATTTCTTATGGAACTCAAGAAAAGGATAACGACCAAACAAATATCAAGAGTGGTGTAAGAGAACTGATAAATAATTACAACTGGCGCAAGGGGCATAATACCAATATGAAATTGCAAAAGCAGTTTGATATTGGCAATGATAAGCTGTTGGTTGGTGTAAGTTACCAAAAGGAAGATATGGATACCTATAGCGTCAAGAAGTCTTCCACCAACGAAGTGGATAGCAATATGCGCAGAGATAATTATTCTGTGTTCCTTTCTTACGATATGGCAGTGAATGAAAAAAGTAATTTCATCGTCAACATGCGTGAAACTTGGGTAACCAATAACGAAGGCAGGCAAATTGATTTAACCGAAAATAAAAAGACTGTTACCAAGAATGATGATTTGAGTAAATTTACTCCGGAAGCTGAATATATTTACCGCATCAACGAAGATAGCAGTGTTTATGCAAAAGCAGGTAAATCTTTTAAGCTACCCACGATGACGCAAATTTATGGTAGTGGTGCGTTGCATCCTGCTTTGAACTTGAAGCCAGAAGAGGGAACACATTATGAAATTGGCTATAAGATAAACGCAGAAAAGAGCGCTTGGCGTTTGGCAATCTTCAATTACGAAGTGAAGGATTCTGTGGAAGCCGTAAAGAATGAAGATGAAAGCCAAGGCTACGATTATTTTAATAAGGATATTCGCAACACAGGTGTTGAACTTTCCGTAACACTTGCTCACGATAATAAGTGGACTAGCCGTTGGGGCATAACTTATCACAATCCGCAAGTAAGGGATGATAATCCTGATGGTTATGCAGATAATGCTTGGCATGATTACGGAAGCAGGTATCAATTTAATAGCTCCTTAAGTTATGTAGATGCTAAGTTTAGTAGTACGCTGAAGGCAAACTTTGTTGGCGATAGAACTTCTGACACAAAGGAGCAACGTCATATTAAACCACAATTATTTACGGATTGGCATTTTTCTTATCAGCCTCAGGCAAATCATAAAGTCTTTTTGCACGTCAACAACATCCTGGATAGAAGAGATATTGTTTCCACGGGGAACAGCAATTACTATACTTTAGGACGTAACTTTATGTTAGGATATGAGTATTTGTTTTAGGAAATAAGCTAAAAATTAGGAGCGTTGCGTTTTAAAACGTAACGCTCATTTTTGTATACAATGTTTCACGTGAAACATTGTTATGAGAGGGACATGGAATTTAAAATTTTTTTGAAAAAAGAATAGATGAACAATTACTCATATGTTATAATGAAAGCAACGAAGGCAAAATGAAAAGCTTTCGTAATTTTTTGAAACGATATATGAATGAACACTCAAGCATTTTTAGAGGTGTGTATTATGAAAAAGCAGAGAACCTATTTAGTAGAAAATTTAGGTTGCGCCAACTGTGGTGCAAAAATGGAAGCTGCCATTAATAATTTACCAGAGGTTAATGAAGCGAAACTTGTTTTTGCTACTAGAAAGTTAATGGTTGATGCAACTGATTACACTAATCTGCGAGAACGTATGGAAGAAATTTGTAATAGTATCGAAAGTGACATCGTTATTCGTGAAGTGGGAAGTAAAACTTCAGAACATAAGCACGAACATCATCATGCATGTTGTGATAGCTGTGGTCATGAGCATCACCATGAACATAATAATTGGGAAGTCGTAACTCTTGGTTTAGGCGGCGTAATCTTTATTGCTACAGAATGGCTTGGCATTGTTCCCGAAGCCTATCACTTTTACGCGTTAATTTTTGCGTATCTGCTTTTAGGTGGGCGCATCGTGTGGATTGCGCTGCAAAATATTGTGAAAGGCAACGTGTTTGACGAAAACTTTTTGATGACAGTAGCTACCTTGGGTGCCTTCTTTATCCAAGCGTGGGAAGAAGCTGTTGGCGTTATGTTCTTCTATCGCGTGGGCGAATACTTCGAGCATCGTGCTGTAGAAAAAAGTCGCGGGCAAATTATGGCGGCGGTGGATATGCGCCCGGAAGTTGTCAACTTGCTTGTAGATGGCGAGGTGAAAGTTATTCCTGCTGCAGATGCTAAGGTTGGCGACGAACTTTTGGTGCGTGTTGGCGATCGCATTCCTCTGGACGGTATTGTTGTAGATGGCGAAAGTTTGTTAGATACTTCTCCTGTTACTGGCGAACCTGTTCCTGTAAAGCGTGTCCGTGGTGACGAAGTTGTTTCCGGTTGCGTAAATACTTCCGGCATGCTCAAGATGCGTGTGGAAAAAGTGCTGGAAGAATCCATGGTTACGAAAATTTTGGACAGCGTGGAAAATGCTGCTGCAAGTAAGCCTGCCATTGATAAATTCATCACTCGCTTCGCTCGTGTCTATACTCCGTTTGTAGTAATCGCTGCAATTTTAACTGCGGTTATTCCTTCTCTCGTAACTGGCGAGTGGGAAAAATGGATTTACACAGCCTTGACCTTCCTCGTAATTAGCTGTCCCTGTGCGTTGGTGTTGAGCGTTCCTTTAGCATTCTTCTCCGGCATCGGTGCTGGCTCCAAGTATGGCATCTTGTTTAAGGGTGGCGTAGCAATGGATGCTTTAAAAAATATTAAAGCAGTTGTTATGGATAAAACCGGTACCATTACTCAGGGTAATTTTGTCCTGCAAAAAGTAAATGTTAGCAAAGGCGTTACGGAACAAGCTCTTTTGCAAATTTGTGCAAGTGCTGAGCTTGCCTCCACCCATCCTATTGCAGTGAGCATTGTCGAAGCTGCCAAAGAACGAGGCTTACAGCTTGAGCGTGCTGATAAATTTGAAGAACATGCTGGCGAAGGACTTGTTGCTTATCACGGAGAAGACATTGTTTTGTGTGGTAATGTTAAGCTGTTAGATCGTTATGGCGTGAAAATTGCTGATTATCACGAAGCAGAAAGTGGTAGTGAAGTTTTAGTTGCTAAAAATTCTAAATACCTCGGTCAGCTTGTAATCAACGACACTTTGAAAGAAGATGCTAAGCTTGCTGTTGGCGAACTGAAAAAGCAAGGCTTGGTAACTGCCATGCTTACTGGCGATTCACAAAGAGAAGCAGAAGCTATAGCCAAAGCAGCAGGAATTGACGAAGGGCGTGCAAAACTTTTGCCACAAGATAAATTGCAGGAGCTTAACAGCTTGCGTGATAAGTATGGTTCTGTAATGTTCGTAGGTGATGGCATCAACGATGCTCCTGTTTTAGCTGGCGCAAACGTAGGTGCTGCGATGGGAAGTGGCGCAGATGCTGCCATCGAAGCTGCTGACGTTGTCTTTATGAATAACGAAGTGAGCTCCATTTCCAAAGCAATTTACATTGCCAAAGAAACTGGTAGAATTGCTTGGCAAAATGTTATCTTCGCTTTAGCTGTGAAGGCTGTGATTATGGTAGCAGGTCTTTTAGGTTACGCTTCCATGTGGGCAGCAGTCTTTGCTGATACGGGCGTGGCAATGCTCTGCGTGCTGAACTCCGTGAGAATTTTATACAAGAAGCTTTAAAATAAAAGGCGTAGTCGTAAGGCTACGCTTTTTGTGTTTGCGTTGGTATATTTTCCAATAAACAATATAGTTGGTATATTGTTTGGAGATTTTTATGCTAAGAGTATTTTTATATTCAAAGAGATGTCCCAAAACTGCTCCTTTTCTATCCAATAAGGTCAAGTTTCTGGGGCTTGTCAGCTCTAAAAACATTTCCTCTTTGGGTTTTACACATTGTTGAATGAAAAATAAATCGTACTAATTCCGAATAAGAGTAAAATTTTATATAAAACTTTCGAAATTTTTTTAGAAAATAGCTTGACAATATACTGGGTATATACTTTACAGTATGATTAAGGAATAAATCAATATTTCGCATAAGAAACTCAGGATAAAGAAAGTTAAAGAGGTTCACAACATCACAACATCTTTAGCTGAAAACTGATTGTTTCAAAATAGCGTTAGCTACCTGCTTACGACGGAAGATGTGAAAACTGCTAATTCTGTTTATGTGAGAGTGGCAAAATTACAGTGGAAACATTTCTTGATGCGAACTTCATGCTTGCCGAAGCTAGCATCTACTTTCCCAAGTGACAGGGCGAAATATTGGTTTCCTTTGACAAAGAGAACAAGCAACTTGGACACTTGCTTACGCATATAATAAATGCTGTTCTGATAGAATTGAAATTTACTCTTCTACTTTCTCCTCTCCTCTCTCAAAGTGCATTCTGTAGGGGTGCAGCAATGCCAAGATAAGATGCGTGTTACCTATCGTGGGTAATAGGCATCTTATTTTTTTGCGTAAAACTATAAGCGTACCCTTGGCGTACCTCTTGACCGTAAAGCAACTATATAGTTTATCATTAGTAGCAAATAAAAAGCTTGGCTAAAAAATTTCCTTTTAATTTTTATGATTACTATTTAAGGAGACGGTTATGTCTGAACAAATTTGCACCCTTTCTACAGGTGATAAGGTTTATTTTTACGATAAAAGCATTGTGATTTTCTTTAATGGCAAGCGTAAAGTGTTGAGCACCTCCGTTTATAATGGAGGCTACCACGAAGATTACGTTGCTGTTTATAACTACGATGCTAAGCAAGGATCCGGTATGCCCTGCGAAGTTTTGGCAGATACTTATGTTGAACACATGCGTTTGATTTCCAAACGTCTTGCCTTAAATCCAGATATGGTTACTGGAATGGGAACGGCGGCGAGCATGGAGAATGCTGTCGTAGAAAAAATGAGTTATAAAGATTTAACTGTTACTGCTATCGTAACAGGTGGTATTGAAACAAATGGTGGGCGTGTTGGTGACCCTTCAGATTATTACATGCCTATGGAGCGTTTGGGAAAATGCGGGACCATAAACATTATGCTAGTTCTGGATTGTGATATGCCACCGGGAGCATTGGCTCGTGCGCTGGTAACTTGCACCGAAGCAAAGACTGCTGCCATTCAAGAACTGCTTGCCGGAAGCAATTATTCCAATGGCTTGGCGACAGGAAGCGGTACAGACCAGACAATCATTGTTGCTAACCCGGAAAGAGATTTGTATTTTGAAACAACGGGTAAACATTCTAAAATTGGTGAGATGATTGGCAAGGTCATTATCAAAGCTGTGAAGCGCGCTTTAGAAAAACAAGCTGGTTTAAACGCAGAATTTCAGCATAACGTGTTCCGTCGCTTAAAACGTTTTGGCATTTTACCGGGAACAATGTGGAGCGAATACCAAGAAGTTACCAATGCAGAAGTAAAGCCTGTTTACCTTCTCGCTGCTGAAAATTTGGCTAAAGATAAAATGATGCTAACATTTACTTCATTATATATACATCTGCTGGATCAGTTTTTATGGAAGCTTATTAGCGCAGAAGAAATGCAGACGGCAGGACAAAGCTTGCTTGATACAATTGCTTCCTATTATAATGTAGGAAGTGAGCAAATTCAGGAAGCGAACCTTGAGGGAATGTTAGCAAGCTGGAAAGTTTTGTTCAATAAAATTGTCGCTACTAAAAGCGAATAAGCAGGTATATATATGAAGCAATTGATAAATTTTTGCCCTGTGCATGGATATAAAGAAGAAATTACAGCTTACCCCGGAGGCATGACTTGTTACTTAAAGGATAGCAACCTTGACGGGGTGGAGCTGTATGTTTACGATACAAAGCCTTACGAAGAAGATTATTCCAAGTGGGCGACTGGTGTCCATTTAAAATATTGGCCCTATTGGTTAGATTTTTGGTTTAATAATAAGGAAGAACTGGTGCGTAACCATAAGAATAAGCAAGAAATGATAGCTTACTTTAATGGTGCAGAGAATTGCGACCAATGGCTAGAGGTCATTCAGAAAAATATTACTGCATCACTCGCCGTCAAGCCGGAGTATTTAGTTTGGCACGTAAGCCATTGTGGTTTAGAAGAAGCCTTTACTAGAAAGTTTACCTACAATGACGAGCAGATTATTGATGCAACTGCAGATGTATTCAACAGTATTAGTACTTGTGTGCCTGATGATGTAATGGTTCTGTTTGAAAATTTGTGGTGGCCAGGCTTGACCTTAACTAATCCTCAAGTTGTAGATAGATTTTTTAGCAAGCTGAACAAAGGCAACGTGGGCATAATGCTCGATTCTGGACACCTAATGAGTACGAATTTGGAACTGCAATCTGAAAAGGAAGCATTGGAGTACATTAAGAAGGTCGTTCATAATTTGGGAAGCTATAAAGATTTAGTGCAGGGAATGCATTTTAGCTGTTCCCTGTCTGGCGAATACCAAAAGAATTCCATTGGAGCAATGCCTGCTGGCATTACAATGGGAGAAATTTTACAGCATGTTGGCAAAATAGACCAGCATAGAATTTTTATGGAGGCTCCCTTAAAAGAGTTCGTCGAGTATATAGCACCTACATACCTAGTGCATGAATTGTTCTATAATACTATGAGCGTGATGCAAGAATATGTAAAAAGCGAGCAAAAATTAATGAAAAAATAAAAAATGAGCGTTAATTTTATCTTGAATAAGGATAATTTTAACGCTCTTTTTTAATTTTAAATAGGAATTCTTACTAAAAAACATATTGACTGTACAATTGCTATATAGGCTAAAATATTAGCAGTCACAAAAGAACATTCTAGTTAAGCCAAAACTTCACTCTCACAAATCTTGCTGCGACCATGAAAGACTGGGCAGTAACTTCAAGTTCACTTGATTGGTTATGTTCAAAAAAATTTTAGGAGATGAAGTTTTATGAAAAAGATGACTAAAGCAATGCTTATGACTGCTCTTATTTGTGGCACTATGTATTGCGGCGCAGAACCTGTTCATGCAAATGAACTGGATACCTTTGCTCTTGACGAGTATGTAGTAACTGCTGCGAGAACCGAAACCAAATTGGTGGATACTCCGGCAAATATCACCATCGTTGGTGCAGATGAAATTGAAAGCAGACATTATACTAATGTAGCAGAAGTTTTGAAAGATGTACCTGGTGCTACTGTTTCAGATAATGGTAATGGTACTAGTGAAAAATGTGTTTATTTAAATGGTGATGAACGCGTATTGGTATTAGTCGATGGCAGAAGAGTAAATTTTGATTTAGGTACAAGTACTGGTAGAGCTGGTTATGATATGAATCAGCTTCCTGATGTTAGTCTTATTGAACGTATTGAGGTTTTAAAGGGGGCTGGCGGTGCTCTTTATGGTTCTGAAGCTGTTGGTGGTGTAATTAACGTAATTACCAAAAAGGCAGATATGAATTATGGCAAAGTATCTCTTGCTTTTGGTTCTAGTGGTGCAGAAGATATGAATGCAATGTATTCCTTTAAAAAAGGTAAAACTGGTGTAAGTGTATCTGCTTCTAAATACAAACAAGATTACTACAAATATAGGGATTATGCGTCTGATACTACTAAAAGATGGCCTGTACCAGTAGATTTTGAAAATGAGAAAGTTTCTTTAAAAGTTGATCAACAACTTAATGATGAAAGTAATCTAACCATAGGATATGATTATAGTAAATTTGAAGGTCTTGGTACATACAGTATAAGTTATCCAAATACACCAATTGATAAGAGAACTGATAATATTTACGCTAAATATGATTGGACTCTTAATGAAAAAGACCAAGGTTACTTGCAATTTTATCATAATGAGTTAGATTATTATTATCAAGGTGGAATGGAAGAAAAAACTAATGGCATTGATTTGCAACAAGCTATTTCTTTGTCTGATAATAATAAATTAGTTGTAGGCACTTCATGGCGTAAGGTTGATGTTAAAACAACTCCTGAGAATGGTAAGATAGGTTATGATGAGAGTATTGATAATTTTGCAATTTTCATTAATGATAATTGGGAATTTGCTCCGACTTGGACTTTAAACGCTGGGGTGCGATATGATGAGCATAGTGAAGCTGGTAATGAAACAACATTTAGTACTGGCTTAAATAAAAAATTTAATGATGTAAGTCACGCATATATTAACTGGGGACAAGTATTTAGAGCACCTACTACAGATGATATGTATACTTTTAGTGGACCTAGTGGTGGTTATGGTGGTACCTATGGTAATCCTAATTTAAAAGCAGAAACAGGTGATACTTGGACTATTGGTTATAATGCTCAAGTAAGTGCAGTTACCGACATTGGTATCAGTTATTTTGAAAGCGACTTAGAAGATGCGCTTGATTGGGTTCCTGACTATGATGGCCCGTATTACGGAAAAGGTTATGATTATTATGCCCAAAATATTAATAAGCAAGAGAAAAAAGGTTTAGAATTAACATTAAATCATAAACTTAGCGATAAATTTGATTTAAATGCATCCTATACTTATGTGAATGTAAAAAATGATGAAGGCGAAGGTTTTGTGAAAGATCCTAACTATGTTCCTAATATGTATAGATTAGGATTAAAATATCATGATGAAAAGTGGAATGCTGATTTATTCCTACGTTATGGAACTGGCTGTTCTACTTCTTATAATGCAGCAAGTTGGGCTTATCCATACCTTGAAAGCAGTTATCTAACTGTAGATATGGCATTAACTTATAAAGCGAATAATAATCTCAAAATTTTTGCAAAGGGATACAATTTGTTTAATGAAGCGTATGCAGAAAGAGGCGGTTCCTATGGTAGTTACTATAATAACCCCGCACAATCTCGTCGCTTCTTAATTGGTGCTGAATACTCCTTCTAAAAAACATCTCCTCCAAAATAAACATTATACTTACTCCTGCGAATGGGGCGAAGCTGCGGCTTCGCCTTGTTTGCGTGTTGGGGGAAACAAGAAGGCCACGCAACTTCCTGTCACGTGGCCTTTTGCTGGTATTAAATATAACCTATGGGTATTACTTTATCATTACCTTTGAGTGTCAATAAGTTTTCGTATGTGCAAACAACTCCTCCATTACCTCGTTTCATACCGGGAATATTGTCTAAAATATCAAATGTCTTAATATCAGCAACTTTTGGGTCAGAATGCTTCTTGATTTCAATGGGATATAAATTGCCATTATCTTCGATTAGCAAATCAATTTCTTTTTGCTCTTTGTCACGATAAAAGTATAGTGCTGGCTCTAAAATACCTTTGTTATAGTAACTTTTAATTATTTCAGAAACAACAAAGGTTTCAAAGAAGGCGCCTGCCATTGCACCATTTTTTAACACGTCAGGAGAGTTCCACTTAGTAAGGTATGCAGCAAGACCAGTATCTAAGAAGTATAACTTCGGAGTTTTTACTGCTCGTTTTAAAACATTGTTAGAATATGGTCTAAGCAGGTAAACAATATTGGAAGTTACTAAAATGGATAACCATCGTTCTGCTGTAGCGTTGCTAATGCCAACATCTCTCGCTAATGAAGCTAGGTTTAGCAATTGACCTGTTATACTTGCTACAGCAATCATAAATTTTATGAACAATACTTCGTCGCCAACTTGAGTAAGCTCTCTTACGTCACGTTCAATATAAGTTTTGACATAGGAAGCATAAAATATTTGCCAATCAAATTCTGGGTTAGCGACTAAATCAGGCATACTTCCTCTATGGATTATTTTCCAAAGCTCGTCATAATCCGTATGAGTTTCATACGAGCTTCTGCTTGTGAAATATTCTTCTGTTGGCAAGAAGGGAGTTGAAAAATCTATACCCTTGCGTTCACGCATGGAAATTCCTAAAAGGTTTAGCACGCCCAATCTTCCTGCTAAAGATTCACTAACGTTTTTCATCAGCTTAAACTGTTGAGAGCCTGAAAGATAAAATAATCCCTTCTCCTTTTTAACATCAACATACATCTTGATGTACGGAAATAGATGAGGAGCATATTGAATTTCATCAACAAATACCGGTGGCTTAGCATCTTTGAAAAACGTACTGGGTTCTTCTACTGCGGCTTGTAAGCGCAAAGGGTCATCCAAAGTTACATAGGTGATATTGCCAGTAAAGTTGCGTAACAATGTAGTCTTTCCTACTTGTCTAGGGCCAACAACAATAATTGCGCCAAACATTTTTGAAACCATGGTAAGAATCTTTTCTAAGTGTCTATGGATATACATAAGCAATTCTCCGACTAATTTATTATCTAATAATATATTAGTCGAAATTTTTGGCTTTTACAAGTGATTTCTTAAAGAATTTCCCTCTTGACACAATAGCAACTATATACCTTATCATCTTAGCCAAGGGCATAGATTATTTTAAAAGCAAATGTTTCACGTGAAACATTTTATTTTTGGAAGGTGTTGTAGTTATGGGAAAAGATTTCAATAAAGTTTTTGGAGCCATCAAATTTTTGCTGGTATTTGTAATTTGCGTAGGCGTTCTGCTTTGCACAGGCTGTTCTAAAAAAGAAAGCACTACTGAAATTTTAAAAGAAGGTGGCTACACTGTAACGGACTTTACCAACACGAAGCTTACCTTTTCAGAAAAACCACAGCGAATTGTATCGATGTCTATTGGTACTGACGAGATACTTCTAGATTTGGTACCACTAAACAGAATTTTAAGCGTTACTTATTTGGCAGATGATGGTGGTATTTCCAATATCGTTGAGCGTGTAAAAAGCATTCCTAATCGTACCCACGGTAATACTCCTGAAAGCGTAATTGGTCTTAACCCTGATGTGGTACTTATTTCTGACTTCTTCCCTCCCGAAAGTTATCAGACCTTGCGGGAAATGGGGATGAAGGTGTACGTTTACAAGACTCCTTCTAATTTTGAAGAGATTAAGGCTTCAATCTTAGAGCTTGCCCAAGTTGTAGGTGAGCTGGAAAAAGGCAAGCAGATGGTTGCGGAAATGGATGCTCGCATTCAAAAGGTGCAGAAAAAATTAGGAGACATTAAGGAAAAGCGCAAGGTTCTCTTCATGCACGCAATGGGAGCCTACTATTCTCCGGACGGAACCTTTAGCGATACTTGTCGCCTTGCCGGCGTGGTAGATGTTACCCAAAGCTTGAACTATTCCCAAACCTGCACTCTTTCTCAAGAAACCATAGTGCAGTTAAATCCGGATAGCTTCGTTATTGGCGATTGGAACTTTGATGGGGAACATAGTCCTGAAGATTTAAAGGCAGAGCTTTTATCCAACCAGTCTTATATGACGACCAATGCTGGTAAAAATAAAAGCATTATTGTCATTCCATCAGCCCACCTTCTGACTTGCTCACAACAATTCGTTTTAGGAGTGGAGGATATGGCGAAAGCCGCTTATCCTGAAAAATTCCCTTGACTATATAACTACTATATAGTGTATAGTGTAGCTTACCAAATAATATAAAGAGGTGAAAATTATGACCTGTACCCATCCGAAATATGAACTTCCCAACGATCCCCATGCTAAATATCGCTATGAGAGCGCTATGAAACATGTGGAAGCTGCTAAAGCTGCTGGTAAATCTAGCGAAGAAATCCATGCTATCTTTAAAAAAGTTATGGAATTTGATCCGAAAAACATCGATGCTATTCCCAATGACGAAGCTCATGCAAAATATCGTAGTGCAATGGTGCACATGCAAAAAGCACTTGCCAACGGTAAAAGTGTAGAAGAAGCTCACGAAATTTTTGAGAAAATTAAAAGCGGCAATACCTCTGGTCACTGTAAGCAATAAAAAGAAGTCCCAAGCTGATTAGTCTAAACGATTAATCCTTGGGACTTTTTCTTATTTCTTTTTAACATTGAGGAAGATTTTATTAATGTATTCGTTGGTGTCCTTATAGAACAAGTGGTTTTCAATGGTGAGTATGTAAATATCACCACTGGCTTCTAATTCGTTTAATTCCATAAATTTGTTGATTATATCTACAAGCTTAGGGAAGTTTTGGTAGAAGGTACCTTTAAAATAAATTTCCAGATATAATCCGGCAGGAATTTTTATCATGGACTTTGCTTTATGTTTAGGTGTGTTCAGAACAAAGGAGAAGTAAGCTTTCGTGGGATGGTAGTCTCGTTTTACAAACAAGTCATCTTGGGAGATTATCCAACCAACGTGACGTTCCAGAGATTTTTTGTTGTGGAAAGTATGTTGGGCATGCTTTGTAAATAAAACTACCCTGTCTTTACCAGTATCTTTGCTGTAAACGGGGGTAACCTTCATCAAGCGTTCTTCTTGGAATGTAAGCAAAGGCTTGAAAAAAACGAAAGGTCTCTCGCATTTTGCAATGTCGTTGATGGCTTCTAAAGATTTTATGATGGCTTGGTTTTCTTTGATGATAGCCATACATTCTTTTTCTTTGCGGGCAACCAAGTCAATAAATTCATTTTTGCTACGGTTTTCAAGATAAGTTTTTATATCAGGTATGCTGATATTGAATGAGCGCAAGTTAACAATGATTTCTAAATCTAAATATTGTTGGATGGAATAATGCCTATAGCCTTTTTCGCAAATAAAATCGGGTGAGAGTAGGCCAATTTTGTCATAATACAACAAGGTTTGCTTAGAGATACTAAAAAGATTTGCCAGTTCTCCTGCTGTGAAATAGGCATCGTCAGAATTATTGTTGCTCATAAAGATTTCACCTACCCTTGACTATATAACCAGTATATAGTTTAAAATTAAAAATAAATCTATGTAGGACATTGTATCATATTCATAATCGTATTGCAAAATGTTAGGGGGATTTTTATGAAAAAGATTGCTATATATGGTAAGGGTGGCATTGGTAAATCTACAACGACGGCAAATGTGTCTGCTGCATTGAGCGAACAAGGCTTTAAGGTTTGCCAAATTGGTTGCGACCCTAAAAATGATTCCACACGTTTGTTGCTGGGAAGAATTTGCACCCAAACAGTTTTAGATGTTGTACGTGATAAAGAAGAAGTTTTAGCGGAAGATATTGTGCATATTGGCTACAACGGAATTAAGTGCGTGGAAGCTGGCGGTCCTGAACCGGGAGTTGGCTGTGCAGGACGTGGTATTATTGTTGCTTTAGAAAAACTTCGTTCTTTAGACGTCATCGAAGACGAAGATGTTTTGCTTTACGACGTTTTAGGTGACGTGGTATGTGGTGGCTTTGCCGTGCCTATTCGTGAAGGCTACGCTACTGATATTTATATTGTTTCTTCCGGTGAGCTAATGAGTCTTTACGCTGCCAACAATATTGCCAAAGGCGTGAAGCGTTTTGCTTTGCGTGGTGGAGTTCGATTGGGCGGCATTATCGGTAACAGCCGTAACACTCCCAACGAAAAGAATTTGTTGGAAGAATTTGCCAAACGTTTAAATACAAAACTGATTGCCTTTATTCCCCGTGATGTTGTTGTGAATAAGGCAGAAAATAATCGCCAAACTGTTTTGCAATACGCACCGGAAAGTGAGCAAGCACAAATCTATCGTAATTTGAGCAAGGTGCTTGTGGAAAATGCAGAGCTTTCCGTGCCTACGCCAATGACCTTTGAAGAATTAGAAAAGCTGGTTGAAAAATATGGGAATTAAAACGAAACGTTTTATCAATATTAGAAAAAGTTGTAGCTGCAGTATGCCCGGCGTGTGGCGAGCAGTTGCTTATATGGATGGTGTGGTTGTAATTTTTCACAGTCCCCGTGCGTGCGCGCATATTGCTCGTACCATGGATATCAATACTCATTATCGTGCTATGGGTGATGGTAGAAAAGAAGAACGTGCTTCCGTACCCTTGCTGTCTAGTCAATTAGAAGAAAAGCATTCCATTTTTGGTGGCATAGATAGATTGAAGAAGTGTATTGCCTACGCTATAGAAAAGTACGCTCCTCAATGCTTGGTACTGGGTGGTTCCTGCGTTGCCGGTGTAATTGGTGACGATGTGGAAGCTGTAGCCAAAGAAGTTGAGGAAGAATATAATTTGCCAGTCATTACGGTGGATAGCTACGGATTTTTAGATGGGGAATTTTTTGAAGGCTACTTTGAAATTACTTATAAATTGATTGATAGATATTTATATCCGCAAAAGTATATTCCCAAAACAGTTGTGCTGATTGGGGATAATGGTGGGCCGTGGGGACATTACGCCACAGAGGTTACAAGAATTTTAAAAGCAATGGGGGTTACTGTCATTGGACAGTTCCCTGGCTATATTACTCTTGAAGATTTACCGAAGATTACCAGTGCGGAAGCAATGGTAGTTTTAGGTGGTAAGGGGAATACTCACGAAGGTCTTGAGTGTTTGACGAAGCGTTTGCAGGAAAAATTTGGCTTTAAATTTTTGCAGGACGTCTATCCTGTTGGCTGGCAAAGAACTCAGCAATGGATTATTGAGATGGGCAAGCTGTTAAATTGTGAAGAACAGGCTGAAGAAGTTTTGCAGGCAGAGCGCCTTCTTATGGAGAAAAGCTTGGCACAATTTTTACCGGTTACTAAAAATAAAAAGGCTACTCTTTGCATTGGTAGGTGGTTGATGTACTTCCATCCAGAATCTATGCTGGGTGTGATTAATGCCTTGGAGTTAGATTTACAGGGAATAGTTTTGCTGGATGCGTTGGAAGCAGGCTATTTTGACGAGATGGTAGGCGCTTTGCGGAAGTATACCGATGTTCCTATTTACTCTAATCTTGACGGGGAACACTTACTGAAAGAAGCAGATGTAGTGCTGACAACTCACGAATTGCAGGATAAAAACTTAAAGCAGGTTTTCCTGCCCATGCTTCCCAAGGTGGGAACCCTCGGTGAAATTGAATTTATGCAAGTTATTTACAGAGTGCTGTGCAGTAAGCACAAGGGCGGAGGTTTAGTTTATGTATAGCAATAACCAATGGGGAAATATTTGTCATAGAGTTGACTGCTGTGCATTAAGTGGAGCTGCTGCCTTTGTGGCAGGCATTCCTGATGCAGAAATTTTGGTGAATGGTCCGTTGTGGTGTTACTTTTACGCATTACGTACTTTGGAACACGCTAAGTACGATATGGGGGAGCGCTTTCACGATTGTCAGCCCGATAATAATGCAATTGTCTATGGAACGGAAAAGTTTTTGACGGAAGCTTTGAAGCGTTTGCTGGATAGTGGTCGTAAGCCTTCACTTTTATTGGTAGAAAATAGCTGCTCACTTAGTTTGATTGGCGATGATTTAGCAGGCATCGTTCGTAAAATGGAACTGCCTTATCCCTTTGTAACCATGGATTGCGGTGGCTTGGTTGGTGGTTTTGCCGAAGGTTATACCAAAGCGGCACTTGCTGTTTTGAAAAAATTTGCTGTTGAAAAGGTTGAAACCGTAGAAAACAGAGTAAATGTTTTAGGCTTAAGTGATTTTTATTACAACGGTATTGCTGATAGAAATGAAATAATTCGCTTGCTGACTAAGGCAGGCTACGAAATAAATGCTGTTCCCGGTGCGGGAAGCAGTTTGGAAAATTTACAAAAGATTGCTCGTGCTAAGCTAAACATTGTCTGCAACGAAGAGCTTGGCTTGCAATTGGCACAGTGTTTGGAAAAACGCTTTGGTACTCCTTACGTTGTAGCAGGTATGCCTTACGGAATTGAGGACACTAAAAATTGGTTAACACGTATTCACGAAGCACTGCCTTGTGAAAATTTACAAGCAGTTTTTGATGAAGGCACTGCTCAAATGGAACGCTTAACTGCTAAAGAAAATGACTATCGTGGTGTGTGGGGAAGCCTTTGGTTTGATAAGGTTATTCTTTCGGCAGCGGGGACCCAAGCTTTGTGTATGGCGCAGGCTTTACGTAACGAGTGGTTAGATATAGGAGAACTTACCGTAATTTGCCAACACGAGGTCAAAAGTGCAAACTACTGCGACGTGGCAGATAAAGTTCTGGTCACTGGTAAAGATGTTGATGAAATTGAAAGGCTCTTCCAAAATGCAGAAGACGTATTACTTTTTGCGAGTAGCAGTGAAGCCAGCAATTTACGTCGTCGCGGGGCAACTTTTTACAGCTGTAACATTGCCTATCCATCAGCTGACGAAGTTTTACTGACGGAAACTCCCTTTGTGGGAATCAAGGGTGCGGCGCATATGCTAGAGCGTTTGTGGAATGTATATATTAAAAAACAAATGGATGAGCAGGTGAATAAATGAAAAGATTGTTATTAATCTGCTTAATGCTATTTCTGGTTTGTCTTACTGGTGGCTGTGGCACACAAGAACCAGTTAATAATTCTGTACAGGAGAAAGTTGCTTACGAGGTTATTGATGAAGCTGGCAGAAAATTGACCTTTACAGAAAAACCTCAGAGAATTGCTTCCCTTACCTATGGCACAGATGAAATATTAACAGATTTAGTAGACACGAAACGAATTGTTGGCTATAGTCGTTGGGCTGGTGACCCGGAGATTACATTTATCACTAAGGAACAGGCACGTAAAGTTGGAAGGAAGCTAGAAGAAAATACAGAAGCTGTTTTATCTGTTAAGCCTGATTTGGTGGTGGCGACCACTGCTTCCAATAGCGAAGTAATACATTCACTAGAGGCTTTAGGGTTAAAGGTGTATTTAGCCGGAAGACCTAAAAACTATGAACAAATGAGAGTTAAGGTTTTAAAGCTTGGTGAAGCCGTTGGGGAAAAAGCCAAGGGTGAAGAGTTAGTAAAACAAATGGACGAACGCATTGCCAAACTGGAAAGTAAGCTTTGCAAAATTCCTGATGATAAGCGTAAAACTGTTGTTGCCTTTAATTTTATTTCAGCTATGGGGCGCAAGGGTGATTTGATTGATAATATGCTAAACATGGCTCACGTTATCAATGGTGTTGCGCAAATACCTAATGAATTTATGACTAGCTATGTTAGCAAAGAGCAAGTAGTACGTATTAATCCAGATATTTTTCTTTTACCTACATGGAATTATGACAATAGACAGGATATAGAAGGATATCTTAATAGAGTACAGAATGACCCTGCCTATAAAGACGTTAAAGCCATAAAAAATAATCAAATCAAATTTGTTTCGGATAAATATCGTTATGTAGCAAGTCATCATATTGTGGATGCGGTTGAAAATTTTGCTAAAGCTGTTTATCCGGAATATTTTAGAGGTGAAAAATATTGATTGTTAAAAGAAAGAATAGTGGTCTTGCGCTGATTGTGTTAGGTATTGTTCTGGTAATAGTTGCTTTAGGCTCACTAACCTTTGGGCAAATTGATGTGCCTTTGGAAAGTACGCTGGCAATTATTTGTGGAAAGTTAGGCTTACCTTTTATTAATGAAGGAAACTTCACCAAGGAACAGCTTGCTGTCATTTGGTTTATCCGTATGCCACGTATGCTGGTTGGCTTGCTTGTAGGTGCAACCCTTGGTATTTCCGGTGCAGTAATGCAGGGCATTTTTAGTAATCCCTTGGCAGACCCCGGTCTAATTGGCGTTTCTGCAGGGGCGGCGACTGGTGCAGTACTTTCTATTGCGCTGGGTAGTGCTACAAGTAGTATGTACACTATGCCCGCTTTTGCCTTTTGCGGAAGTATTTGCGCCGTGTGCTTGACAGTTTTCCTTGCCATGCGCAATGGCAAGATTCCTGTAATGACCTTGCTCCTCGCTGGTGTTGCCGTTGGCATGCTTTTAGGCGCAGTAACTTCTGGTTTGCTTACCTTTATGAATGAGCAAAAGCTACAACAATATTTGTTCTGGATGGTTGGCGGTCTTGACTATCGTCGTTGGGAACATGTTTACCTTGCAGTTGGCCCCGTCCTGACAGGCATTTTCATAATGCTTTTGATGGCTCGTCATTTAAATATCTTAGTACTTGGGGAAACAGAAGCCAAGGCTGTGGGAATGCCTGTTACTGCTTTCCGCATGGGTTTGCTTTTCGTATCTGCCATGACTACGGCAACTTCTGTTTGCGTAAGTGGTAGCATTGGTTTTGTTGGGTTGGTCATTCCCCACATGATGCGCATGCTGCTTGGTCCGGACCATCGCGTGTTGTTACCGGCAAGTGCTCTTGGTGGCGCTATGTTTTTAGTTTTGTGCGACACTTTGGGCAGAATAGTTATTCCTCCCTCCGAAGTTAGGGTAGGTATAATGACTGCGCTTTTAGGTACACCCTATTTCTTATATTTGCTTAGAAGAATGCAAAAGCAATTCTTCTAGAATTGAGGTAAAAATGAGTAAGATTTTATTTTTGACAAACGTTATCCGTCGTATGGGAATGATGCAGCAAACTGTGGAACGTTTGCAACGTGAGCAAAAGGTTAGCAATGATTGTGCTTGCCATTGGATAACAGATCAAACCGTATGGGATAAAAAATGGGAAGAAAACCTGCGTACTACGGACGTTGTACTTTTAAAATGGATGGGTAGCGGTTTGGACACACCTTTTCTGAAAAAATTAGTACAGTTTTTAGATGCACGCAAAATTCCTTATTACATAGATGCTGCTGGTACTAATGAAGGCGAGCTGAAATTTGGCTTCACCCCTGAACAGCTGGCAGCCTTGAAAAAATATACTTCCTTTGGCGGCGAGCGTAACTACTATAATTTGTGGCAGTACCTTGACCAATGCTTGGAAGGTAAAGGCAAAGAGATTGAAGCACCTGACCCGATTCATTGGTGCGGAATTTATCACCCCCGTGCGAAAAAGGTTTATACAGATTTGGCAGAATACCAAGCGGATTTCTGCGATGCTTCTAAACCGACTATTGGTATGCTTTTCTATCGTGACGAATGGGTTTGGGGAGATTTAACTTACCAAAGCGCAACCATCGAAGAAATTGAAGCCCAAGGTATGAACGCAATTTGCGTATTCAGTAATGGTATGCCCATTGAAGAAATGGGGATGCCTAGCTTGACAAAAGTTTTTGATAGCTTCTTCTGCAAAGATGGAGTGCCTGCCATTGATGCTCTTATCAATGTAATGAAATTTTCATTGAGCAGTAGCGGTACTATTACCGTAGACTATTTCAAAAAATGGAACGTGCCTATTTTGGCAGGCTATACCATTATGACTGACTATGATGAATGGAAGGAAAGTTTCGAGGGGATGAATCCCATGGAAGTTTCCATTGCCATTTCCTTACCAGAATTTGACGGAACCATCCACGGCGTACCCATTGGTTACAAAAAAGTTTTGGAAAATGGTGACGTGCGTTACTTGCCCATCGTAGAACGCGTTCAACGTATGGTAAGTAAGGCTCGCAAATGGGCAAGCCTGCGCCGTAAGGCTAATGCAGATAAAAAAATTGCTATTATCTTCCATAATTATCCGCCCCGTAATTCCAATATTGGCAGCGCCCTTGGCTTGGACACCATTGAAAGTATCCGTCGTGTGTTGGTTGCAATGAAAGAACGTGGCTACAAAGTGGATAGTATTCCGGAAGATACTAAGGAATTTATCAAGGAGCTTACCTCCAACGCTACCAATGACAAGGCGTTGCTGACAGAAAAACAAATTGCCGAAGCCCAAAAGATTACAGGCGCTGAATATAAAAAATTCTTTGCTACCATTGAACCCAAGGTACAAGCACAACTTATTAAAGATTGGGGCGAAGCACCGGGAAGCGTTATGGAATATGATGGCGACCTGTTGGTACCGGGAACTATGAACGGCAATGTTTTTGTTACGGTGCAACCACCTCGTGGTTTTGGTGATGATCCTAGCAAAATTTACCATTCTCCTTACTGCGCACCTACTCATCATTATTTAGGGTTCTATCGTTGGGTGCGTGATATTTGGCAAGCAGATGCTGTTGCTCATATTGGTACTCATGGTTCCTTAGAATGGTTGCCAGGCAAAAACGCAGGTCTTGACTGCACCTGCTATCCTGATTTGGCATTAGGTGACCTGGTTAATATTTATCCCTATAATATTGCGATTACCGGCGAGGGTATTCAGGCAAAACGTAGAGGTGCTGCCTGCTTGATTGAACATTTGCCTGCTCCTCAAAGCAAGGCAGATGTTTATGACGAGCTGGAAGAACTGGAAAAAATTATGGATGAGTACGTGCATTTTGAAACTACTCAACCGGAAAACTTGCCTAGTTTAGAAGCACTGGTAAAAGAAAAGGTTGTTGCTGCCAATTTGCAGGATGAAGTTGAATATGACGAAAGCAAACCTTTTGGCGAATATGTAATGGCATTGCACAACTACATTACAGATTTAAAAAACCTTGAAGTACACGTTGGCTTACATATTTTGGGGCAACCTCCTGTTGAGGAAGGCTTGACTGAATATTTGTGGATGCTTACCCGTCTTAACAATGGTGACATTCCTAGCTTGAGCCAAGCGTTGTCCCAATACTATGGCTTTGATTACTACTATTTGCTGGAAAACAGCAGCTTGATTTACGAACCACTGAATATTACCTACGCAGTATTGCTTGATAAAATTACAGACCAAAGCCAAGAGATTATCAAGATTTTGCAGGACAAAGATTTTAGTGCAGTAGCCTTGCAGGAAGTTTTGGCATTGACTTGGGTACAGGAAGGCAGTGCTGAATTTAAGGAACAGCTGGAAAAAGTTTGCACTTATATTTGTGAAACAATCTATCCTAATTTACAGCTCACTACCCAAGAACAAGACAATATGCTTCGTGGCTTTGAAGGTCAGTATGTAGAACCTGGTCCTTCCGGAGCACCCACTAGTGGTTGTGCAGATTTACTGCCTACTGGTCGCAACTTTTATGGCGTAGACCCGCGCACCTTGCCAACTCCTGCGGCATGGGAAATTGGCAAAACCTTGGGTGACCAAGTTATTGAACGCTTTATTGCGGAAGAGGGTCACTATCCAGAAAATATCGGTATCGTATTGTGGAGTGGGGCCAATATGCGCAGTCATGGTCAATGCGTGGCAGAATTCCTCTATCTGATGGGCGTACGCCCCATTTATCAAGCAGGCAGTATGCGTGTTAATGGCTTGGAACCTATTCCTTTGACAGAACTGCGCCGTCCCCGCATTGACGTTACTGCAAGAATAAGTGGCTTATTCCGTGATACCATGCCTACCATTATGGAACTCCTTGACCAAGCAACGCTGCTTGTTGGTGGTTTGGACGAAGATTTGGAACTGAACTATGTGCGTAAGCATTTACTGGCAGATAGTGCAGAGCTGGAAGCTGAAGGTATGAGCAAGGAAGATGCTTGGCGACAAGCTGCCTTTAGAATTTTTGGCGACGAGCAAGGCGTTTATGGTGCAGGTGTTGCGGCTTTACTGGAAGCTAAGAACTGGGAAACCATTGACGACATTGCAGAAGTTTATGTGCGTTGGGGTGGTCATGCTTACGGTGGCAAGGTTAAGGGTAAATTCTTGCCCCAACAATTCCGTAAACGTATGGGCAGCTTAGACATTACTATTAAAAATGAAGACAATCACGAAACTAATATGCTTTCCAGTGATGACTACAACGCTTATCACGGTGGTATGATTGCTGCCGTTCGAAGCATTAAGGGTAGTGCGCCTCGTTCCTACTGTGGTGATAGTACGGACAGAAGCAAAATTAAAATGTATAGCGTGCAAGAACAAGCTAAACGCATTTTCCGCAGTGAATCCATTAATCCTAAATATATTGAAGGCATGATGAAGCATGGCTACAAAGGCGCAGCAGATTTGGCAAATATGATTGCTCACAGTTATCAATGGGATGCGACCAGCGCTGTCATGGAAGATTGGATGTACGAAAAGTACGCAGAAAAATATACCTTCGATCCCAAGGTGCAGGAATGGTTGCGTGACGTGAATCCTTGGGCATTGCAACGTATGGCAGAGGTTCTTCTGGAAGCAGAAAAACGTGGCTTGTGGAATGCGAAGCCTGAAACTAAGAGCGAGCTGCAAAAATTGTACCTTTCCATCGAGGGCGAGATTGAGGAACGCAGTGATGCAAACTCCTAAAATAAAAAACTTGGTGCTAAGTTTAACAGGACAATGTAATTTTGCTTGTCGCTACTGTTACGCTGCAGAGCACGATAAAAACATAATGAACGTAGAAACTGCTCTTGCCGCCATTGATTTGGCGGTAAGTAGTTTACCCGTCAATGAAAAGTTCATTATTCAGTTTAGTGGTGGTGAACCTCTATTAAATTTTAAGGTCTTGCACGCGGCGGTGAGCTACGTTCAGAAAAATAATATACCTGCCGTTTTGCAAATTCAGACTAATGGTTCGCTCTTGACTGACCAAATTGCTCAGTATCTTTTTAAAAATAAGGTTGCCATTGGGGTAAGTCTTGATGGTAAACCTAACGTGAACGATAAATTGCGTTTGACCAAGGACGGAAAAGGGGCAACCAATTTAATCTTACACGGTTTGGAAGTTTTGAGGCGTAATAACATTGCCTGCGGTCTTACCTGCGTGGTAACGGCAGATAATGTTGAGGAACTTTCAGGAATTGTGGATATAGCTTATTTTTTGGGCAACGTGCGTAAGATTGGCTTCGATTTATTGCGAGGACAGGGGCGTGGCAGCGGACTAGTACCTCCTTCGGAAGCACAAATGTTAAAAAGTATGGAAGAGGTTTACGAACGGGTAGAGCAGTTAAGTAGATTGGCAGGCTATAAAATTGTTATCTCCCAAGCAGAAAGGGCAAAGCTTCTGTGTACGGAAAGCTGTCGACAGTTTGGACATTGCTACGCTATGAACGGAGAAGCTGCCTTTGTAGATGCCAGTGGTAAAATTTACGCCTGTTCTTCCTTGATTGGCAACGAGGATTTTTATCTTGGCAATGTGCAGGACGGTTTAGACAATGCGCTTGTAGAAAAGGTAAGTAAGAAAATTTTTCAGAGTATGTCCTTTTGCAGGGAGTGTGCAGATTTTAAATTGTGTGGAGGCGGCTGCTTCGCCCGTTGGTACGGGAGTGGGGAGAAAGTTGCCTACAAAAGCGAGTGCGCAATGAAGCGTGTTTCCATTGGGCAGATAAAATCATAAATAAAAAGGCTGACTGGAATTGAAAGGTTCTTGTCAGCTTTTTGCATTCTTGTGAAAAATAAGTGTTGCGTATATAGGAAGTATATAGTTTATAATCAGACGTATATCTTGATAAGAATAATTACTAAACGTTAGGAGCGAGTGAGAAAATGAAAAGAACAGCAGTATATCCTTTTACCGCCATTGTTGGGCAAGAGGATATGAAAATGGCATTAATCTTGAACGTAATAAATCCTGCATTGGGAGGAGTGTTGATTAAAGGTGAAAAAGGAACAGCAAAATCAACAGCAGTACGTGCCTTGGCAGAACTGCTCCCTGCTATGCAAGCTGTCCATGGTTGCAGATTTAATTGTGATCCTCATAATGCTAACTTGTTTTGCGATGACTGCGCAAAGAATTATGCATCTAATGCAGTTTGTCACATTGAAGACATTAAAATGCGTGTGGTGGAACTGCCTGTTAGCGCTACTGAAGATAGAGTAGTAGGTACTTTGGATATTGAACACGCTATCAAACATGGTGAAAAGAAATTTGAAGCAGGTATTCTGGCGCAAGCTAACCGCAATATTTTATATGTTGACGAAATAAACCTTTTGGATGACCACGTTGTAGACGTTTTGTTAGATGCTGCTGCAATGGGTATTAATACTGTTGAACGTGAGGGAGTTTCCTATTCTCACCCGGCACGTTTCGTTTTGGTAGGAACAATGAATCCGGAAGAAGGGGATATTCGTCCTCAATTACTTGACCGTTTTGGTCTTTCCGTTGTTGTTACAGGTGAACACGACCCCAGCCAACGTGTTGAAGTTATAAAACGACGTTTGGCTTATGAAGATAACGCAGATGATTTCATTGCAGGCTATCAAGAGGAACAGCAAGCTCTTGCTGAAAAAATTATGCAAGCACGCGAAGCATTGCCCAATGTTACCATCAGTGATGCACTTTTGGAAACCGTTGCCAAATTGGCAGTAGAGCTGGGCGTTGATGGTCACCGTGCAGATATTACCGTAATTAAAACTGCTTTGACCTTGGCTGCCTTTAATGAACATAACGAAGTAGAGCTTGTTGACGTAAAAGCTGCGGCAAAACTTGTACTGCCTCATCGTATGCGTCGTCGTCCTTTTGAAGAAGGACAATTAGATTGGAATAAAGTTGAAGCTTTCTTGGGACAGGAAGCCTGAAAGGAGCATGCGGAATGTTACTGCACGCTATATATCCCTTTACTGCTGTAGTTGGTTTGGAGCAGGTGAAAAGGGCAATTCTTATTGCGTTGGTTAACCCTCATGCTGGTGGGCTATTAATTGGTGGGCGCAAGGGTACGGCAAAAACAACTTTAGTCCGTGCTGCCCAAGAACTGCTTACGCCACGCAATATTATAGAATTACCCTTAAATGTTACGGAAGATATGCTTTTTGGCAGTATAGATATTGAATATGCTGTTAGTAAGGGTGAACGTCGCTTCTTGCCAGGCATTTTAGGAAAAGCTAACGACAATGTGCTTTATATAGATGAAGCAAACCTGCTTCGCCAAGAACTTTTAACTGCAGTCCTTGATGCCAATACTGCTGGCTTTAACCATGTGGAACGTGATGGTATTAGCTTCACCCACGAGGTTAACTACACTGTCATTGGCACTATGAATCCAGAAGAAGGAATTTTGCCGGGACATATCCTTGATAGATTTGGAATGTATGTAGATGTACAAGGCGAAGCAGAGATTGCTGATAGAGTGGAAATTATTAAACGCGCCTTGGCGTATGGCAAAGACATTGCGGGATTTAGAAAGCAGTATGCCGAAAGCGTTGCTGAGCTGTGTGAACTGGTAAATGTTTCACGTGAAACATTGAAGCAGGTAGAAGTAACTGAGGCTATGATGCAACTGGCGGCGCAAATGTGCGCTCAAGCCTTCTGCGCAGGACATAGGGCAGAAATTTATCTGCTTGAAGCTGCCCGTGCCATTGCTGCTTTAGAAAAACGCACCTACATTTTACCAAAGGATATGCAGGAAGCCGCTGTTTACGTTTTGGCTCATCGCATGCGCACTCCGCCGGAAGCTCAGGAAATGGAACAAGACCAACAGGAAAATGAAGAGCAGGAGCAAAACGAAGAACAACAATCTGATGAACAAGACGATGCTCCTGAACAACCTGATGAACTTCCTCCACCTCCACAGCTGCCTGATAACGAAGATGATGGCAGTGACGAAGACAGTGATGAAAATAATGAGCAAGATGAAAAACAGGAACAAGAGCAAAATAGCAACCAGCTTGCTCCCGAAGAACAGATTGCTGATATTGACAGAAGCTTTAAAATTCCCAAGCTTGTCCTTGATATGGGCAAGAATACTACCTTGCGGAGAGGTAGTGGCAAACGTAGCGCGACCAAGACTGATTTGAAGCAAGGTCGTTACGTGCGGGCAGAGCTTCCCAAAGCAAAGGTAGAGGACTTGGCTTTTGATGCTACCATTCGTGCGGCGGCGCCCTACCAAAGAATGCGCGAGGCAAATGGATGCGCCTTGAACATTCAAAAAGAAGACCTGCGCCAAAAGGTAAGGGAAAAACGCATTGGTAACACCTTCCTATTTGCCGTAGATGCCAGCGGTTCCATGGGAGCACGGGAAAGAATGCGTGCCGTGAAAGGGGCAATCTTTTATATGCTCCAAGATGCGTACCAAAAACGCGACCGAGTTGGCATGCTAGCCTTTCGTCGTCAAAAGGCAGAGGTGCTTTTACCAATTACTAGAAGCGTTGACCTTGCCCAAAAATGTTTAGCAGAAATGCCTACGGGCGGGAAGACTCCTCTTGCTGACGGCTTGGCTACTGCGCTTTTAACCTTGGCAAGGCTCAACAAAAAGGATAGCGAGCTGGAACCAATCTTAGTTCTGGTAACTGATGGTAGAGCCAACGCTGTGGAAGAAGACGGCGGCGACCCTGTTACTGCTGCTATCAAAATGGCAGAAAAAATTCGTAAAGCAAAAATAACTTCCGTTGTCATTGACACGGAAAATGATTTTATAAAATTAGGCGTAGCTAAAAAGGTTGCCCAAGCTATGGGCGCAAGCTACTACAGTTTGAACCAGCTTTCCAAGGAACAGATTTTGAGGATTGTAAGAAATTTGGGAGAGTAAAGAAGGAGAAATCAGAAGATGTCTTGGTTGCAATTTAAGGAATACTTTATAAAACGTAAAAAAATACACTTCACCATCATCCTTATCCTGGGTATTCTTTTGTTGAGTAGTTTAGCATCCAAGCATCTTCTGTTTTCTAATAAAGCTAAAACGAAGATTATAAAACCAATTGTAAAAACCACGCTAGTTAGTGCTAAACCTATGTATAAAACAATTTCTCTTTTTGGAAAGACGAAGGCTTTGGCAAAAATAAACATCGTTAATAAATACGCAGGCACCATTAGTGCTGTGCATGTAGATTTAGGCGATGAAGTAAAAGCTGGCGATATGCTTTTAGAACAGGATTTGAAAGATATTGAGCTAAAACTTGCTGAAGCTAAAGCAAAGTATGGTGAATACCATGGTAAAGCTTTGGCCTACGAAACAGAATATAATGCTCAAATTGAAAGATATAAGGCAACTTATGAGTTACATAAAACAAATTATGAGCGTTACTTGAAATTGCACGAAGCAGGTGCTGTTTCTAAATTAGAAGTTGATAATGTGAAGCAAACGATGCTTTCTTCAAAAGCAAATTACGAAGAGCTTGCACAGCAAGCGATGATTGATGATATGCCTGCAGCAGTATTTGCACGAATGCAGGATGGTGAGCAAAAGTATAATGATTATCTTCTTTTACAAAACCAAAGGGAAGATATGACTTTGAGAGCTACGCGCAATGGAATTATTAGCTACCGTAATGCAGAGGTTGGTAATTACATTGCTGCTGGAACTAAGTTGTTTACCATTGTGGATAATAGCAAAGTTTTTGTAGATTGTATTGTGTCTGAAAGTGATTCTGCCTTGCTTCAAGTGGGTCAAGAAGTTGAAGTAGATATTGAAGCGCTTGGCAACGAAGCAAAAGGTAAGATTATTTTTATCAGCCCTGCTGCTTCTGACGAAAACAATGGATTTTCTGTAAGGCTTGCCCTTGAAGGCGCAGATGCGAATATTAAAGAAGGCTTATTTGCCAAGAGCAAGTTCAATTATTTGCAAAAAGAAAATACCATTTATCTCAATAAAACTACAATTATTGAAAAAAATGGTAAGAACTATGTTTTTGTGTTAAATAAAAATAACAAGGTTGAGCAACGAGAAATTAAAACTGGCATCCGCAATGATATTAATATAGAAATTATTAAAGGTATCAGTGCTGGCGATTGCGTTGTTACTAATAACCTTTCACGTTTGCGTAATGGTATGACTGTGGAAATTGCAGAAGCAGGGGACGATAAGTAATGAACATAACAAGATTTTCCATTAAGCGTCCCATTGGCATCTGTATGATTTATGCTTTAATTGTTATCTTGGGGTTATTTAGCTTTAAGAAAATTGGCGTAGAACTTTTGCCGGAGCATGATACTAAATATGTAAGTGTTATTGTCAATTATCCTGGGGCAAGTACGGAATCAGTGGAAGAGCAGGTTACGAAGCCTATTGAGGACTGTCTATCGTCTATTTCGTACTTTAAGCAAGTACGTAGTGCTACGCGCCCAGGTCGTGCAGAAATTTTTGTAGAGCTTACGCCCGAAGCAGATGCTGACTTGGTGGCAATTGAAGCTACGAAAAAAGTAAGTACAATTCGCAAAAATCTTCCTGCTGATATGGATGAGCCTGTTGTTTTAAAGCGTGCTTCTGAAGATTATCCTATTATGGAGATTGCGGTAACTGCACCTTTTGAAATGTCAGAAGTGTATTCAACTGCAGAAAATATCTTCGCTGAAAGATTACAGCAAGCAGGCGGTGTATCCGAAGTTGTAGTTACAGGTGGCAGGGAAAAAGAAATTGCTATTGTTGTTAATAAAGACAAGCTTAGTTATTACGGCCTAACTCTTAAAAACGTCATTGATGCGGTTAAAGGTGAAAACGTAATATATTCTGCCGGTTCTGTTTATAGTGATGTATTACAGACTACAGTAAGGCTTGATTCTCAATATATAGATATTAAAGAAATAGAAGATATTAGCATTACTGTTGGTAAAGGAAAGGGCGTTGCTCTTAAAGATGTTGCAGAAGTTAAATTCCAAGAGAAGCGAGCAACAGCTTTTAGCCGTGTGAATGGTAATGATGCTATAGCTTTGGAAGTTCATAAAAATAGTGGTGCTAACATTGTAAAAACTGCTGATGGTGTTTTACAACAGTTAGAAAAATTGCGTACTACCTATCCTGATTATAAATTCACTATGGTTTACGACCAGTCTGAATTTATTAGAAGTTCTTTAAAAAATACCTTACACACTTTGCTTGAAGGTTTAGTTACTACAAGTTTGGTACTGTATTTGTTTTTGCGTGGTTGGAAATCTTCTTCCGCTGTTATCATCGCCATACCTGTATCACTAGTTGCAACTTTCTTTCTAATGTTTCTTGCCGGATTTACATTTAATATGATGTCATTAATGGGGATGGCGTTATGTATTGGTATTCTAGTGGACGACTCCATCGTAGTTTTGGAAAACATACACCGTTTTTTAGAAAAGGGCTATTCTGCAGAAGAAGCTGCAGAAAAAGGGCGTAACCAAATTGGTATGGCAGCAGTTGCCATGACACTGTGTGATATCGTAGTATTCTTGCCCATCGCTTTTTTAGAAAGCACGACGGGGCAGTACTTTAAAGAATTTGGGTTGACCATTGTATTTGCGACATTGATGTCCTTAATGGTTTCTTTTACCCTTACGCCTATGATGGCTTCCAAACTATATGCTAATGGTCTGATTATTCCTAAGGGTAAGTTTTGGGATTGGGTGGACAGGGCAGAAAACCAAAGCATTGAAAAATATGCAGGCTTTTTAAGAAAATGCCTTATCAAACCTAAAAAAGTTTTAGTTGCAATCGCAATTGCTTTTGTAACATCAATAATGCTTGTTCCCTTGGGACTTGTTGGATCTGAATATATGCCTCGCACTGACGAGAACGCTATTCAAGTTAGCATTGAACTTCCTCGTGGATACAACGCTGAACAAACTAACGAAGTACTTTTAGTTTTTGATGACTACCTAGCCACTATTCCTGAAATAGAGTTTTTTCTTTCCAAGGTTACTAATACGGAAAGTAATGCGAAAATTTCCATTACTTTATTAAACAGAGGAAATCGTAGTAAAAGTGTTTGGGATGTTTCGGATGAAATTAGACGCTTTAGTAGAGCAAATTTTGGCGGCGTCAATATTCGTGTTAATGAAATCCAATCTTCTGTAACAGGTGTTTCCGGTGGTCGTTCCTTAGTGCGTTCACCCGTACAAGTGGAACTTTACGGAAGGGATATGGATTTATTAATTGAAGAATCTCAAATTCTTTTAAAAATTTTCCGTGAAGTAGAAGGTCTTAAAGATATAAAAAGCTCCTACACAGAAGGCGTGCCGGAGCTGAAAGTAACTGTTGATAGGGACAAGCTAAAGTATTACGGCACTTCTGTAGAAAATGTACTGAAATCCTTTAGTGCAGCCATTGCAGGTCGTAATGCAGGGGTGCTGCCTAACGATAGTGCTAATGATGGTCGTGATACAAATATTAATGTGCGTTTTGCAAATAGTGATGGATTTTATATTGAAGATTTAAAATCTATAAAAGTTCCCACTAAAAGGGAAGGTGCTGTTTTTCTTGGAGACGTTGCCAAAATTGAGGAAACAGTTGGGCCTATTACCATCAGGCGAGTGAATAAGGAACGCATTATCAACGTGCAAAGCAATCTTTCCGATAGACCTTTAAAAGAAGTTCTGGAAGAGATTGAGCAAAAAATAATTGCAAGCGGTATCAAAAGTAGATACGAATTTACAGGACAGGCAGTAAGCATGAACGACTCCTTCAACGAAATGGTTTTTGCCTTGTCGTTATCCTTAGTTTTAATTTACTTGCTTCTCGCAGTATTGTATGAATCTGTCTTTACTCCGCTGATAAGAATGTTCTCTCTGCCTTTGGGCATAATTGGTTCTATCTTTTGTCTTCTCTTAACGGGAAATACCATTAACCTTTATTCCTTAATTGGTATTTTGGTAATGGATGGCTTAGTTGCTAAAAATGGTACATTGCTTTTAGACTATACCCTTACCTTAATGCACGAAGAAGGTAAGAGTGCGGTAGAAGCTGTTGTTGAAGCTGGTAAGGCTCGCCTTAAACCAATTATGATGACTGCATTAACAATGGTTGTTGGTATGTTGCCTACAGCTTTGGCAATGACAGAGGGTTCCGAAACTCGCGTTAGTATGGCGTGGGTAATTATTGGCGGTATGATAACATCTACAGTATTTACCTTAATAGTTATTCCGATTATCTTTGTTTGGATAAAAAATAAATTCCCTAACAGGATATAAGCAGATTTCTGTTTATATATAAACTCTCATTATATTTTATGCTGAGTAATCTACAGGCAAGCCATTTATGGGTACTTGAAAAGCATACAAAAAAATTTTTAAGGAGATGAACTTTAATGAAAAAAAGAACCCTCACAAAAGGCATGCTTATGGCAGCTCTCATTTGCGGTTGTGTACAATGGGGGGGTACAGCAGTACACGCTGCTGAACTGCAAGAGTTTACTCTTGACCCGATGGTTGTTACTGCACAAAGAATGGAAACTAGAGATTTGGATACTCCGGCAACGGTAACTGTAGTTAATGCTAAAAAAATTGAAGATGCTGGTTACAAGAATGTTTTTGATGCGATTGAACATCAAGTAGGTTTATCAAGTACTGGTTATGGTGATGCTGGGCAGGATTTTGGCTTTAGTTCTGGACGTACTGTTATTCGTGGCTTTGACCGTGGTACTTTAGTAATGGTTGATGGAATTCCTATGAACCTAAAAAATTATAACTCTTTAGATGGTATACCAATTGATATGGTTGAACGAATTGAGATTGTAAAAGGTGCTGCAAGTACTCTTTATGGTAGTGAAGCTATGGGCGGTGTTGTCAATATTATTACTAAAACACCTTCTGGTTCTCCTAAATTTAAGATAAAAGGTACTATTGGTAATTATTATAAAGATTGGGGATTAACATATTCTGGAGAAAAATTAATTTTAAGTGTTGCGAAGGAATATTCTGATAGTGTGGATAAGGCTAATGACTACCCTGCTGGGTCTACTACTGATTGGTGGAATGGAAAAGGACAAAAAGATAGGTTGGCTTTAGCTGCCAAATTAAATGAAGAACTAGCGTTTAACTTTATGTATCAAGAAGGTGATATTACTAGAGGTGGTTATGACGCGGTTAAGAATAAATCTTACAGTTATTCAAATGAAGATAAGCGACTTACAACTGGCTTGAGTTATGTTGGTAAAGATAATGGTGTAAGTGCAACTGTTGGCTATAATTATAGAGAAGTTGATGGTTGGGATTTTGTAGCCAATACCAAGACGTCTAGTAATGCGGAGATGTGTAGTTGGATTGGTGATGTGCAAAAGGAATGGGACTTTGGTGGTAATAGTTTAATAGCAGGATATTCTTTTAAACGTGAAAATTATGATGGTTTAGTTAAGAAAGCAAATAAAGCACATAGAATAGATAATTCAATATATTTATCTTATAATCATAAATTTAGTGATAAATTTAGCACGACCGTTGGTATTCGTGGAGAATTAATTGATGACCCAGTAAAAGACCAAGAGGTTGTGAATCCTCAATTCCAAACTCTTTACAAGGTCAATGAAAATACTTCTTGGTATACAAATATTGGTAAAGCTTTTCAAATGCCGACTGTAGATTCATACTATGATAAGAAACCTGATTCATCTAGCTTGAAGCCTGAAGAAGGATGGACATATGAAACTGGTATTAAAAAGATTTTTGATGATTCCAGTGTTAAACTAGCTATTTATCATATGGAATTTGAAAATAAGATTGGTTGGACCGATAAGAATAAGGATCCGCAAGGTATCCAATATGCTTATAATAAAGGAGATTTTAGAAATACTGGTGTTGAAGTAGAATATGTAAAAATTATAGATGACAATTGGTCTTATAACTTAGGCTTGGGATATGGTAATCCAGAGATTAAAGATCCTAGTGGCAATTCTGGTTGGGTTCAAGATTCTGGTAGAATTGATGTTGCTGCATCTTTGACTTATTCTGCTGAAAAATTAAGAAGCACTTTATCTTGGAAATATTTGGGCGATAGAGAAGCCGCTTATTACAAGTCAAGAGGTGATGTACCTTCTCGCAATAGACTTACTTGGAATACCAGTTATGATATTACTAAAAACGACACAATCACATTAACTTTGAACAATTTGTCGGACAAAGTTAATTATGCCAATAAATATGGTAACTTAGACTTGCCGTTTAACTGGAGAGTTATGTACACTCATACCTTTTAATAAAACAATATTGTAATATACGTGGCACTCCCAAACTTTAAAAATAACTTCATTTCTCCTCCAAAATTCACAACACCCCCGTCAACCTTGCTGTTGGCGGGGGTGTTGTGTGTTGGGGGAGAGTAAAAGTTTTTGCTCAATCTTAAGGCTTAAAAAATAATGCGTATTGAAAAATTGATATTTTTCAGAGGTTGAGGTATTGAAAAAACTATACTTTTTTAACATTTAGGTATTGAAAAAACTATACTTTTTGTATAGGATGTATAAAAGAACAAGATTCAGTAGAGTGCTTTCGTTACATGATGGAGGTAATTTATGTTTAAAAGAAAAGTATATGATGAGCTCTTAGAATGGAAAAAAGAATGGAATGGAAGATATGCTTGCCTTCTTGAAGGTGCTAGACGTGTGGGTAAAACTACAATAGCGGAAGAGTTTGCTCGAAATGAGTACGATTCGTATATTTTAATTGATTTTTCTAATGTTAGTAAAGAAATAATAGATATTTTTGATGACATTTCAAGGCTTGACCGTTTCTTTTTAAGGTTACAAATAGAAACTGGAATAGAACTTTATGAAAGAAAATCTGTTATTATTTTTGATGAGATTCAATTGTTTCCAAAAGCAAGGCAGGCTATAAAACATCTTGTTAAAGATGGACGATATGATTATATAGAAACTGGTTCCTTGATATCTATAAAGAAGAATGTTAAAAATATTTTGATTCCATCGGAAGAACATAAGATTTATGTGTATCCGATGGATTATGAAGAGTTTATGTGGGCTATAGGTAGTAATCCTAATGTAATAAATATAATGTATAAAAGTGATTTAGAATTAGGAAATACTGCCAATCGTAATGCTATGAGAGAGTTTAGGATTTATATGGCCGTAGGTGGAATGCCGCAGGCAGTTGAATCGTATATTGCTACAAATAATTTTGAAGCTGTTGATAAGGTGAAACGTGAAATTTTAGATTTATACTATGATGATTTAAAGAAAATTGATGATTCAGGAAGAATTACAGATATGTATAAATCTGTTCCAAGTCAGCTTGCTGCTAAGAAAAAGCATTATATGATAACAACTGCAACTGGTAAACAGAAGACTAGGAAAGATGAAGAAAGGCTTTTTGAATTAATTGAATCTGGCTTAGTATTGCCTTGTTATAATGTTTTGAACCCGTCTATATCACTTTCACAAACAAAAGATATAGATTGTTTTAAATTGTATCTGTCAGATATAGGGTTATTTACAACAATGCTATTCAATGATTCACAAAATGGTATTGAGGATATTTATAGGAAACTTTTAAGTGATGCTTTGCCTGCAGATTTAGGTTATTTGTATGAGAATGTCGTAGCACAAGCTATTAAGGCGAGTGGTAGGAATTTGTACTATCATACATGGAAAAAAGAAGGAAGTGTACATTCTTTTGAAGTTGACTTTTTGATTACGTCTAAAAATAAACTTATTCCAATAGAAGTAAAATCTTCAGCAGTAAAGAATCATAAATCAATAGATGCTTTTGAAACAAAGTACTCTAAATATGTAGGAGAACGTTTTCTTTTATCACAGAAAGATGTTGGCAAAATAGGAACATTAAAGTTGAAGCCGATATATATGATTTTATTTTTGTTGAAAAATTTGAATTAGATTAGTGAAGTAAACCACAGCACCCCGTCAACCTAAATGGTTGGCGGGGTATTTTTTTAGTACATTTTAAAAATATGCTTGAGTATATAACAACAATATAGTTTAGAATGTATGTGTTAAAAATTCTAATAGTATGAAGTTGGAGGTTTCCAGATGAAAAAACTTAAACTTATTCTTTGTATGACTTTGGGGCTTTTGCTGTTTGGTGCGGTTGGAACACAAGCTGCTGGTAAGAAACCTGAGATGGACAGAACAAAAGCTATTGCCACATTACAAGTCGGTTTTGATTATAGTGATGAAGAGCTTGGTGCTTTATACGATACCGGTATTAGCTATCAAGAATTGAAAAATACTTGTATGCATGCTTTTATTGCAAATGTTCCTTTGCAAGAAATCGTAGACTTACGTAAGAAATATGGTTGGACACGCATTAAGTTCTTACTTGGACTTACTCCACAAAAATTTTATGAAGGCGAATTGCAATACAAAGCTAATAGACTTTATAAAATTATGGGATTAGATAAAGAAGTGTCTATTAAGTATATGAAACTTGGCTTCCCTTCCCATCAAGTAAAGCGCGCTCACTATATTGCTCGCCATTGTGATGTTCCTGTTATTGAGATTTTGAATATGAAAACTCGCCAAATAAAATGGGGCGATGTGGCAGAACAACTTGGTTTGCCTAGAGATGCGTGTATGAAATAAAATGATTAACTTACAATAAACACCCCGTCAATCTTGCTGGTTGGCGGGGGTGTTGTGTGTTGGGGGAGAGTTCTTGTCTTTTGCGTTGCTTTGAGGCAATGTGGTATAATTAATAATGAAAGAAATTACTTGTGTTTTGGTGTAAGTTTTATCGAAATTAGGGTAAAGTTTGTATGCGAGGAGAATGCCTTATGAACTTCAAAGAATTGATAGGCGAAACAACTTCATATGATAAAAAAGTTTTGTTGGAAGAACGTAAACCTAAAAGCTGGTGCAAGAGTGTAAGTGCTTTTGCAAATTATTCTGGTGGTTGTTTAATTTTTGGCATCAATGATGCTGACCAGGTGGTTGGCTTAGATAACCCACAAGAAGTTTCTGAAAAGATTAGCGAGATTATTACAAGTAGAATAGATCCCATACCAGTATTTGATATGGCGTTTCATACCATAGAGGGAAAAGTAATTGTTGTTTTGAAAATTGAAGAAGGTAAAATACCACCATACTACTATGTTGATGGTGGTAATCGTACAGCATACAGACGTGTTGGCAATGAAAGTATACCTGTAGATGGGAATGCATTGCGGGCTTTGATTTTAAAAGGTGCGAATAGTTCTTATGATATTGTATGTTCCCAATATGATAAGGATAAATTTTCCTTTTCAAAATTAAAGGCTACTTATTTTAATAAAACAGGTAACGCTTTTAATGAAGACGATTATGAATCTTGGTGCTTGATTGAAAATGATAAATTGACTAATGCAGGAGCGTTGTTGGTTGATGAGTCTCCTATACGTCATTCTAGATTATTCTGTACTAGATGGAATGGACTAGATAAGGCATCTGGTGTAATTGATGCGTTAGATGATAGGGAATTTGCTGGTAGTTTGATTTCTTTGTTACAGAATGGCTTGGAGTTCATTTTTAATAATTCTAAAAAGCAATGGAAAAAGGTTTCTGATTCTAGAATAGAGATGCCAGATTATCCTGAACGTAGTGTTCAGGAAGGCTTGGTTAATGCCCTAATACATAGGGACTATTTAGAAATTGGAAGCGAAGTTCATATTGATATGTACGATGACAGATTAGAAATATATTCACCTGGTGGTATGTATGATGGCTCTTTTGTTCAGGAAAGAGACATTCTTCGTGTGCCGTCTAAAAGACGTAATCCAATTATTGCGGATGCGTTTAATCGTTTAAGGTTAATGGAACGCAGAGGCAGTGGGTTCAAGAAGATTTGTTCTGATTATTCTACACAAGTAAATTATACTGAAGCTATGGCTCCTCAATTTTATTCGGACTTTGATTCCTTTGTGCTGACGTTGCGTAATTTAAATTACAGGTATGGTGCACAAGAAACTAGTGAAAAGATACAAGAAACTAGTGAAAAGATACAAGAAACTAGTGGAAAGATACAAGAAACTAGTGAAAAGATACAAGAAACTAGTGAAAAGATACAAGAAACCAAAGACAAAACTCAATTTATAAGAGCCATGATAATTGATTTTTGTGCCGTACCTAGAAGTAGATTAGAAATAATAGAACATATTGGGTACAAGAGTAAAACTACATTATGGAGAAATTATTTGAAGCCATTGCTTGTCGAGGGTAGGCTTGAAATGACCATTCCCGAACAACCTAAGAATCGTAATCAAAAATATGTAACTGTAAAATAATTTTAAGCATGTAGCTGGAAATAGCAGAAGATGTCTGAACGTTAATGATGAAAATTTTAAAAGCACGATGTACTACAACACCCTCGTCAACCTTGTTGGTTGGCGGGGGTGTTTGTTATATGTGTTTAGATTTTTTCTGTTACCATTTATTCAAACCAGTTCCTAAAACAAGCAATAAATCTTTTTGAGAACTATTCTCAAAAAATGCTTGCGTGTATAGTAACTACATAGTTTACAATGATACGCAAGTACCACACGACCATGAAAGACTGGGTGTGCGAAAGGACAAATAATTTTTTAGGAGTGTGTTCTATGAAAAAGATGACTAAGGCAATGTTGATGACAGCGCTTATTTTAGGCTCTGTTCAATGGGGGGGTACAGCAGTACACGCAGCTGAAACCTTGCAAGAATTTACTCTTGACCCGATGGTAGTAACTGCAAGCAGAATGGAAAAAATGGATTTAGATACCGCGGCCGCAGTTGAAGTTCTTGATAATGAACGTATCGAGAAAAGTGGTGCTGGTAATGCTTTTGAAGTGTTAAGAGGTGCATTAGGTATTTTTTCATCTACTCAAGGTCCTAATGGTGTTTCTCTAGGTTCTATGACTAGTAAAATTAATATTCGCGGTGTAGATAAAGGTACTTTGGTTTTGCTTGATGGTATGCCGTTGAACCAGGATGGTAAATATAATCTTGAGGATATTCCTGCTGATTTGATTGAAAAGATTGAAATTGTACGTGGTGGTGGTGCTGTTCTTTATGGTTCTGAAGCTACGGGTGGTGTAGTAAATATTATTACAAAAAGTAAAGTTCGTAATAGTGTAAAAGTTTCCGCAGGTAATTATGGCAGAGAAAGATATTCTGTGAATGTCGGTAATGAAAAGTTTAGTTTGTTAACTCATTTAAATAATAGAGGTGAAATGAGTCCTATGACCACAACTGTAAATAAATCTGGCATGGGAGGCAAGGTAACTCAACAACACTATGATTATTCAAATGGCGAAGATAAAGGTTTACTGTTTAATTATAATATCAATGATAATTTAAAATTTACTTATAATTATTCTAAAACTAATAATGCTGTTGACATTTTCGATAATACATATTTGAAGAGTGCCTATCAAAGAAAAGAATATGAAGATCATAATAACAGTTTTATATTAAGGTATGATGATCAGAATGGCTTAATCGCAAATATTTCTTATAACACACAGGAAAGAAATTACGACCAGATAAACTATAAGAAAGCTACTGGCGAAATTGATAAGGCATTTAAGTACAGCTGGAGAGAAGGCAAAAACACTAATATTGATATTCAAAAATCTTGGGATGTCAATGGAAAAGATAAGTTTTTAATTGGTGCCACCTTGAAGAAAGAAGATTTGAATGTTTATAATTCTCCCACTAAAAAAATGGGTAGCACGCCAGCAAAACCTGAAAGAACAGGCGATTATGTTAGGGACGTATATTCATTATATGCTTCATACGATTGGCAAATGAATGATAATGATAATTTAATATTGAATTTACGAGAAACTATTGTTAGAAATTGTGATGGTACTGAGAATAATTTAGAAACAGGAACCTCTGATGATAACCAAAAGGATGATGTAAATAAGTTCACTCCAGAATTACAATATATTAAAAAAATTAGCGAGGATAGAACAGTGTATGCTAAAGCAGGCAAGTCTTTCAGACTTCCTGAATTAACTAAACTTTTTGGTGGTAGTGTAATTTTGAAATCTCCTGAATTAAAACCTGAACAAGGTACTCACTACGAAGTTGGTTATAAGCTCAATGAGAATAATCGTTCTTGGCGTTTAGCATTATTCCAATATGATATTAAAGATTCTATTGAAGCTAAAGAAGGTACTTCTGCTTCAGCAGGTAACTTGGAATATGAAAATAATGATGCAGAGAATATCGGTATCGAGTTATCTTGTAATATTAAGCATAATGACAATTTTGATAGTTATTATGGAATCTCTTATAGCAATCCTAAAACAAGACATATTGATAAAGATGGCAATAAGGGCGAATGGGTTAAGACAAACAATCAATTACAATTTAATTTAGGTTTGAATTATAACTATGAAAAAACTACTGCATCTTTAATGGCTAACTATGTTGGTGAGCGTCATGATTCTGGTGGTAAAGTAAGACCCGCACTTTACACTGATTTACACTTTACTTATGCACCTGAGAAAAATCAAAAAGTATTCTTGCATATAAATAATTTATTTGATAGAGCGGATTATACCACTAGCAATGGTCCTGACGAAGATACTTATGCATATTATGCTATGGGTCGTAACTTTATGCTCGGTTACGAAGTTAGTTTCTAATCTCAAATATTCGGAGGTACTCCAATGAAAAAACTTGAACTCATTCTTTGTTTAGCTCTAGGTTGCTTCTTACTTATTGGTGGTGGCGGTACTGCGCAAGCTGCCAGCAAACGCCCGGAGATGGACAAGGCAAAAGCAATCGCAACGCTTCAAGTTGGTTTTGATTATAGCGAAGCAGAGCTTGGCAAATATCTTGACGAGGGTATGAGCTACAAGGAACTTAAAAGTATTTGTATGCATGCTTTTGCGGCAAATGTTCCTTTACAAAAGGTTGTAGAGCTTCGTCACAAATATGGTTGGACAAGAGTTAAGTTTTTGCTTGGGCTTACTCCGCAAAAGTTTTATGAGGGTGAGCTTGAGTATAAAGCTAACCGTCTTTACAAAATTATGGGGTTAGATAAAAAGACTTCTATTAAATATATGAAGCTTGGTTTTGCTTCTCACCAAGTTAAACGTGCCAGCTACATTGCTCGTCATTGTGATGTGCCTTTAATTGAAATCTTGAATATGAAAACCCGTCAAATTAAATGGGGCGATGTGGCAGAACAATTAGGCTTGCCACGTGATGCTTGCATGAAATAATATTACAAACTTCAATGACGGCGCTTCGTGCGCCGTCATTACAACTTTTTTAATTCCCGAAACGTTCTGATGAAAGACGTATATATAATGAAGAAAACTTTATTTTTACTGCTCTGCTTGCTTACTTGTTTTATCGTTGGTTGTGCAAGTGAGAGCAAACCCCTTGAAAAAGAAAACAATGTTAAGGCTGCTTATAGCGTAACTGATGATAGAGGCAAAGTCTTTGAATTTGCCAAGCCACCTACAAGAATGGTGACCACAAGTCTTGCTTTCCAAGATATTCTTTTGGAAATGGTACCTGTGGAACATTTCATTGCCACTTCTGTTTCCGCAGCGGACCCTAATTACTCCATGACCGCAGAAATTTCCAAGAAGATTCCCAACAAATATCGTCCTCGTATTACAGTGGAACAGGTTTTGAAATACAAGCCAGACCTTTTTATTACCACACCTCTTACCAATCCGGAAGTGAGCAGTACTCTGGAGGATATGGGTGTTAAGGTTTTTATGCTTAATCAAGTTGATACCTATCCCGATATTAAAAAGAGTATCACTAAATTAGGCGAGCTTGTTAACGAAAAAGAAAAGGGTGTTGCCCTAATTGAAAAGATGCAGGTTGGCGAGAAGGCTCTTGCTGAAAAATTGGCAGTTATTCCCAAGGACAAACAGAAACTAGTGATTCAGCTTACTTACAGCGGAACCTACGGAATGCTGCAAAATATTTTTGGTATGCTTTGTGATTTGGCACACGTGAAAAATGGTATGGCGATTATGCCTGTTCGTGCCAGCATGCCTGTGAGCAAGGAAAAGATTGTGGAACTGAACCCTGATGTTTTATTCTTGCCCTCTTGGGATGCCAAAGGAAGTCAAAATTCTGATACCTACTTTAACCAAATCGTCAATGACCCTGCTTATAAGGATTTGGCTTGCGTAAAAAACAAAGCAGTCTATAAATTTCCAGAACGCTATCGCTACTGCACCTCTCAACATATTTTAGAGGGTGCTGAGTACATGGCGAAGCTTGTTTATCCTGAATACTTACACTAATGGGAGCTGACTTTATGTCTGAGGGTGTTATCGAACTTAAAAATTTAACTATTGGTTATGGCGAGCGCCACGTGCTTTCTAATGTTAACGCTACCATTCAAACTGGCGAGATTGTTGGCATAATTGGTCGTAATGGCGCAGGCAAAAGTACCTTGCTGAAAACAATCCGTGGTATTTTGCCCAAGCATAGCGGCGAAGTGCTGTTCTTCCATAAAAAATTAGAAGATTACCACGAAAAGGAACTTGCCTGTAAGGTTGCCTATTTGCAACAGCACGTTGAGGTTGGCTTTGGTTACACGGGTCAGGACATTGTTCTTGCTGGTCGTTATCCATATATGAAGTGGTACGAGAGTGAAAGTGAAGCAGATAAACAGCTTGCCTTAGATTGCATGGACTACACTGGTACTTTGGAACTGGCAGATACTCCTGTTACAGAAGTTAGTGGTGGTCAAAAGCAACGCATTCTTTTAGCGAAGGTTTTAGCACAACAGACACCCATCTTATTTTTGGATGAACCTACTACCGGTCTAGATATGGTTTATCAGGAAGAAATTTTCCGTTTTGCTAAGGAGCTTGCTCAAATGGGTAAGACTATTCTGATGGTAGTACACGAGCTTAATTTTGCAGCTAAGTATTGCAGTCGCATCCTTCTTTTAGGTGAGGGCAAGCTTTTAGCTGATGCACCACCTGAAGCTGCATTTACGGAAGAACTTTTAAGTAGAGCCTACGATGCTGACATTCAGGTAACACGTAATCCGTTGAATAATAATTTGGAAATTACAACCAAGGTTAACGCCAAGGAAAAGGCAAAGGAAAATGCTTTGCTCCAAAAAATCTGTAACTTTTAGTTTTATAGGCTTACTGCCTAAAATAAAAAGGAGTGATTTGTATGAAATTGAATATGAAAAAAATGTTAGCAATGGGTTTGTTGTGTATGGTAGGCTGTGGCTTTGCAGCTGTTGGTAATGCCGGTAGCTTCCAGCTTAGCGAAGATGTTAAGGCTCCTACCGTTGCTTTGAAGCAAGCTGCACAAGTTGGTCTGCTCACTCACGAAACTGCAGCGCTGCAAAACTTGGAAAACAAAGATGCCATCCTTGTAATGAGTTTTGGTACCACCGTTAAAGAAACTCGCGAAAAAAATATCAATGCCACCGTTAATGCAATTAAAGCTTTGTATCCTGACACCAAGGTTGTGCTTGCCTTTACCTCCCACATCATCATCGACAGAGTAAACGCTAACGAAGGCTTGGTTATCCCCACTCCGGAAGAAGCTTTGGCACAGCTGAAAGCAGAAGGCTACACTCGTGTTGCCATGACTTCCTTGGATATCATTCCCGGAATTGAATACGATTACAAAAAAGCAGTGTTCAATCTGCACAAGAACGATTTCAAAAAAGTTACCTTCGGTACTCCGTTGATGTACTGGCAAGGTCAAGAAGATAAAGACGATGATGTTGCTGATGCTATGCAAGCAGTAGCAACTCAATTCCCGGAAACTGGTAAAAAAGATGCAGTGCTGATTATGGCACATGGTACCCCCCATCCGGCAAATGCTTACTACGCTGTAATGCAAGATAAACTGGAAGCTTTAGGCTACAAAAATGCTTTGCTGTTCTCCGTTGAAGGCTGGCCTAATTTTGAAAACGTTCTGGAAGAATTGAAGGAAAGAAAAATTAAGAACGTAACCATGATGCCCTTGATGATGGTTGCTGGTGACCACGCTATGAATGACATGGCTGGTGATGAAGAAGATTCCTTTAAATCTATGTTGATTAAAGAAGGCTTTAAGGTTGATACCTACCTTCACGGCTTGGGCGAAAACAGCGCAGTACAAAACCTCTTTGTAAAAAAAGCAAGCCAAGCTTGGGAAGCATTGCAAGCAAAATAAAAATTACTTTAAAAAATTGTTAGGTTAATAATTTAGAACCCTCTACCGCATTGGTGGAGGGTTCTTTGTCTAGAAAAAGTGCTTTAATTGTGAAGAAGTGTCGTTTTACCCCTTGAGTATATACCAACTATATAGTTTATAATTACCCAATATAATGGAGGGAATATTTTCTCCGAAATATTGGCAAGCGATATAAGGAGGCTTTTTATGAAAAAGTTTTTAGTGATGATATGTACTTTAGTAGCAATGTTAGTCTTAAACGGTAACGCTTTTGCCAATAACCCTGTACCTCAGCCGAACCAAGACCCTATGAACTGGCAAATTAGTATGATGCCGGAGCCTACTGCCGAAGAAATTGAAGCTGCTCGTTGGAGCGTGGTAGTTGAAAATGATTTGGGTGTTTACGCCTACGATATGGGTTCCTTGGATTTTGGCAAGGATAAAAAAGATGAGTACGATAAAAATATCGTTAATGTTCTGGTAAAGACTGTGTTTACCAATAAAGATGTCCTGAAAAAATTAAAACAGGACTACGCTACCAAGCTTGAGGGTAAGGAAAAGGTTTTATATTGCAAAATGGATATGCAATATAAGATGAAGGAAAAGACCTACACCGTTAAGACCATGCAAGTTTTTACCAACACCGATAGACAAATTGACGTGAAGAAGAATAAAAATAAATTTGCTCCCATTCCGGAAAAATCTTTTGCAGAAGCACTGTATGAGGTTTGCCAAAAATTCGTTGCAGACGTAGAAGCAGCAGAACTGGCAATGCAGGAACAAGCTGCCAAGGAAGCGAGTAAAAAATAGTTAAGGAAATTCAAGATGAAAATTTTTACATTGGTATTACTGCTTTTGACTTATGTGCAGGTGGCTTGCGCCAGTATGAAGCTGGAAGCGGTGTATCCTTATCATTTGGAAAAGAAGGGTATTGAAACTGTTTTTGAGGAAAGTACCGTTCCTCTTTATGTGAACATCGTTAACTCTGGTAATGCTGCTCCCATTGAAACAGAAGTAAAGATTACCTTGACTGAGGGGTTCAAGCCTGTTGTAGATAACAAGTGGCAGGCTAAGACCATTGGCGATAAAACCATTGTTACTACCAAGTGGCTGCTGCCTCAAGATTACGGACAAACCTTTGATTTGCTCTACGTGGAAGCTCAAGAGGACGTTCCTTTTGGCAAGAAGCAGGTGCTTGTAGAAGCAAAGAGTGGTGCGTGGCAGGAAAGCAAGCTTTTAAGCTTCACCTACGAGGCGGGGCAGAAGGCTGCCGTGGAAATTCCCAAGGGCAAGAAAAAATTAGATAAGAAAAAATTTAACTGGTATATCCAAAGCATTACCTTTCCTGTAGATAACTTAGGTTTAAAGGATGACAGAGCAGAAGCTGGCGTAATTTATGTACGCGACACTTCTTTAGAAGGCTTCCGCAATCGCATGACGGGGGAGGGGGCAACAAGCTGGTCTTCCGTTTTTAACCATCCTGCAGCTCACTTGCTCTTAGAATTGCGCAATCCCCAAAGTGATGTACGTGTCTTGAAGTTCAAGGCAGAGCTGACGGACAAAAATACTGGCGAGCCTATGCCAGGTTTATGTGTGGCTGGTAGTGTTGACGATGATGAAGCCCAAGGCTGGCAAGAAAAAAATAAAGCAAACGATGCGACTACGGCGCTGATTTCTTTAGACGGCAACAAGGCACCGCGATTTATTCTTCCTTTATATATAGACTATCTGAATGTTTTAGAGGGTGAATATAATCTGCGTGTTACCCTTTCCGGCGGTGGGCAGGAAAAGCTTTACGAAGCACCCATCGTTATTGCCAAGAAACATAGCATCGGACTTTTTGCCGTAGGCTTCGCCTTTACCTGCTTGGCTCTTGTTTTGGCATGCAGCTACAAAATTAAGAACACCATTTACGCCATCGGAGCAAAGGGTGCAATCACGGTTGCTCTGTTTGCTGCTATTGCCTTTGGCGGAATTACTTTGCCCACTACCATTTTGGGCGACTTGCTCCACGTTTTCTTAGGACCTTTTTCTGGACTAGTGACTGGGCTTTTGAACGGGGTACTGCAATATCTTTTGATAGTTTCTCTTTTGGTGCTGTTTCGTGCGCCGGGAGTTTTAAGCTTGATGTTCGTAGTGAAGTTCATGCTTTCAGGCTTGATGTTTGGTCACTTTTCTCCACTAGGTGTGTTAAGCTGCTGCGTTTACATCGTAGTTTTGGAAGCTACCTTATATTTCTGTGGCTTCTATAAAAATGATACCAAGGGTAATTACATGCTGCTTTTGTGCTTTATGCTTGGGGTAGCAGATGCGTTCATTACCTTTATCAATTTGGAACAGATGATGTTCTTCTACCGTCTGTATTATGCAGATTGGTATTTAGCTTTATATATGTTGATTAACGGCTTGCTTTATAGCAGTGTGGGCAGCTGGCTCGGAATTAAAACGGGCTTAAAGCTGCGACAGGTAATGGGGGAATAGTTAATGTTAAAAATTGAAGAGCTGTCCTATCGTTACCAAAGCCGTGAAAATTTTACCTTACAAAAAATTAACCTCCAGCTTGCCCGTGGTGAGATGCTTCTTTTGGCAGGGCGTAGTGGCTGTGGCAAAAGTACTTTGATTAAAGCTATCAGCGGCTTGCTTAATAATAATGACAAGGGCGAGTTGGTTGGCAAGATTTTTTTGGAGAATGAAGATATTACTAACTTTTCTCCGGAAAAGATTGGCATTATGGTTGGTACTGTGTACCAATCTCCTGATGACCAGCTTTTTGCCATGACTGTTGCTGATGAAGTCGGTTTCGCTTTGGAAAACCAAGGTCTTGAACCTGACTACATTCGTGAGCAGGTAAGTGAAACCTTGCGTTTGGTAGGCTTGGCTGGCTTTGAAAGTTACAGCATTCACCAGCTTAGTGGTGGTCAACGGCAACGTTTGGCTCTGGCTTCCATCTTGATTACCAAACCACGTCTATTAATTTTAGACGAGCCTGTCAGCCAGATGAACCCTCAAGGTGTGCAAGACTTTCTGAATTTACTTTTGAAGCTTAATCGCGAAGAAAAGATTGCCATTTTAATGGTGGAACATCGTGTAAATGAGCTTGCCGGCTATTTTAAACGTCTTGCCGTAATGCAAGCAGGCAAAATAATTTACGATGGAGCCATTGAAAATGCTTGGAGCCTTTTGGACGGCAAGGAAGATGTTGGCTTACGTGAACCACAAAACGTAAAGCTGTGTCGTGTCTTGAAGCTTTCTGCTTTATCCAGCATTCACCAAAAGGTTGTAAGCCTTATTAAAAATGAATGCTCTATTTTAGAAAAGGGCAAGGCTACTTGCAAAACTTGTTGTGCTCCCGAAGAAAAGCTTGTGGAAGTGCAAAAGCTTCATTATAAATATCCCGGTGCTGTTCAGGAAACACTGCACGGTTTAAATTTTGAACTTTGCAAAAAACAGATTACTGCCTTAATGGGCTTCAACGGTGCTGGCAAAAGTACCTTGATGAATTTGCTGGGTGGGCTCACTTCCGTAGAAGAAGGAAAAATATTTTTAACAGGCTCTCCCATTCACAAGGAGCTTGGCAAAATTGGTTACCTTCGTCAGGAACCGGACTTAATGCTTTTGGCAGACACTGTTCTAGAAGAATTGTGCTGGAAAAATAAAACCATTACTGCTCAGGAAGTGGAAGCACTTTTAGTAAAACTGAACTTAGAAGCTTACGCCCACGATTTTCCCTTAGCTTTAAGTAAGGGGCAACGCCTGAGAGTTGTCTTGGGGGCAATGCTTGCTAAGAAACCACAACTTTTGCTTTTGGACGAGCCTACTACTGGGCAGGACGAGCAAAGTTTAACGGAAATAAAGAAGCTGCTTTTAGATTATAAAAATTCTGGTGGCTGCGTGTTTATCTGCACTCATGACGTAGAGCTGGCGACAGAAGTTGCCGATAGGGTAATTGTTCTGAACCAAGGCAAGATTATCGCCGATGCGCCTACGGAAAAAGTGTTGAGCAACAGGGAACTTCTGCACGCAGGTGGCTTGGCTGCTTCCAGTTTGCTAGATGTGTGCGAAGAAATTAGCGTACCACCGTGTATTTCAGCAGAGGAGGTGAAGCGTTATGTCAGTACGTCAGCTGTGGGAAGGCACTGATGCTGCACCTTGGATGCAGAAATTAAATGGTCGTACAAAATTGATTGTGCTGTTTCTATTCGCCATCCTCACCATTACCATTGATAACCCTCGTAGTTTGTTTGTGCTTTTTTCAATTACGCTGCTCTTGCACGTGGCGGCAAAGACTTCCATTTATAAATGGAAGGTGCTGGCAATCTTACTGCTTCTTGGTTTGTGGGGTAGCATGTTCAGTCAGGCACTGTTCTTTGCTCAAAGCACGCGCACTCCTCTTTTTGTCTTGATTGAACCAAATGCAGGCTTTCTTGGAACTTTGACAGGCGGTCTTTACGTTTACAGGGAAGGCATTCTGTACGGGGCGGTGCAGGGCTTACGCTCTGCAAGCATGATGAGCTTGGGACTTTTGGTGTGCTGGACCAGTGACCCGCGCCAATTACTACAAGCCTTGATTGCGTGGCGCCTTTCTCCACAAATCGCCTTTATGTTGGTTACGGCAATCCGTTTTTTACCGGTATTGGCAGCAGAAACTGGCGAGGTAATTACTGCCCTACAGTTACGCAGTGATAGTCATAGTGGTAGAACGGCTGTTATCCGTCATTTACCCTATATTGCTAAACCACTGCTTGCCCGTTGTCTAAGACGTGCCCAAACTTTGGCGCTTTCTGTTGTCAGCAGGGGCTTCTTCCTTGCCAACGCCAATAAGCAGGCAAACTTGTGGGATTGGCGAGAAAAGCTTTGCTGCATTTCCTTGAGCCTTTTAGTTGCTGTGATTGTCAGCAGTAAAATTTCTTATCTTTTGTCGGAGCAAGGCTTTTACTTTGGCGTGCTAAGACAAGCTTATGATTGGACGAAATTATACTTATGAATAAATTAAAGGGGTGGCTTGCCCTCGTAATTTTAGCAGTGAGCTGGTGCGCGCTGTATTGGATTACGGGGAGTCGAACACCATGGAACCAATTTAATACTGGAAGTAATGAGCAGGGAGTGAGTGCTTACTTAGGCGATATTCCTGTTATCAATTACGATCGTATGGGTTTTACCAAAGCCATTGTGCGTTACATTAAAGCGGAAGATGGTTGGCTGGTAGGTACGGAACGGGGCGAGCTATTCCTTTTCAATAACGAAGGGCGTGCCTTGTGGAAACGTTCTCTTGGTATTGGCAAGCTTATTTCCGTGTGCATCAGCAACGATACCAAAACAGCTTACATTGGCGAAGCCAGTCCTGAAGGTAGCCTTTTCGCCATTAATGTGAAAACTGGCGATATCATTTGGCAACACAAGGCTTCTGATTTTGTAGGTACGGAGGCTTCCCTGCGTTCCCATCCTTCTATCGTGCATATTGCCGTGGATAAAGAGGATAATGTTTTTGCCAACTGCTATCGTTTCAAGATGACTAAGGACGGAACCAGAAGCTACAGCGCAAAAATGTTAGCCATTGAAAAAACTGGCCAGCTGTTGTGGGAATATCCCACCCATGAAACTATCGACTGCTGGATAAACTGGTGTGACGTTAACGATAACAACGGTAAGGTTGTCATTTCCACATCTGCCTACGATTACAGACCTGATATGAAATATAGGGACACCTTGTACTTTTTAGATAAGAAGACTGGTGAAAAGGTAAACTCCGTGTGGGTTCCTCCTGTTCCTCCCTTTGAGAACACTGTTGTCCGTAGTAGCCCAAACTATTCTAAAGACGGAAGATTTTTGGCGGCTTCCTGTAGTGACGGCAGGGGAATGCTTTTTGATGACATAGGCAACCTGCTGTGGACAAGGTTTGTTTCCGTTCCGGCAAATGTGGATAATACTTGGATTAATGCTTCCGGACGTGACGGTTTCGTTACGGATTACGGGGTAACATTTACTACTATCAACACCTTTAACCGTGAAAACTGGCAGTTACCTACACCTTTGGAGCATCCTAGTAATAATAGCATCTTCCTTTTCAGTTTAGATGGTGAGTTCAAATATCAGTTTAAGGCAGAGGGAACTATGGAAGAACTTGCCTTTGCTGATAATCTGGTCGCCTGCGCCGTAGGTCGTAATGTGCGTACTCACAACTACGCAGCTCACGGAATGCTTTTAGTAGATTTGAAGGACGGCAAGGAAAAACTCTTTCACCATACAGAAGGACCTTGCCAAGCTATAGATATAAGTGCTGACGGTAGTAAGGTTGCGGCTGTGGAAGCGCCTGTCTTAACACCCCAAGGAAAAATCTTGGGAGCGTATCGCCTGCATATTTGGGAGACTGGGTTAGGAGGTAAAGGCAATGATTAAAGATTTTCTTGCTTATTATCGTCCCTATAAAGCACATTTTGTCTTTGTAGTGCTTGGCTCCTGCGTGGCTGCACTTTTAGATTTAATTTTCCCAATTTTGGTAAGACATATTCTAAATGTGGAGCTTCCTCAGAAAAACGTGGAAGGCATTCTGAACTGGATATGCCTTCTGATGGCAATGTACTTTTTCAATTTTGGCTTGCTCTTTTGCATAAATTATTTTGGACATATTATGAGCGCTTCCATTGAGAATGATATGCGCCGTGATATGTTTACCCATTTGCAAAAGATGTCCTTCCGTTTTTATGACAATGTTAAAACTGGGCAGCTGCTTTCTCGTTTGACTAGCGACATTGTGGAAATAAGCGAGCTTACTTATCGCGGACCTAACGATTTATTTATCTGCTGTATTACAATGGCTGGTACTTTGGGTGTTTTAGTGTGGATGAACCCCACCCTTGGAGCCTTGATTGCTTTCCTGCTTTTAGTGAAAGCGGTGCATACGGTCATTGTAAATCGCAAGATGAAGAACGCGTTCAGGCGCAACCGTGCCAAATCCGGCGAGCTTTCTGCTCAGGCAGACGAAGCCTTGGGCGGTGTACGCCTTGTGAAAGCCTTCGCCGCCGAAGAGGCAGAACGCTTACGCTTTATGAATAAAAGTGATGAACTGCGGAACACACGCATCTCATCCTATAAATTGCTTTCCTATTTTAATAGTAGTGTCAATTTATTTACTAATACAACCAATTTAGCCCTGCTTGGCTGTGGTGCCCTGCTCATTGCGGCAGATGAACTGACCTTGAGTGATTTCGTTGCCTTCTTGCTATACGTAAACCTGTTTATGAAACCTCTCTTGCGTTTGACGGTGTTTACGGAAATGTACCAAAGAGGTATGGCAGGCTTCGCCCGCTTCCACGAAATTATGTCCAAGCCTGAAGAAATTAAAGACGTTGGTGATGCTATCCCCTGTACCAATATCAAAGGTGAGATTGTTTTTGAGAACGTTACCTTTGGTTATCTAGAAGGCAAGAACGTTTTGGAAAATATTAATTTACGCATTGCCCCCGGTGAAAAGGTTGCCTTTGTAGGCACTACGGGAGCAGGCAAGACTACTATCGCTAATCTGCTCTTACGCTTCTACGAGCCTAACCAAGGCAGAGTTTTGTTGGACGGTTTAGATATTCAAAAATATCAACAGCGAAGCTTGCGTGAACAGATTGGTTTAGTACAGCAGGACGTGTTCCTGTTTTCAGATTCCGTGAAGTTTAACATTGCCTACGGCAAATGGGAGGCTAGTGAAACTGAAATTATGGAAGCAGCCAAGAATGCAGCTGCTGATGAATTTATCGGGCGTTTACCCCAAGGCTATGCTACTGAAATTGGCGAGCGTGGGGTGAAACTAAGTGGTGGTCAGAAGCAACGTATTGCCATTGCCAGAGTGTTCTTGAAAAATCCACCTGTCTTAATCTTGGACGAAGCAACTTCTGCGCTGGATACTAAGACTGAAAAACAAATTCAGGGTGCGCTGGACAAGCTGTCCCAAAATAGAACTACCCTTATCATCGCCCATCGTCTATCTACAATTATTAATGCAGATAGGATTGTGGTGCTGGACAATAACAAAATTGTTGAGATTGGCACCCACCAAGAACTGTTGGCGATGAATGGTATTTATAAAAAATTATATGAACTAAGTGAGCAGTAAAGGAGCTGAGGTTGTGCAAGAATATCAATTTTCCTACGGGAAGAATTTGCGTTGTGGTTACACTACCGGAAGCTGTGCAACTGCTGCTGCCAAAGCTGCGGCAACTATGCTGCTTACTGGTGAACGGGTAGAAGTAATCCGCATTGATACACCCAAAGGGATTATTTTGAATTTAGAGCCTTTGGAGGTGGAGCGTGGCGAAGCTTACGTTAGCTGTGCAATACGTAAGGATTCAGGAGATGACCCGGACGACACCAACGGTATTCTGGTTTACGCTCGCGTAGAAAAGCTTGCTGCTTCTGGCGTGGAAATCTGTGGTGGCGTAGGTGTGGGCAGAGTAACCCAACCAGGGCTTGCCTGTGCCATGGGTGGTCCTGCCATAAATCCCACCCCACGCAAAATGATTACTGCTGAACTTGAAAAAGTTATGTCAGAAGCAGACTATGATGGTGGTTTAAAGGTAACCATTTCCATTCCTGCGGGGGTGGAGATTGCCAAGAAAACCTTTAATCCACGTTTAGGAATTGTAGGTGGGCTTTCCGTTTTGGGAACTAGCGGCATTGTAGAACCCATGAGTGAAAAAGCTTTAGTGGAAACCATGCACGTGGAGCTTAATTCTCAAAAGGCTAAGGGTAATAAAAACCTTTTGGTTTTCTTTGGCAACTACGGCGAAGATTTTACCCGTGATGTTCTGAAGCTGGATATTTCCAACCGAGTGACCTGTAGCAATTTTGTAGGTGAGCTTTTGGATTACGCAGTGTTCTGCGGTTTTGAAACCTTGCTTTTGATTGGACACGCAGGTAAATTGGTGAAACTTTCCCAAGGGGTGATGAACACCCATTCCAAATACGCTGATTGTCGCACGGAGCTTTTTGCCCTGCAGGCAATGCTGCACGGTGCTTCCAAAGAAGTGGGGCAGGAAATTTACAACTGCCTGACTACGGACGAGGTAACCAAGATTTTACAGCGTGAGCAAATTTTTGAACCTGTTATACAGGAAGTAACTAAGAAGATTGATTTTTACATGCAGCATCGGGTGCATGGAAAGATAAAAACTGGAGCGTTGATGTTCTCCAATGTTTACGGCATTCTGGGAAAAACAGAATGTGCTGATGAACTTGTGAACTTACATAAACGTGTAGAAAAGGAGATTGAGGTATAATGATTTATTTTATTGGTGCTGGTCCTGGCGCAGTTGACTTGATTACTGTTAAAGGCAAAGAATTGTTGGAAAAAGCTGACCTGATTATTTACGCAGGTTCTTTGGTTAATCCCGGCTTGCTTGATTATGCAAAACCGGAATGTGTAATTATGGATAGTGCTTCCATGACCTTGGAAGAAGTTATTGCGGCAATGGTTCCTGCTGCTCAAGAAGGTAAGCTGGTAGTACGCTTGCATACTGGTGACCCCAGCGTGTACGGTGCTCACCGTGAACAAATCGATTTGCTGCGTAGCTATAACTTGGATTTTGAAATTGTTCCGGGCGTAAGCTCCTTCTGTGCGGCGGCAGCTGCTCTTGATGCAGAATATACTCTGCCCAATGTAAGCCAATCTGTAATTATCACCCGTATGGAAGGCAGAACTCCTGTTCCCTCCAAACAAAAAATTGCTGATTACGCAGCACATAAAGCTACTATGGTTATTTTCCTCAGTAGCGGTATGCTGGACAAATTACAAAAAGAACTTATCAGAGGCGGTTACAGCGAAGATACTCCGGCTGCAATCGTTTACAAGGCTTCTTGGCCTGATGAAAAGGTTGTACGTTGCACCGTTGGTACCATTGCAACCTGCGCAGCAGAACACAATATTACCAAAACTGCTTTGATTACCGTAGGTGGTTTCCTTGGTCATGAATATGAACGTAGCGAATTGTATAATCCGACATACACCCATATGTTCCGCCAAGCTGATCCCAGCAAATTGGATTTGAAACCTGAGGTTAAATAAAATGCGTGCTGCAGTTTATTCCTTTTCCCTGCGTGGAGCAGAGTTAAGTAAAAAGGTTGGTGCCCTTTTGGAAAGTCTTGGCTACGAAACTAGGGTGGAGGCTTTGCCTAAATATGCAGAAGAAGCTAAGCTACCTGCCATGGTTGGCAATCACTACGCTGTGACGGAAGTTGCCTTTAAGGATTGCCAAGCTATTGTTTACGTTGGCTCTGTAGGGATTGCCGTGCGCTCCATTGCTCCTTATTTGAAAAGCAAGCTGGTGGACCCGGCAGTAATCTCCGTAGATGAACGTGGTAATTTTGTAATTCCCTTGGTTTCCGGTCACATTGGCGGTGCTAATGAACTGGCACGAGTGCTAGCTGCACACATTGGCGGTCAAGCCTGCGTGACTACTGCTACCGATGTCAACGGACTTTTTGCCGTAGATGAATGGGCTGCTCGTAACAGAATGGTTATCTGCTCTTTGAATGCAGCGAAGGATTTTGCAGGAGCCCTCGTTCACAATGATGTTGTGGGCGTGTACAGCGACTTTCCTGTTTTAGAACCCTTGCCCCGTAATATGGAGCTGACTTCTGAAAATGGCAAGTACCTTGTGGGTATGGCAGTAACCTTGGATAAAATGGCGCAGCCTTTTTTGACCACGGTACGTCTTTTGCCGAAGATTGTGCATCTTGGCATAGGCTGTCGCAGAAATACACCCTTGGAAAAAATAGAAGCGTTGGTGCTTCCCGAACTGGAGCGTTTGAAAATTGACAAGCGCTGTATCGTAAGCATTGCTTCTGTAGATTTGAAGAAGGACGAGCAAGGCTTGCTTGCCTTTGCTGAAAAATATAAATGGCGTACTAAATTCTACAGCGCAGAAGAATTGAACAAGGTGGAAGGCGATTTTACTCCTTCTGATTTTGTGGCAAGCGTTGTAGGTGTGAGCAATGTGTGCGAGCGTAGTGCGGTGCTGGCTAGTGGTGGTGGTAAACTTTTACTTCGCAAGACTAGCTTCGACGGCGTGACCCTCGCCATTGCTTGTGAAGAAATTACTTTAGATTTAAATAAAACCGGTCTCAAGACCGAGTAAGGATGGTGCCTTGAAATGGCTAAGATTTTTGTTGTGGGCCTTGGCCCCGGCGGCGTAGAACAAATGACTAAACGCGCTATTGATGCGCTGAACTCCTGTGATGTTATTGCAGGCTACCACGTGTATGTAAATTTGATTAAAGAAGATTTTGCTGATAAAAAATTCCTTTCTACTGGTATGCGTAAGGAAGTTGACCGTTGCAAGCTGACTTTGGAAGAAGCCTTGAAAGGTCAAACCGTTGCCATGATTTCCAGTGGTGATGCTGGCGTTTACGGTATGGCAGGCATTATGTACCAAGTTGCTGCTGACCATCCGGAAGTAGAAATTGAAGTTGTTCCCGGTATTACTGCTGCTTGCTCCGGCGCTGCAGTTCTTGGTGCTCCGCTGATTAGTGACTTCTGTCTGATTTCCCTGAGCGACTTGCTTACTCCCTGGGAAAAAATTGAAAAACGTCTGGACTGCGCTTCCCAAGCAGATTTCTGCATTTGCCTCTACAATCCGTCCAGCATTAAACGTCACGATTATTTGCAACGCGCTTGCGATATTATGCTGAAGAACCAACGCGGTGACGTACCTGCTGGTATCGTTCGTAACATTGGTCGCGAAGGTGAAGCTTACGAAATTACTACCCTGCAAGAACTCCGTGAAATGAAAGTGGATATGTTCTCCACTGTCATCATCGGTAACAGCCAAACCCAAGTAATCAATGGCAAGCTGGTAACTCCTCGCGGTTACCGACTGGCATGAAACCTGTAATCTGGCTTATTGGCGGTACTAGCGAAGGACGTGCTTTAATCAAAGCCTTGGCAGATTTTGACATCAAGCTTTTCGTTTCCGTTGCTACTGGCTACGGCGCAGAGCTTATTGAAAAGCAGGATAACCTTACGGTTATGGCAGAGCGTATGAATCTGGAAAAGATGCGTGAATTTATTAGGGAGCATCGTCCTGTGTGCGTCATTGATGCCACTCATCCCTACGCTGCCATCGTAACTGCTACGGTTCAGGAAGCCTGTGCTTTGGAAAATACCAAGTACCTCCGTTTGCTCCGCCCCGTCGGTGAAGCAGGGGATGCCATTATAGTTCACGATTTTTCTGAAGCAGTGGAACTGCTCAACCACGTGGAGGGCAATATCTTCCTCACAACTGGCAGTAAAAATTTAAAGGACTTTACTGCTGTGGAGAATTATCAGGAGCGTATCGCCTTGCGTGTTCTGCCTATGGAAAGCTCTTTGCAAAGTGCTATTGAGCTTGGCTACAAGCCAAGCAACATTGTGTGTATGCAAGGGCCTTTCTCTAAGGAAATGAACGTTGCCACTTTGAAAAAGTTTGGCAGTAAATTTATGGTGACCAAGGATTCCGGGGAAGCCGGTGGCTTTTCTGAAAAGATTGTCGCCGCCCAAGAAGCTGGGGCAAAAATTATCGTAGTTGGTCGCACTAAAGAAGAGCAGGGCGCAAGCTACCAAGAAATTTTAAAATATCTGCAAGCAAATTTTGCAGACTAAAGATAAGACATATATTAATGAAGAAAAGTGTATGAAAAGGAGCAAAGCTATGCTGCAAGTAAATATTGTGGGCATCGGTCCGGGCAATCCGGAACTGCTGACCTTTGCTGCCCGTCAGGCAATTGCCAAAAGCAATATTCTGATTGGCGACAAGCGCATGTTGGCTGCCTTTGCTGATGAAAATAAAAAGACTTATGGGACTATTAAGACTGCTGAAATCGTAGAGCTTGCCAAAAAGGCACAGGATACTGATGAAATTGCCGTGCTTGTTTCCGGTGATGTAGGCTTCTTTAGTCTTGCAAAAACCATTAGCGGTAAATTGCCAGATTGTAACTGCACTCGTTACTGTGGCATTAGCAGTTTGGTTTATTTTACTTCCAAGCTGGAAATGTCTTGGGACGATGCCAAAATTGTGAGTATGCACGGACGTGAACAAAATCTCGTGTCAGCAGTTGCTCATAATAAAAAGGTCTTTTCCTTAACTGGTGGGGACAATTCTCCCCAAGTGCTGTGCCAAAAATTATGTGACCACGGTTTAGGCGAAGTTAAGGTATACGTGGGCGAGAACCTTTCTTATCCGGAAGAAAAGATTACCTGCGCTACGGCAGAAGAGATTAGCAAGCTGGAATTTCCTTCCCTTTCCGTAATGCTCATCATCAACGAAAAGGCAAGTGCCTTTGAGTACGCAGTACACGGCTTGGCAGACGAGCTGTTTATGCGTAGCAAGGTTCCCATGACTAAACAGGAAGTGCGTAGCGTATCCATGTCCAAGCTGCAGCCCAAGGCAACTGATTTAATTTATGACATTGGTGCAGGAACAGGCTCCTGCTCCATTGAACTGGCTTTGCTTGCCAATAAGGGTAAGGTGTGGGCGTTTGAAAGAAATCCTGTTGCCGTAGAACTTTTAGGTAAAAATAAAGAGCTTTTCGCTGTAGATAATTTAGAAATTGTAGCAGGAGAAGCTTTGGAAAATATTCAGAAGATGCCTGCTCCCGATTGCGTTTTTGTAGGTGGTAGTGGTGGTGACCTGTGCGATATGCTGGACGTTATTTACAGTAAGAACAGTAAGTGTCGCGTAGTGATTAACGCAATTACCATTGAAACCTTGGGTGAGGTTGTTGCCTACTACGGCGCTCACAAGGATTACGAGCTGGAAGTAGTAAATGTTTTTGTTGCACGCAATAAAAAATTAGGTAGCTACAATTTGATGATGGCGCAAAACCCCGTATATGTAATGACTGCGTTAAAAAAGGAAGATTAACATGGCAAAAGTGAAGATGCCTCGCTTTATGATTAGCGCCACTGGAAGTGGTTGCGGAAAAACAACTATTACCTGTGGAATTTTGAAAGCCTTAATGAATAAGGGCTTGAAGGTTACTGCCTTTAAGTCCGGACCCGATTATATTGACCCTATGTTTCACTCCAAGGTCATTGGTGCCAAGTCTAGAAACCTTGACGTATTCATGCTTGGCAAGGAAACTGTAAAATTTCTGGCGGCGAAGAACTCTGCTGGCGTAGACGTTTCTGTTTTTGAAGGAGCTATGGGTTTTTATGATGGTATGGGCAAAACTGCAGATGCTAGTGCCTACGATTTGGCACGTACCTGTGCTGCACCGGTCATTTTGATTGTCAACGGTAAGGGTGCTGCCCTGTCCGTTGCTGCCCAGATAAAAGGCTTTAAGGAATTTCGTCAGGACAGTCATATTGCGGGAGCCATCCTCAACAATGTTAATCCTATGAGTTACGCATATTATAAGGAAGTAATTGAACAGGAAAGTGGCGTGAAGCTCTTAGGCTACTTCCCTGTACTGGAAGGCTGTAATTTTGAAAGCCGCCATCTTGGTTTGGTAACTGCGGAAGAAATTGGCGACCTGCAAGCCATTGTGGAAAAACTGGCGGCGCAGGCAGAGAAGTCTTTAGATTTGGAAGGCATCTTAGAAATTGCCAAGGCTGCTTCTGAATTAGAATACACACCTCAAAAAATAGAACCTCTTGGCAAAGTGAAGCTTGCCATTGCTCAGGACAAAGCTTTTTGCTTCTACTACCAAGATGCTTTAGACCTGCTTACGGAATTAGGAGCAGAGCTTGTACCCTTTAGTCCCATTAGCGACAAGCACTTACCTGACTGCGACGGCTTAGTCCTTGGTGGCGGTTATCCTGAGCTGTACGCCAAGGAGCTTTCTGAAAACGTAACCTTGCTTGCAGAAATTAAAGCTGCTTTGGAAAATGGCTTGCCCTGTTTCGCAGAATGTGGTGGTTTTATGTATCTGCTGGAGCGTTACGTGGATAAAGACGTTGCTTTTAATTGGGTAGGAGCGCTCCAAGGGGAAACTGCCATGACCAGCAGGCTTACCCGTTTTGGCTACGTGACCCTTACTGCCCAAGAGAAAAACCTTTTGTGCGGGGCGGGGGAGCAGATTAACGGACACGAGTTTCATTATTCGGACAGCACCAATAATGGAGCAGGCTTCTTGGCACAAAAGGCTTCCGGCAAAGGTGAGTGGAGCTGCGCCAACGTAAGTAAAACCTTGTACGCAGGCTATCCTCACCTTCATTTATGGGGCAATGTAAATTTTGCCCGCAATTTTATTAAGGCTTGCGTAGCTTACGCACAACAAAAATAGATTTTAGGAGTTATTATGACTACTGTCGCAGCCATTGTTACTGGCTTCATCTTAGATTTAATATTGGGGGATCCTCATAGTTTGCCGCACCCTATTTGTCTTATTGGGAATATGATTAGCTTTTTGGAGCGTAACCTGCGGAAAATTTTTGGCTTTAGTAATAAGGGCTTGCTTTTTGGCGGTGGGGTAATGGTGCTTGTTGTAATCAGCGCCTGCTTTGCTGTACCTTATGCTCTGCTTTATTTTGCTGGCTTGGTAAATCCGTGGTTTGCTTTTGGCTTGGAAACCTTGATGTTCTATCAGATTTTTGCTACCAAATGCCTGCGTGATGAAAGTATGAAGGTGTTCTACGCTTTACAAAAGGGAGATTTAGAAGAAGCTCGTTTAATGCTGTCTTGGATAGTTGGTCGTGATACGAAAAACCTTTCGGAAGCAGAGGTAACCAAGGGTGCAGTGGAAACCATTGCAGAAAATACTGCTGACGGAATTATCGCTCCCATGCTTTATATGTTCATTGGCGGTGCGCCGCTGGCATTTTTGTATAAGGGTATTAACACCATGGATTCCATGGTGGGTTACAAAAACGAAAAGTATTTATATTTTGGCAGATGTGCTGCCAAATTAGATGACGTGGCTAATTTTATTCCTGCCCGCATTACAGGCTTGGTGATGATTGCGGCAGCTTACTTCCTAAATTTTGATGCTGCACGGGCGTGGAAAATTTTCCGTCGCGACAGGTATAACCATTTAAGTCCCAATTCTGCCATGACAGAATCCGTTGCAGCTGGCGCACTTAACATTCAGCTGGGCGGTGGACATTTCTATTTTGGCAAATGGGTGCACAAGGATACCATTGGTGACGATATCCGTCCTGTTAAAGCTGAGGATATTGTTGCTACCAATAATCTGCTGTATATGACAGCGGTGCTTAGTTTAATTTTCTTTACGTTGATTTATTTATTAAGGATTTTTCCGATAGTTTGAGTATAAAGGGTGAAAGATATGTATAAGTACGAACATGGTGGAGATGTTTATAGCAGTAAGACCACTGCTGACGGAAAAGAATATATAGATTTTTCTGCTAACATCAATCCGTTGGGCTTACCTGCTGGCGTGAAAGAGGCAGTAAAGTCTGCTTTGAAAAATTGTGTAAATTATCCGGATCCCTTCTGCCGTGAGCTGCGTACTGCGACGGCAAATTATTTGCAGGTGGCAGAGGAAAATATTTTCTTCGGCAATGGTGCGGCAGATGTGCTGTTTCGTTTGGTACTTGCCTTGAAGCCGCGTAGGGCTTTGCTTTTGGCACCTACCTTTGCTGATTACGAAAAGGCTTTACGTTCTGTGGACTGCAAAATAAATTGCTATGACCTGCAACCCCAAAGAGATTTCAAAATTGGGAAAGGCATTTTGCGTGCCATCACCACCACTACGGATATGGTTGTCATTTGCAATCCCAATAATCCCACAGGACAGTTAACCGATAGAGAACTGCTGTTAAAAATTCTTAATAAATGTGTCGAAGTAAATGCAAAGCTTCTGATTGACGAATGCTTCATGGATTTTGTAGATGCTGACAGAAGCTTTAGCATGCGAGATTTATTAGAGGAATATCCCAATCTGATTATCCTCAAGGCGTTTACCAAAACTTTCGCCATGCCGGGCATCCGCCTTGGCTATTGCTTGAATGGTGATGCCAAGCTTCACGAAATGTTGTACAAACACGGACAAGACTGGAGCGTTTCCATCCTTGCACAGGAAGCTGGCAAGGCTGCTTTGCAAGAACAGTATTATCTTTATGCAGCGTTTACCCTCATTAAGGAAGAACGCCAGTACCTTATTAATCAGCTGCGTAGCTTGGGAGCAGAGGTGTATGGTTCCCACGCTAATTATATTTTTTTCAAGATGGAACAGCCGAAAAATTTAGATGTTCTGTTACGGGAGCAGGGGTATTTGATTCGTTCCTGCGCAAATTATCATAATTTAAATGAAGATTATTATCGAATCGCGGTGAAGACGAGAGTTTTGAACCGTGGTTTGATTAAAGCAATTAAGGAAGTTAAGAAAAATGCGCTCTTTGCTGGTAATCATTGATGGCTTGGGGGATGATTCTTTTGCCGCGTGGCAGGGGAAGTCTCCTTTTGAAAAGGCAGTACATAAAAATATAGATGAGCTTATATATAAAGGAAGCTTTCAGCAGTTGAGCATTTGCGAAAATGACCTTGTGCCTGAAAGCTGTAGCTGTATTTTACGCTTGCTAGGCGTTGATAAAAAGGATATGCCCCAAAATCGGGCTTACCTAGAGCTGCTCGCCAATGGACGTGACGTTTCAGAATACGAAATGGTTTTGCGCTGTAACCTTGTGGCAGTAGATGAAGCTGGTTATCTGGTAGGCTTTAACGGAGCAGGACTGAATGCTTCCCAAATGGAAGAAGCAGCCAAGCTGTGTGATGGTATTTTGAAGGATATCGAGTTCATTCATTTGTCGGAGTACCGCAATCTGCTGATTATGAGTAAGGAAGCCAAGGTGCTGAACTGCAAAATAAAACCCCCACACGAAAGTGTAGGGGAGCATTTAGAAGAACTGCTTGCCGATTTAAAGAATAGTTCTTTAGCCGTAAAGTATTTTTTGCAGGAAGCAGAGGCTCGTTTAAAAAGCTTCTCCCACGACGGAGTGCATTATGCTCTTTATCCCTGGGGCGTTTCTGCACGACAAAGCTTGCCCAGTTTTTATAATTTGCATAAATTGCGGGGTGGTGTTGTCTGTAAGGCAGAGATTGTCCGTGGCATAGGCAAGGCTTTGGGAATGGAAGTGCTTGTTCCTAAAAATGCAACAGGCGATGTGGATACGGACTTAACTGCGAAAGCAGAAGCAACCTTGGAATTATTACAGCAGTACGATTTTGTAGTGGCGCACTTCAACGGTACGGACGAAGCTGCTCACCGATACGATGCTTTGGGAAAGGTAGCGTTCCTTGAGCGTATCGACAGGGAATTTTTAGGCAAGGTGCTTAGTGAAGCACGGGAGCCTTTAAAAATAGTAATCTGTGGTGACCACGTAACAAGTTCCGTAACAGGTAAGCACGATAGTGGTGCAGTTCCTGTTGTCGCTGTTTGTACTGACGGAAGCGTTGCAGTTAAATTGGAAAATTATCAAGATATCATAAAATTTTTAATGAAAGAGTGTGATTAGTATGGCAAAGGTAATTATGGTGCAGGGCACAATGTCTAATGCAGGCAAAAGCTTGGTAACTGCAGGTTTGTGCCGTGTGTTTAACCAAGACGGCAAAAAGGTTGCACCCTTTAAATCTCAAAATATGGCGCTGAACTCCTTCATTACCAGTGAGGGAGCTGAAATGGGACGTGCGCAGGTTGTACAGGCGGAAGCTGCCGGTATTGAACCTAGCGTGCTGATGAACCCCATTCTCTTGAAGCCGACTAGCGATAGCGGTTCCCAGGTCATTGTTAATGGTGAGCCTATCGGTACCATGAGTGCAGGTGAATATTTTAAAATGAAGCACACCCTGCGCCCGAAGATTATGGAAGCCTACAACAAGCTGGACGAAAATTTTGATGTTATCGTCATTGAAGGCGCAGGCAGTCCTGCGGAAATCAACATTAAAAAAGACGACTTCGTGAATATGGGCATGGCTAAGATGGCAAAGTCCCCCGTGCTTTTGGTAGCAGATATTGACAGGGGCGGTGTCTTTGCTTCCATTTATGGAACCTTGATGCTTTTGGAAGAAGATGAACGCGCCTTGGTGAAAGGTGTTATTATCAACAAGTTCCGTGGCGATGTGGAAATTCTTCGTCCCGGCTTGAAGATGATTGAAGATAAAACTGGTGTGCCCATCGTAGGCGTGCTGCCCATGCTCCACGTTGACATCGAAGATGAAGACAGTCTTTCTGAACGCATCAGCGGTCATAGCGAAGTGAAGCTGATTGACATTGCCGTAGTACGTTTGCCTAGAATGTCCAATTATACTGACTTCAACGTCTTTGAATTGATTCCCGGTGTGTCCCTGCGTTATGTAAGTAGCGTGCGTGAACTGGGCAACCCGGATATGATTATCATTCCCGGAACTAAGAACACCATTGGTGATTTGAAATGGTTGCGCCAAAGTGGTTTGGAAGCTTCCATTTTGAAAAAAGCCAATACTGGAACTGTAGTCTTCGGTATTTGCGGTGGCTACCAAATTTTAGGTAAGAACCTTTCTGACCCCTTGGGTGTGGAAGATGGCGGCGACGTTCCTGGTATGGGACTTCTTGATGCGGAAACTGTTTTCATCGAAAAGAAACGCACCATTCAAATGGAAGGCAAGTTCGGCGAAGTGCAAGGCATCTTTGCTGGTTTAAGTGGTATGCCTCTTTACGGCTACGAAATTCATTCCGGCGTAACTAACGTATCTAATGAAGAAAACTGTTTAACCAGCATTAAACCCATTCACGAAACTGGGGAGGTAATGGCAGAAGGTGCCCAAACTGTTAAAGATAAATTGAACGTTTACGGTACCTACGTCCACGGCATTTTTGACTGCGAGGGTATTGCCGTTAAAATTGTGGAAGCCTTACTGGCGAAAAAGGGTATGAAGATGGAAGACATCAAGATTATCAATTTTGCTGATTACAAAAAGCAACAGTACGATATTTTAGCAGATAGCATTCGCCAAAATCTTGATATGGAAAAAATCTACGAAATTCTGGAAGCTGGTGTGTAAATGAAGGACGGCGGCTTGATTCACATTTATTGTGGTGACGGTAAGGGGAAGACCACTGCTTCCTTAGGTTTGGCAGTACGTTGTAGCGGTCACGGGAACAAGGTGCTTTTTGTGCAGTTCCTTAAGGCGTGGCGCACAGGGGAGCTGAATACCTTGGAACTGCTTCCTAATATTGAAGTGTTGCGTGCTAAGGAAACTGCTAAATTCACTTTCCAGATGACTGCAGAAGAAAAGGCGCAGGTTCTAAAAGACCACATGACTTTATTTGAAACTGTCAAAAATAAATGTGTTGCTGAGAAAATTGACCTGCTTATTTTAGATGAAGTTGTAGGTGCTTGTGACAGAGGTGTCTTTAATAAGGAAGCACTCTTAGAGTTTTTAAGAAACAAGCCTGAAAATTTAGAGGTTGTTATGACGGGACGTAATCCTTTTCCAGAATTAGTAGAGTTGGCAGATTATGTCTCTGAAATTTGCAAGCGTAAGCATCCCAAAGATAAGGGGATTATGGCGCGCGTAGGAATAGAAAGGTAGCGATAAAAATGGAATTACAAAATGTTTTGCCTGCGGATATTGAAAAACGCAGTATGGAAATTATTGGCGAAGAATTGGGACAAATCCACATTGACGAAGAAAAGCTGGATATTGTAAAACGTGTTATTCATACTTCTGCAGATTTTGATTATGCACGCACCCTGTTGTTTTCTGAAGGTGTAGTTGCAAAAGCTTTGGAAGCTTTGAAAAAAGGTGCGACCATTGTAACCGATACAAACATGGCTTGCACCGGTATTAACAAAATGGGTTTGAACAAGCTGGGGGCGAAAGCAGTATGCTTCATGGCAGATGCAGATATTGCTGCCCGTGCCAAGGAAGCTGGTTCCACCCGTGCAGCTGCTTGCATGGAAAAGGCTTGTGAAATTGCAGGACCTGTTATCATTGCCGTAGGCAATGCTCCCACTGCCCTGGTTCGTCTTGACGAATTGGTAAAGGAAGGCAAAATTAAACCGGAGCTTGTCATTGGTGTACCTGTTGGTTTCGTAAACGTAGTTGAATCTAAAGAAATCATTATGCAAACCGGCGTGCCCTACATCGTAGCGCGCGGTCGCAAGGGTGGTAGCAATGTAGCTGCTGCAATTTGCAATGCTCTTATTTACAAATTGATAGAGCGCTAAAATTTGATTTTAAAATATTAAAAGTCATTGGGAACATTAAATTCCTAATGACTTTTTTACTTTATGAGGTTGTAAATAATTGAACACGAGTATTCGAACAAGATGCTAAGCTCATTACATAAAGAAATATTAATTTCTTGCCTATTTTTTTTTTTTGGATAAAAATTACAAAAAAGCTTGCGTATACAATAACTATATAGTTTATAATACCTACAAGTTAATGATAACTTATCTTAAATACAATGAATAAGAAATAGTAAAATAATTTCTGCATCAAAAAATACAAGAAGTCACTTTATTATGAAGTGCATATACTGAAAAATAATTTGGCAGGGAAGTTTGGTGAAAATCCAACGCTGCAAAGCAACTGTGATGTGAGTCGTTTTATCTTAACCGATCGCAAGGGATAAAAGGACAATGAACTAAGTCAGGGCGCTGCCTTTTGTACAACACCTATCAAATACGTAGAGGGATGAACAAAGGGCAATTCTGATACAAAGGGGGTGTATGTATGAATTACAAAGAACTAAAATATTATATTGAGCAATTAGAGGGTATGGAAGCAGAGAATGTTACGGTAGCCAAGAAAATGCTTCTTGATATTGCAAAGGAAGCACTTATTTATCGTAAGCAGAACGCCGTAAAAGCGCGATCAAAATTTGTACAACCAAAATTGAAATCAATGTAATTTTCAAGAGCATTAAATAGCATTTGCTTACTTTCAACAGAAGCCGTAAAGTCGGTTTGCTCTGAAAATAGAATATAAAATTTCGCTGTAGGACGTAATTTTATCGTAAGATGGAACACGATAAAATTAGGTCTTTTTTTATTTTCCAAAACTTTTTAGATTGGGGATGTATGTATGAAAAAGCACAAGAACAACAAAAGGTTAAGCTTGGCGGTAGCTTTTGTTCTGGGGTGTTTAACGAGCCTTCCTGTATTTGCGGAAGAGGCAAGTTCAAAAGCAGAGCTTGCTTTTGATTTGGAAGGTATTACCGTAGAGGCTGCGCGCCCTGATTGGGAGAGTAAGCTTTCTCCTGGTAGTGTAACAGTAATCCGTCCGGATGATTACAAAGGTGAACAAAAAACTTTGCCTGATTTGATGAAAAAAGTTCCTGGTGTGCATGTGCGTGAGGTAAATGGTAAAGGGCAATATACAACTGTTACCGTTCGTGGCTCTACTGCAGCACAAGTAGGCGTGTTTATTGACGGTGTGCTTAGTAATCTTGGCGGTGATGCTGCTGCGGATCTTTCCACAATTCCTATTAGTAATGTAGAACGTGTTGAAGTATATCGTGGTTACATTCCTGCACGTTTTGCAGGTACTTTTATTGGCGGTGTTATTAACATTGTTACTAAAAAGCCTGATAAAGCAAATGTAAATGTGGAACTTGGCAAAAGCTCCTATGGTGGTAAAAAAGGTGCTTTAGAAATTGTTGCTCCGTTAGGTGATGGTAGCTTAATGGTTGGCGCTAACTACGAAAGTAGTGATGGCGATTTTAAATATGAAAACTATGCTGCGAAGTATGCTGCTGTAGAAATAGAGAGAGAAATTGCTGGATATAATCAACATATTAATAATTTGAATAAAGAAAATATAGTAAAATACGAAGGTTTAGGTTTGTTTAGCAGTGACGAATCTAAAGTGTATCAGCAGGATACTAATAAATGGAATGAGTTTTTATTAAATGCAGGAAATGATGGTTTCGCTTATCAATATTTAAATTCTGAAAGCTTTCAAAATGAAATAAAAAATGAGACATATTATCCTGAAAAAAAGATACTTACTCAAGTTGGACTTAAAAATATAGGTGCGTTTTGGAGCGCACCTGAGGATGTGAAACAAAAAGTTTATGAGTTAGATGCACAATATAGAATTTCTGAAATTCTTCCGGGTAATAATCCTGATGTAAATAAGCTTACAGATCAAGTTAAGGGAGCTCAAAAAAGGTTAGATTCTGCCAAAAATCCTTATAGATGGAGAGAATATAATGATTACGAAAAAATAAACTCCATAGTTAAATGGCAAAATGATAATTGGATGGTTAAGGGGGCATGGAATAAAGTTGATAGACATTTGCCGAATAGTTTATATCAAGAAGTACAAGCGGCCAGTGCTATATATGCTTATCAAACTGATACAGGTGAAGTTATAAGTTGGAGACCATTAGATAGTAGGCGCCAGAAAATTGACGATAAAGAATTGTTGATACAAAATAGGCAAACTATTGGTGACCTTGAATGGGGTTGGATGCTTGATTATGTTAAATCAGAAAAGGATTATCGCGCAGAACAAGTTTTAAATGCAGACAATGCACCTCCAATGACTAAATGGAGTGAATATAATTCTGATAAATATAGTGGTCAAATTGATGGTGCTTATAAGATTTCTGATAACAATATGTTAGATTTTCAAGTGAATTATTCTTATGAGCAAATGAAGGTTGATGGAAATGATGTTAATAAACCTTTAGATACATTTGGTGATGGTGGCACAAGTTCTGAAAATAGTGTTTTGGATCCCTATAGACAACTTAGAAAAAAATATGATCAAGAACTTCTAAATATGCAGTTACAAGACACTATAACTTTAGATAAAAAAGCATCCTGGCAAATAACACCAAGTATTCGATACAATAAATCTACTATTATAGGTTATAGTGATGCATCTCGTTTAGGGAATAATTTATATAGTTGGATTAGTACAAAAGATGAGCAGTCTAATAGTAAGACTACCTGGCAATTGGCATTAAAGAAAAAGTTTGATGACAATTTTACAATGCGTCTGACTGGTGGTACCTATTATCGTTTGCTTAATATGTATGAAATTGCTGGCGATGGTGCTTCAATAGTACCTGCTCCTAATTATGGTGATACTAGTGCTGCAAGTTTTCTTGAACCAGAATATGGTAAACAATTTGATGTCAGTGCTATTTGGCATGGCAAAGCTTTGGGGGCTGATAATAATACGACAGTGACATATTTTTGGAGAGATTCTGAAAATATGCTGCAGTTAGAAAAATACACTAATTATTTCTGGTGTTATCGTAATGACATTAAAGGCACTTCTAATGGTATAGAGCTACAAAGTACTTTTAATTGGAATAAGTTTGATTTAGATATTAAGGCAACATATACCAATAGCAAGTTGCAACAAAAATATAGCACACCTGGTCTTCATTATGACTACAGAGATGTATACGCAACCTATCAACCTGAATGGGAAGGGAATGTACGCTTAACCTATAGACCTGTTGAAAATGTAGATTTGTTTGGAGAAATGCATTATATGGATTCCTATTACACAAATCATAGCAAAGTTGATGGTGCTTCTAGTGGTATGCCAACAGATGAATTGTTAGTGTTTAATACTGGTATTAAGTTCAAAACAAGAAATAACTGGCAGTTTACTATTGGATGTAATGATGTATTTAATCAAGGCCCAAAACAATCAGTAGTTATCAAGTCTTATGAAGCAGGCATCATAAATGTAAATCCAGAATATCCGCAGCAGGGAAGAACTTATTATATAACTGCAAAATATAGTTTTTAAAAGAAAGGATGTAGTTTAATGAAAGTTAGTAAATTTAAAAAGGCTGCCATTCTTGCAAGTGTTTTAGGTGGTTTAACTTTTAATGGTAGTGTTAATGCTGCACCAATAAGTGTTTTTAGTAGTTTTGACCAAAGTGCTTATTCTGATGTAGCAATTATAAATGGTTCGTATGTAAATTCCACTATTGATACCAACATAGACTTTGTTTTGGCAGATGGAAATAATGGCGATATGAAAGCATATGGGTTTTCTGTTGGTGGAAAGGAGCAAATTTATTTAAGTGGATATGGTTCAGGAATACCCGATTATTTGTTTAATACAGGTGAGTGGGAAAAATACGCTGCAACTGGCAGGACAGAGGAAGCAACTAATGTTTTTGACGCAGTAAAACATGGTAATCATATTTACTTGGCTGGCTCTTCTTATGGTACTATTGGTATTGCAACAGTAGTAGATGTTGAAAATGATGATGTAGACCAATTATCTATTTTGACAAGAGATTTGAAGCAAGATTTAATTGAAAATGAATATCTTGCAGAGAATGATGATTTGGCAGTAGCAACACGTTCTTTGCTGCTGGATGGTGACTATTTGTATGCTTTAGTGGCTAGGCATGATGGTGATCCTATTTGGATGACAACAAATTACTCTAATGGATATTTGATGAAATATAAAATAGATTCTACAGGTAAGTTGACATTTATTGATGCAATTGCAACTGGTCTTGGTGGTGCTTATACCAAAATTCAAAAATACAATAACTTATTATATTCTGCATCAGTTGGGACAGGTGATTCTCAAAATAATGCACCTTACAACGGTGGATATAATGATACTTCTAGTTTAGATGTGGTGCAACTTGGTCAATATGAAGAGTTTGTTTCAAGTGAAGCGGTTAAGTTACCTAGTAATGCTGAAGGAAAAACTATTAGAGATGTTAAAATAATGCCGGATGGCACAGCGTATGTATTTGCCTATAATGAACTAGACTATTCGGGAGAAGACACTGCAAAAATTTATAAAACTACTGTTAGCGATTTAGTGAATGGTGGCTCCAATGATTGGCAAGAGATTTTTGATGGTAGTGGTATGGCTTTTTGTTGGGGGATAGATGCAGAACACAATACGAAACGCTTTTGGGTACTGTCAGGTGGCAATCTATTTGTTTTTCTTGATGGAGAGACGGAACCAGTAATATTAACTTCAAGTGAGTTGTCTAGTGATGGATTTAAAGGTGTTAACCAAGGTGGTTGGTCTTTGATGCAAGGAGATTCTATCACCGGTAATTTGTGTGTTTTAAGGCCAAATGCTATCGAAAAAATTGTAAATACTAATGCCGTTTGGCAAACTGGAACAATTACTGACAAAATTACCACAAATACTGTTATTGATGGCGATACAGTAGTTGAACTTGGTAGTGGTAAAGTTGCTGACTTAAACAATAATATTCTTGCGGCCGTATATGCAAAAGCTAGTAATGTTAATGTAGATGCTACTGGTTCTGATTTAGGATTGCAAATAGAAAATGGTATTGGCACACCTGTTGGCATTTATGCAGGAGATGGCAACAGTGCAGAAATTACAGCAGAAACTGTTAATATCATTACAAAAGGTGTAGCTGGTGGTAATAGCTTAAATAATGCTATTATGCTAGATGCTGTTGCAGAAGGAAATCAGTCTGAAATTATAATTAATGGCGATGTTAATATTGCAATGTCTGGTGGTAATGGCGGGAATGGTATTGCTGTACAAAAAACAGATCGTTGGAATGATTTGGAATATGATACTTATTATCAAGATATGATGTATGGACAGCACTTCTATACTATTAGAGAAGCAAGTTATACTGCAGAAAATCCTGCAATCATTACTATCAACGGCGATGTAAGCATTAAAGGCGCAGATAATCAAACCTGGGGTATCGAAGCTAATAGAGATAATGTCTTCAGCCGTTTCAATAACGCTGGTATTGTGACTACTGTAAATAAAAGCCATGTTTATGTCAACGGTAGCGTTGATATGGATGTTTACGGTAATGGTGTTACCGTTAACGCTGAAGATAGTAGTGTCACCATTGCTAAAGGTGGTAAAATTACTGTTCCCACAGGTACAAATTATGGCTACTACGCTTTGGCTGCCTATAATGGAACTATTAATATGAACATGGGTGCAGACGGTTTAAAAGATGATGTAGAAATTATTGGTGATATCTTTGCTTCAAAAAAAGGCGTCATTAATCTTGCTCTAGTGACAGATCAATCTGTATTGCATGGTATTGTAGATAGCGCAGGTACTACAAGTATCCACTTGCAAAATGGCGCAACTTGGAATAATGTTCAAAACAACGAAAGATATGTCCTTGATTATGAAGATGCGGGTAGTGGCAGGTTTGATAATGAAGGCAACTACATTGGCATTAACCGCGTAACTTACTTCTATGGTGGCAATAGCACAGAAACTGCAGGCATCATCAAACAAGGTTCTGGCAGTGCGGAACTTAACATTGATAACTATAGTGGTCATACTGTGGTTTATTATGACCATAATGTAACTACTCCTGCTACAATTTATGGTGGCGATGTTAAAATTAACAAAGCTGCTGAAGGTAGTGCGATTGTAGTAAGTACTCTGCCTAACTTCAATGTTACTGATAAAAACACTGTAGATGCAGTAATGGGAAGCTTGGCTGGTAAACTGTATTACACTGATTATGTAAATGGCAATTTAGATGCAACTGTCCAAATTGAAGAAGGTTTGGTTACTGGTGCTGTAAGTAAACGTGTTGGCGATATTATTTTCTCTGGTGATAAAGGTCAAGGTAGCTTGGATGCTGACAGTATAAGAGATGTAGGAGGTGAAGAACCCGGCGGCGGTGAAGAACCTGGCGGTGAAGAACCCGGTGGCGGTGAAGAACCCGGTGGCGGTGAAGAACCCGGTGGCGGTGAAGAACCTGGCGGCGGTGAAGAACCTGGCGGTGAAGAACCTGGCGGCGGTGAAGAACCCGGTGGCGGTGAAGAACCCGGCGGCGGTGAAGAACCTGGCGGCGGTGAAGAACCCGGTGGCGGTGAAGAACCCGGCGGCGGTGAAGAACCCGGTGGCGGTGAAGAACCTGGCGGCGGTGAAGAACCTGGCGGCGGTGAAGAACCCGGTGGCGGTCAAGAACCTAGTGGCGGTGAAGAACCCGGCGGCGGTCAAGAACCGGTTAAACCCGAGCCGCCCAAACCTGGTGAAAAACCGTTTGAAGGTGGCTTAACTGGTGACATTGAAAAAGACCAAGAAAAATTCAATGGTGAAGATCACAAACCTGTTGTGGAAGTTAAACATGATGATGGTAAAGTAGTTATCGACTTTGGTAACCTTGATAAAGACAAAGAAGGTAATGAAAAACCTAAAGATGAACACGTTGACCACGTTATTCTTGATGTACCCGCAAACGACAAAGACTATGAAATTACTTCTGTAATTCAAGCACCCACAATTAAAGATTCTGAAGAAAATGTAATTGAAGATGCTACTACTGAAGTTAAGTTAGATGGCAAAGTGCTTACTGGTACTGCTAAAGCTACTGGAGAAGGCGCGCATGCACACGGTATTTTGGCTAAAGATAGTCATGTACATATGACCGATGTGGGCAATGTATCTCTTACTGCTGAAGCTACTGGCAACGGTGGCAGTGCTACTGCACTTCTTGCAGAAGGTAAGGATATTACTATCGAAAATAATAAAGATAGTGTTGTAACCTTGAAAGCAAATGATAAAGCTGGCGAAGGTAATGAAACTACTGCAGTTCTTCAAACTAAAGAAAAAGGCAACATCACCATTACTGGTAAAGTTGATATTAGTTCCGATACCAAGGGTAAAACTGCAGTTGGTGTAAGTGACGGTTCTAAAGTTGCTATTGGTGGCGGTAAAATTGTTGCTGGTGAAGAAGGTGCGGCAATTGAAATTATCGGCAATGGTAAAGTTGAAGCTAATGTTGGTGTAACTAACGAAGGTAAAAAACATGGTTTGAATATTAAAGGCGATATTCATTTTGGTGAAAAACCTGTAACTTTCAACCTTAGAAACAGAATGATGGTGATGGCTGTTGATGAAGGCGATAAAGCTATCGGCACATTCTCCTTTGATGGCAAAGAAGATAGTTGGGAAGGTAATTACACTGGTACTAATGCTGATGCAGAACTGAACTTGACTTTTGCTAATGGTGCATCTTGGACTGGTGCTAAACAAAGTGTTGGCAGTTTGGATCTTACCTTGAACGAAGGTGCTGAATGGTTCAATACTTCTGAAGATGCAACTGTTGTTGAAGCGTTGCGAGGCACTGGTGGTATTGTTCACATGAACGATGCAAAAAATAGTGATGTTAAAATTGGTTACTATAATGGTGAAACCACTTTCATTTATAACCATGATGATAAAAATAACATTCTTGGCGGCAAAGTGGAAATCGAAGCTGCAGAAAAAGATTCTGTAGTTAATGTAAAAACCAGCTCTATCAATACAAATGATAAAGAAAAAATTGAAAGTGTACTGATGGCACTTGCAGAAAAACTTTACGCAGGTGAAGAAGCAATTAATGATTTGAAAGGCCAAGTTCAAATCGAAGAAGGCATGGTAACTGGTTCTAAAACCTTGAGCTATGGTGATATCGAATTTAGCCAAGATGGTAAATCTTCTGTTGTTGAAGGTAGCATTCATTATGGTGAAACTACTGATACCAAAAAGGTAGAAACTGCTATGATGAAAGGCGCTAAATCTGCAATGACCGCAACTGCTATGATGTGGCGTGCAGAAGCAAATGACCTTATGAAACGTATGGGCGATTTGCGTATGGCGGAAGGCGAAGAAGGTATTTGGGCTAAATACTACAACACCAAACAAGAAATGGATGCTCAAAATACTAAGTACACCAACAGTTACAAAGCATATCAACTTGGCTACGACAAAAAAATTGGTAACTGGACTGTTGGTGCAGCTGCAAGCTATGGCGATGGTGAAAGCACTTATGCTAGTGGTCGTGGTGAAAACTCTGTAGTAAGCCTTGGTATTTATGGTGCGTGGAACGGTAAAGATGGTCAATATGTTGACTTGATTATGAAACGCAGTAAACTTGATAATGAATTTACTATTGATGGCGGTTACCACATTGGTGAAATGGAAGCTGATTACAATACTTGGGCAACTTCTATTAGTGCTGAATATGGCAAACGTTTTGAAACCAGCAAAGGCTTCTATGTAGAACCTAGTGCAGAATTTACCATGGGTAGAGTTGAAGGTGCTGATTATACTACTTCTACCGCTAAAGCAGGTAAAATGTTCGTACAACAAGATGACTACGATACTTTAGTTGGTCGTTTGGGCTTGCGTATTGGTCAAAAACTTGCTAAAGCAAGCTATTATGCAAAACTTGCTGTTGCTAAAGAGTTCTGTGGTGATTATGACACTAAATATACTGATCAAAGATTTGGTATCAGTAATGATACTTCTATGAGCTTTGGTGACACCTGGTACGAAATGCAAATCGGTGGCACTGCTCAACTTAATGACAATAGCTACATCTATGCAAGCTATGAACGCAACTTTGGTGCGGATGTTGAACAAAAATGGCGTGTTGATGCAGGCTTGAGATTCACTTTCTAATTTCAAGATAGCTTAACTAAAAATGACAAGGCTGTTTCGAAAGTGGCAGCCTTGTTAAAAATAAAAGTGTTGGAGTTTATTTCATTATGGAAAATAAAGAATTGGTTAATGCAAGAGCAAAAAGATTGAAAGATTTTTTTGCAGAAAATAAAATTGAATGCTTTGAAATTGTTGAAACTAAGGACGAGAATAACGCAACAATTTTCAGAAGCAAAATACAAATCAAAGGACAAATTCTGCCTTTTGCAGTTTTGATTGACAATAGTGTGTATTCCATGTTGCAAGTACAAATTGTAAGCGGTTTGGTAAAAGGCGAAGCTTTTACTAAAATTGCACCGTACTTGAATGAATTTAACAACAATTATAGAGTATTCAAGTTTGTCGTTACTCCGGAAGGTGACCTGTTGTTGAATGCTTGCTTGGTTACTGAAGATAGCACCTTTAATCCTGCGTTAGTTAATGCGATTATTGGGGAATGTGCTAAATTCTTGGAAGTTGAATATGCAGGTATCATGGCAAAAATTTGGGGCGAAACCAAAGAAGTACAATGAGGTATATATTAATGAAGAAAAAACTTATGACCTTACTTTGCTCCGCGATGATGGCTTTGGGCTTTAGCACCAGTGCCTTCGCCGCAGAGCTTGGCTTTGTGGATTGGAACGCTGTTGTTGCAAACTACCCCGGCATCAAGCAAGTTGCCCAAGAGGTTATTGCTGAAAAGGCTCGTTTGCAGGAACAGTTCAATACTGAATCCAAGGTGCTTGCTACTGATAAGGAAAAGATTGAACTTGCCAACAAGCTGAACGCGCAAATGGCGCAGTTTGAGAAAGGCAAGTATGACCCCATCAATAAAAAGATTAGACGCATTATCCTACGTGTTGCCAAGACCAACAATATTGACAGCGTTGTAAACGCTGGCGCTATGATTGCTGGCGGCAAGGACTTGACACAGGAAGTAATTGCGGCGCTGAATACTAAATAGTGGTCAAGACTCTTCGGAGTTTTCCAACATACATCATAACTCATTTATCTCCTACAAATCACAAAGCTCTCACTTAATACAGTGGGAGCTTTGTGGATAATCAAACTTTTTGAGGGTTTGCCAAAGTTTTTGAGGGTCTAACTTGAGGGTTTCCTCATTTTTAACACCGTGTTTTTGAGGGTTAATCGTGAGGGTCTGGTTTGAGGGTCTAACTTGAGGGACTGGCTGTGAAGCCAGTCCCTTTTCTAATAATAGTCAAACTTTACTCATCATCTTTTATAAATGTAGGTGCAATTTTATCAGAAGAAACATTAAGTTCCGGATTTTCTCTAACGGCGTATAAGAAACGGTTTCTGAAATGTTCAAAATTCTTGAACCCTCTGCCAATCCGTTTTAAATCTTTTGCCTTTCTGTTCATTGATTCAATTGGACCATTGGACAATCTGCTCTTCTCGTTCTTGGAACTGACCTTTTCAACCATTATGAAGGAATTAATAATAGGGTCTTTGTATTTTTCAAGCAGTTCGGAAAATTGTCTGAACATCTCATGGCTTGAATTACTGTACAGATAAATTAATTCTTCTAATTCATTACGTGCAGATAGCGGTTTGTCTGCATTTCTTTGGTTGAATTGTATGTACAGTTCCTTCAAGTCGCGCAGTTCTTGTAGGTTTGAGTCTATTCTGAAAAGAGCTTCTTCGTAGTCGTAAGTATTCATATAATAACGGAAGTGTGAATCTATACGTAAGTTGCTATGGTATTTTATGTTCATCTGGTTGGAAAGAATTAACCACCTGTAGTTTTGAAGCAGATACACTTCGTCAGACATAGGTAGATGTACGGGACGTTGCCGTTCTATTGAGAGAGCTTGTTCACGTTCCTTGTCCCTTGCCTTAAACTTTTTCAGCAACTGACGGATATAATTATCTATTAGTCTAGTAATCCACTGAATGACGTGAAATGAATCTATTACCGGCACTGCATTGGGAAAATACTGGTCAACATAATTTATGTAGGGATTATACATGTCGGTAATTAGATATTTTACGGCATCACGTTCATCACGTGGAATGGACAAGAAATAAGGTTCGGTGACATTCTTGCGCCTGCTACGCAATAAGTCTATTGGCTCACCAGTATGAAAATCTTGAATGACCAATGCATATTTGCAGTGTTCGTCCAAGTCGATGAAAACTTCGTCAACACAGATGGCATCCGTAAAAGGAAGTCGGTTCATCTTCACGTAGCGCGAAAAAACTTCATGCACATAAGTGTCAGAGACATTAAAGCGATTAGCTATTGAAGCAGAAGTTTCCAAAAGATTACGATGGGCGAAAACGATGAGCAAATCTGTAGCGTTAGTTGTACGCCTGTGCTTATTGGCGAACTTAAATGATTCACTAATATTGTAACGACAGTTTTTGTTGGTACAGAGCCAGCGTCTTTGTTTCAAGGCGATTATTAGCTTGTAACCGTCTTGCAGAATAGGATGTCTGATTTTGCGTACCTTGATTCCCTTAGAATACATACGGAAGCCGCAAGCAGGACAGTAATGAGCGGAAGGCAATGTTTCTAAGGTAATAGTTTTTTGGGAACCTTCGATAGAGATATTGGTAACTCTAAGGTTATTGTCTTCAATGTTTAGCAGTTCTGTGATACTATTCATATGATCTCCTTTTCTAATGAATGATGATGCAATCCAATCATAAGAAAAGAAGTGTTGGAGTTCAATAAGTGCTCCTAAAGTAAAAATGCAGTATGATCTTTGAAAGACCCTACTGCATTTCTTATGTAATTTGGGGCAAACCCTCAAGTTTGCCCCTCAAACCAAATCCTCAAAAACGCCCCTCAAGTTTGTCCCTCACGAATGACCCTCAGGAAAGGTGCCCCTCAAAAACTTTGAATACCCA